>JACCVQ010000044.1 GCA_013698095.1 Chloroflexota bacterium
GGGGCCGCTGGCCCCGACGCTCGTCGAGGTAGAGTCGAGATCGTGCGACAATCGCGTCACGATGACCGAAGAATTGAGCCCAAGCGAGGCGGCCCGCCGGATCGGGGCAACGACGCGGTCCGTCCAACGTTGGATCTCGACTGGGCGGCTACCCGCGCGGCGCGTTGGCGGCCGATGGCGTGTCGCGTCTGGCGTTCTTGACGCGTTCGGTGGCGGATCGGCGGCCGGATCTGGGCCTTCGCCTCGGGCGATCGGGCGCCTGTTCATCGGCAACCGCGGCGAGATCGCCACCCGGATCGCGCGAACCTGCGAGCGGCTCGGCATCGTTGCAATCGTGCCCGCCACCGACGGCTCCGCCGCGCTCGATCTGCTCGACATCGATGCCGTCGTCGCGGCCGCCCTGGCTGCCGGCGCCGACGCCGTTCACCCCGGCTTTGGCTTCCTCGCCGAGAACGCCGCCTTTGCCGAGGCCGTGATTGCGGCCGGCATCCGCTGGATCGGGCCACCGCCGGCAGCGATCCGGGCGATGGGCGACAAGGCAGCCGCCCGCCAGATCGCACGACGCCTCGGCATCCCGACGATCGACGGCTATGACGGCGCCGACCAGACCGATGCTGCCCTGACCCGCGCCGCGAAAGGGATCGGCTACCCGATCCTCGTCAAGCCGGCGGCCGGCGGCGGCGGCAAGGGAATGCGGACTGTCCGCGCGCCGGGCGACCTGACGGCCCAGCTCGCCGCCGCCCGACGCGAGGCGACGGCGGCCTTCGGCGACGATCGGCTGGTCCTCGAGCGGTTCCTCGAGGGACCGCGCCACGTCGAGGTCCAGCTCCTGTTCGACGCCCACGGCAACGGCGTCCATCTCGGCGAGCGCGATTGCTCGCTCCAGCGGCGCCACCAGAAGGTCCTCGAGGAGACGCCGTCCGCGGCGGTCCGGGCTCCGATGCGGAAGCGTCTCACCGACGCCGCGCTGGCGCTCGCGAGCGAGGTGGGCTACGTGAGCGCCGGCACGTGCGAGTTCCTGCTCGACGACGCGGGCCACGCCTTCTTCCTCGAGATGAACACCCGGCTCCAGGTCGAGCACCCCGTCACAGAGCTGGTGACCGGGCGGGACCTTGTCGCCGACCAGATCCGGATCGCGGCCGGCGAGTCGCTTGGGTTCGAGCAGCACGACGTCCGGCCGAGCGGCCACGCGATCGAGGTCCGCCTCTACGCCGAGGACGCCGACGCAGGATTCCTGCCGGCGACCGGCCCGATCCTCGTGCTGCGCTGGCCCACAGGGGATGGAGTGCGGGTCGATGCCGGGATCGTGGAGGGCGACGCGGTCAGCGGCCGGTTCGATCCGATGCTCGCAAAGGTCATCGCCCATGGCCCGACCCGGCGCGAGGCGCTCGCCCGGCTGACGGCGGCGCTCGATGAGACGGTCGTGCTCGGGCTGACGACGAATCTGCGGTTCCTGCGCTGGCTCGTCCGTCGGCCGGAGGTCGGCCGCGGGGAGGCCCGGATCGACACGCTCGACGCGATCTGGACGCCTGACGGGACCGCTCCCGCGGCGATCCCGGAGGCGGCATGGGCAGAGGCCGCGCGGCTCCTCGACGCCGGCGGCTGGCGGCTGAACGGACCCGTCCGAGCCCGAATCGCTGCCGACGACGGCACGGAACGATGGGTCGCCGCTCCCGAAGCGCAGCAGGATCCGCCGATCGCCGTGGTTCGCGACGGGGTCGCCGTCCATCTCGACGTCGATGGCCGATCGGTCGCGTTCCGGATCGCGCCGCCGCCGGACGTCGACCGCGCGGCGCGTGCTGCGGCGGCGCATCTCGTCGGCGGCGGTCCCACCGACCTGGTCGCGCCGATGCCCGGCGCGGTCATCGCGATCCATGCCGCTGTCGGCGATCGGGTCGAGGCGGGCGATCCGATCGTGACGCTCGAGGCGATGAAGATGGAGCACGGCGTGGTCGCGCCCGTTGGCGGCCGACTGGCAGATCTCCAGGTCCGGGTGGGCGAGCAGGTGGTCCGCGGCCAGCGGCTTGCGGCGGTCGAGCCGTAGTCGCTGGCGCCACGTCGAGCGCAGTGCCCGACGGGCGAGAACCGACGCGCTACCCTGTCGGCAGAGGAGGACCGATGGCCGAGCAGAAAACAAACGAGGACCGCGATTTCCCGACGGCGGTCAGCGAGCCGGGCGAGCGCGGGACCGCAGGCGCCCAAGGGACGGCCGGGCAGGCCCTGTCGATCGGCGGCACGGGTGGTGGCACGGGTGACGGCGAGCACCACGCAGCGAAGGCCCACGGCATGCCGGCCACGGTCGACACGAGCCTGCCGGGAACCCGGGACGAATTGATGACGCTCCATGCCGCCGCTCGCGCCCGGCGCAATGGCGCGCCGCTCGGCGGCGACGCATTTCGCGCCGCCGTCGACGAGCTCGCCCGGATCGAGATCCGGATCGCGGCCATCGATCGAGCCGCCGATCCACCGCTCGGCTGACCAGACCGTCTCGGCCGTGACCGCAGATCGAGTCAGGATCTACGAGGTCGGGCCACGCGACGGGCTCCAGAACGAGGCCCGCCCGATCCCGCTCGCGACCAAGCTCCGTTATCTCGAGCTGCTCGCGGACGCCGGGCTGCGCGAGATCGAGGCGACGTCGTTCGTCGCGCCGTCGGCGATCCCCCAGCTGGCCGACGCCGACCAGCTGATGGCGGCCCTTCCGCGTCGCGCCGGCATCCGTTATCCGGTCCTCGTCCCGAACATGCGCGGGATGGCCCGGGCTGAAGCCGCCGCGGCCGACGCGATCGCGGTCTTCACCGCGGCCAGCGACGCGTTCACCACCCGCAACATCCGGATGACGATCTCGGAGTCGCTCGATTCCTTCGCGCCAGTGCTCGCCCGCGCGGGCGAGCTCGGCTGGTGGAGGCGCGGCTACGTCTCGACCGCGTTCGGCTGCCCGTACTCAGGCGCCGTCGAGCCGGCCGCCGCCGTCGCTGCTGCCCTTCGGCTGCTCGAGCTCGGCGTCGACGAGGTCTGCTTCGGCGACACGATCGGAGTCGGCGTGCCACCCCAGGTTCGCGAGCTGACCGCGCGGGCCGTCGGCGCCGGGATCGCCGAGTCGCAGATCGCGTACCACTTCCACGACACGCGCGGCACGGCGCTGGCCAACGTTGCCGCCGCGCTGTCCGCTGGGATCCGGACGTTCGATGCCTCCACCGGCGGCACCGGCGGCTGCCCGTACGCCCCCGGCGCGGCGGGCAACCTCGCCACCGAAGACCTGGTGTACCTCCTCGACGCCATCGAAATCGAGCACGGCGTCGCGCTTGACGGCGTCCTGGTCGCGGCCCGGTTCATCGCCGAGTCCCTCGGCAAGCCGCTCGCGTCGAAGGTCGGCCAGGCCGGCGGCTGGGACCGCGCGACCGGCGCCGCGACCGGCCGCGGCTGAGCGCCTGCCGGATCGGGCCGATGTTCAGTGCGGCAGTGCGGCCCGTTCTTGGTATCGTGCGCCCACGATGAACGGAGTCGTGCTCGTGCTGAATCAGAACTACGAGCCGTTGAACGTCTGCAATCTGCCGCGGGCGTTCCGACTCGTCTTCGGCGCGAAAGCCGAGATCATCGAGTACGACCACCAGGTCATCCGGACGCCGCGCCAGGACTTCCACGCGCCGTCCGTGATCCGGCTCCAGTACCAGGTCCGCCGGCCGCGACCGCGGGTCAAGCTGAGCCGGCGCGAGATCTTCAGCCGCGACCGCCACACCTGCCAGTACTGCGGCCGGACCGGTCACGACCTGACCCTCGATCACATCGTTCCCCGCCATCGCGGCGGCGGCCACACCTGGGAGAACCTCGTCACAGCCTGCAAGCAGTGCAACCATCGCAAGGGCGGCAAGACGGTGGAGGAAGTGCGCTTTCGGCTGACCCGGCCGCCGTTCGAGCCGCGCAGCGACATGTACTCGATGTTCACGCCGTATCTCGCCGACGAGAACAACGAGGCCTGGCGGACGTACCTGTTCCTGGGCCGGAACTGAGCGATCCCGTGGCGAGCGGGACGGACGCCACGATCGCCGCCGATCAGCGTGGTTGATCAGTCCGCGTTCAAGCACGCAGCGCACCACGACGGGATCGACCGCGGCCGGCAGGTTGGGCTGGGGTGCCACGCTCGACCGGCGCCGGGCTGATCAACGACATCGATCAGTCCGGCTGGGGCGACTCGCGCGCCCGGTGGCAACCATCGGCGACGATAGGGACATGACGATCGATGGTCATCTGGCCGCCGCGGTCCCTGCGCCAGTCCACGAGCTGCTCGGGGCGCTCTGGCGAGAGGGACATGCGGCGTACATCGTCGGTGGGGCGCTGCGGGACGTTGCCGCCGGGCGATCCTCGCAGGACTGGGACCTGGCGACGTCGGCGCTGCCCGGGGAGACGGCCTCCCTCTTCGAGGACGCGGCATACGAAAACCGATTCGGGACGGTCGCGGTCCGCCGCGGCGACATCGACTACCAGATCACCACCTTCCGGACCGACCATGAGTACGCCGACTTCCGACGACCCCACCGGGTCGAGTTCGGGACGTCGATCGCGGCCGACCTGGCCAGGCGCGACTTCACGATGAACGCCATCGCCTTCGGCGCCGAGGCGGGCGCCGAGGCGAGCGACGGCGCTGGCAGAGCGCCGCTCGAGCCTCGGCTGCTCGACCCATACGACGGCCTGGCCGACATTCGGGCCGGCCTCATCCGGGCGGTCGGGGAGCCGCGCCAGCGGTTCGAGGAGGACGCCCTCCGAATCGTGCGGGCGATCCGGTTCGCGGCGACCCTCGGTTGGACGATCGAGCCCGCGACCCTGGCCGCGATCCGCGAGACGGCGCCGCTGGTCGGCCACCTCTCCGGGGAGCGGATCGCGGCCGAGCTGGAGAAGATCCTCGGCGCGGATCGCCCGTCGATCGGGCTCCGGCTGCTCGAGGAAACCGGTGTCCTCGGCGCGGTGTCCGCCGATCTGGCCGCCCAGCGCGGCATCGCCCAGAACAAGTTTCCGGCCGAGGACCTCTGGGATCACACCCTCCGGACGGTGGATGCGGCGACGAACCGACCGGCCCTCCGGTTGGCGGCGCTCGTCCACGACATCGGCAAGCCGGCGACCGCTGCCGGCGGTCACTTCCTCGGGCATGAGACCGTCGGCGCCGAACTCGCCGGGGCGCTGCTCGATCGGCTTCACGTGGCTGCGTCGACGCGGGCGGCGGTCGTTCATCTCGTCCGCAACCACATGTTCCGTTACGAGCCGGCGTGGGGCGATCCGGCGGTCCGGCGGTTTCTCGCCAAGATCGGCCCGGCCGCCATCGACGACCTGTTCGCCCTGCGCGAGGCGGACAACGCCGGCAGCAACGTCGCCCGCCATGCCGACGATCTCGACGAGCTGCGCGAACGGATCCGGCGGGAGCTGGCGAGCGGCCCGATTTTGGATCGGTCCGCGCTGGCGATCGATGGCGCCGACCTGCTGGCCGAGCTCGGCATGCCTGCCGGGCCGGATGTCGGGCGCGTGCTGGCGACACTCTTCGACCGGGTCGTGGAGAATCCGGAGATGAACGACCGCCAGGAACTCCTTCGCCTCGCTCGCGATCTCGCAACGGCGCCGGGGGCGTCGACCGGGCCGCCGGGCACGAGCCGCGAGCTCTCCGTCCAGCTGTACGCCGTCCGCGAGGCCCTCGCCGCCGACCTCGACGAAACTCTGGGCCGTCTCGCGGCGATCGGGTTCCGACGAGTCGAACCGTTCGATCTCCTGACCTTCCAGAACGGCCTCCGCGACCGGCTGCCGGCCCACGGCCTGGCAGCGCCGACGGCGCACTGCGAGCTCCTGGCGACGAACCTCGACGAGGTCCTCGACGCCGCCGACGACATCGGCACCACCATCCTGGTCCAGCCGTGGGTCAGCCCCGATCGCTGGCAGACCGGCGAGGAGATCGGCGCCCTCGCGGCCGAGCTCAACGCCGTCGCCCGGCGGGCCGCCGCCCGCGGCCTCCGCGTCGGTTACCACAACCACCACTTCGAACTCGAAACGATGATCGACGGGCGGCATGCTCTCGAGGTCTTCGCCGACAAGCTCGACCCCGAGGTTGTTCTGGAGGTCGACACGTACTGGGCGTTCGTTGGCGGAGCGGACGTGCCCGCGCTCCTCCAGCGACTCGGGAGCCGGGTCGTCGCGCTCCATGTCAAGGACGGCGACGGAACGCTCGATACGAGCCGTCAGGTCGCGGTCGGGTCCGGGACGCTGCCGATCCGAGAGATCGTCGCCGCCGCACCGAGCGCGTTGCGCATCGTCGAGCTCGACGACACCGCCGGCGACATGTTCGAGGCAATCCGTGCCAGTCGCGCGTTCCTGCTCGGGCTCGACGGCGGCCCGGCGTGAGCCGGACCGGGCCGGTCGGGATCGGGATCATCGGGGCCGGCGTGATCAGCGAGACCTATCTCGAGAACCTCAGCGCGTTTCCGGACACGCGCGTCCTCGCGATCGGCGACGTCCGACCGGACGCGGCCCGCGCCAAAGCCGCCGAGCACGGGGTCGCGGCTTCCGGCGACGTCAATGCGGTCCTCGATCATCCCGAGGTCGAGATCGTCGTCAATCTGACGATCCCGGCGGCCCACGTCGAGGTCGCCGAGCGTGCCCTCGCCGCCGGCAAGCACGTCTGGAACGAGAAGCCGTTGGCCCTCGATCGGGCCAGCGGCCAGGCCGTCCTCGACCGAGCCGCGGCGGCCGGCCTGCGGGTCGGCTGCGCGCCGGACACCTTCCTCGGCGCCGGGCTCCAGACGGCGCGGCGCCTGATCGAGGACGGGACGATCGGCCAGCCGCTGACCGCGCTCGCCCTCCTCCAATCCCGGGGCCCCGACGCGTGGCACCCGAACCCGGAGTTCCTGTTCCAGGCGGGCGGCGGCCCGCTCCTGGATCTCGGGCCGTACTACCTGACCGCACTGGTCCAGATCCTGGGACCCGTCCAGGCCGTCGCGGCGATCGCCTCGACGGCGCGCGACCGGCGCGCGATCGGCTCCGGTCCGCGGGCGGGCGAGGAATTCGCCGTCACCGTTCCGAGCCACGTCGGCGCGCTCGTCCAGTTCGTCGGCGGCCCGTCGGCGCAGTTGATCTTCTCGTTCGACTCTGCGCTGCCGCGGACGGTTCTCGAGCTCGCCGGCCGCGACGCGACGATGATCCTGCCCGACCCGAACAACTTCGACGGCGAGGTCCGGGTCCACCGGCCGGGTGCCACGGTCAGCGAGATCGTGGCCGCGACGACGTCACTCTCGACCCGCGGAACCGGCGTCCTCGAGATGGCCCGCGCAATCCGCGAGAACCGGCCCCACCGAGCCGATGGCGCCCTCGCCTTCCACGTCCTCGACGTGATGCTCTCGATCGGCGAGGCCGCCGATGCCGGCGCCTTCGTGTCCGTCGCGAGCAGGCCCTCCGAGACGTCGCTCCTGCCGCCTGACTGGGACCCGCTCGCGTCAACGACCGGAGCCAGCCTGTCCGGGGCGAGCCGGTGATCGAGATGATGCTCGAGGCGGAGCGGGCGATGGCGGTTGGCCGACTCGACCAGGCCGAACGCTATTACGCCCAGGTCGCGGCCGCCGATCCGAAGAACTCGATCGCGGTCGTGGGCCTCGCCCGGGTTGCGCTGGAACGCGGCGATCAGCGTGGCGCCTGGACGTTCGCCCGGCGCGCCCTGGCCCTCGACCCGGACAACCCGATGGCGAGCCACCTGTCGCAGCGCATGGCCGAGATCATGCGCGGCCGCGGCGAGGCACTTCCCGATGAGCCGGGCCGGATCGGCGCCGCGACGGCCCCGTCTGCGTCGCCCCCGGCATCCCCGGCAACCCCGCCGCCTACGGCGGAGTCGGCCGCTGCACGGCCCGGTCTCGTCGATCGACTCCTCCGCCGTCGTCGATGATGGTGCTGTCCCGATCATGCTCCCGGAGGTCTCGATGCGCGTCCTTGTGACCGGCGGCGCCGGCTACGTCGGATCGGTCTCGGTCGAGCGACTGCTCGATGCCGGCCACGAGGTGGTCGTTCTCGACGACCTGACCACGGGCCACCGGGCGTCCGTGCCCGGCGCCGCGTCGCTGGAGATCGCGAGCTACGGCGACGGCGCGGCGATGGGCCGCCTGTTCGAGCGAGCTCGGGTCGACGCGATCCTCCACTGCGCCGCTCGGTCGCTCGTCGGGGAATCGGTCAGGGAGCCCGCTCGTTATTACCGCGACAACGTGAGCGGGGGCATCGTGCTGCTCGAGGCGGCCCGCCAGGCGGGCGTTGGCCGGCTCGTGTTCAGCTCGACGGCGGCCGTGTACGGCGTGCCGGAGCGGACGCCGATCCCCGAGACCGCGCCGCTCGCCCCCATCAATCCATACGGCGAAACGAAGCGGACGTTCGAGGGTGCCCTTCGGTTCTACGCCGAGGCGTACGGCCTGCGCTCGGTGTCGCTTCGCTATTTCAACGTCGCCGGCGCGACCGAGCGCAATGGCGAACTGCACGATCCCGAGACGCACCTGATCCCGAGCGTCCTGCGAGCCGCCGAGACGGGCGCGCCGATCAGCCTCTTCGGCGACGACTATCCGACCCTCGACGGAACCTGCGTCCGCGACTACATCCATGTCGCCGACCTGGCGGACGCCCACCTGACCGCTCTCGAGGCCACGGCGCCCGACGACGCGCGAACGGACGCCGCACTCGTCTGCAACCTCGGGATCGGCGCCGGGTTCAGCGTCCGCGAGGTGGTCGATGCGGCGGCCGCGGTCGTCGGCCGGCCGATTCCGGCGACAATGGGACCGCGTCGCGTGGGCGATCCACCGGTCCTCGTGGCCGCCGTCGATCGGGCCCGCGAGGTCCTCGGCTGGACCGCCCAGCGGCCCACGCTCGAGGAGATGATCGGCTCGGCGTGGGCCTGGCGGCGGACTCACCTCGACGAGTCCGGGGCGCGGATCAGCTAGGGTCGCGGAGAAGTCGGTGAAGCCCGACACATCTGTTGGTCAACGACCCCTGAACGCCCAGCGTGCGGTGCGTCGCCGGGGAGACGGCACCGCGCTCATCGTTCGTCGGGCTGCTCGTCGGGCGGTCGAGATCGCGGAAAAGCGGCCCTTCGCCCGACCGACCGCTCGCCTGGCGTTCAGAACGGGCCGACGGCAACCGACGGGCGACACACCGCTCGCACAGCGATCAGACCCACGCCGTCCCACGGCGGGAGGCCGTCGCGACTCTCAGCTAGTCGGCGGAGGCTGGGGCCAGGCGCTCTGGCGGAACCAGGATGGCGTCGGACGGAAACTCGCCGGAGCCCGACCAATCGTCCGACACCGGCCGGATCAGCCAGGACCCGATCAGCATCGTCACAAGCAGGCTCAGGACCGCAGCCTGGTATGCGAAGACGCCGAACCGGTCCAGAAGCAGATAGATCGTGACCCCGTACAGAACCTGGCCGATGACCTGCGAGCCCTTGCCGACGAGCCCGTACAGGCCAAAGAGCTCGCCGAGCCGCTCCGGCGGCGCGAGCCGGACCATCAATACCCGGTCCGCGACCTGGACACCGCCGAGACCGCTGCCGAGAATCCCGCCGGCAATCAGGAACAGGGCGAAGCCGATCGGACCCGCGATGCTGAGCGATACCGCGCCGAGGACGAGCCCGACGGCCCACGAGGCGAGGACCGCCATCAGCGTCCGCTTCGGGCCCCAGCGATCGACGAGCCGGCCCCAGCCGAAGCTGGCGATGACGGCCACCACGGTCAGCCCGAGGAGCACGATCTGAGCCGTGCCCTCGCTCAGGCCCTTGGCATAGACCGTGACGACGGCCATCACGACGATGATCGTGTTGACGGCGTCCGAGTAGAAGAACCGCCCGACGAGGAAGCGGCCGAGGCCCGGGACCTCGCGGGCGTGGCCGATCGACGTCCGGAGCTGCGACCAGGAGGCGGTGATATCGCTCCTGGCCACGCGGCCAACCGGCCCTCGCTCCTTGACCACGACGAAGATCGGGATCGCGAACAGGGCGAACAGGATTGCCGCGACGAGGAAGCGGCCCTCGTTCGGGACGTCGAGGAGGATCAGCAGAAGCCCGACGAAGATCGTCCCGCAGTACCCGATCGCGACGCCGATCCCGCTCAGCCTGCCCCGGGTCTCGGGCTTGCTGACGACCTTGAGGGTTGCGTCGTAGTAGATGAGCGCGGCCTGGTAGGCAAAGTTGGCGACGGTGAACAGGGCGAGGCCGAGGAGCGGTGGGCTCGGGCCGATCAGCGCGGTCGGGACGATGCACAGCGCGGTGAAGAAGAGCAGGAAGGGCAGGCGCCGGCCGCCGCGATCGCTGACCGCACCCAGGATCGGCGAGACGAGCGCGTTGAGCCCGACGCTGAGCGCGATGGCAATCGATACGACGAGGTTGCCATCGCGCTCGCCGAAGCGGCCGGCATTGGTGGCCCACAGCCCGATCGCGGTCGAGACGACGGCGAACGAGAAGATCGTGTTCGCGAAGTCGTACAGCGCCCAGGCCGCGGGCTCCGTCGCCCGGCCGGTGGGGCTCAGGGCGCCGAGGCCGCGCGATGGACCTGTCGTCGAGACTCGATCGGTGGCGGTCACGCCCGCGATCATAGGCGCGCTCCGGCGTACGGATCTGACACTCTCGCCGGCGCGACGGAGCCGTCGTATCATCCGCGCCATGTTGGCCACCGACGCCGCCGCCGCTGCCGCGACCTGGCGCCCGCAGCTGTACGGCGATCAGCGCTCGCGCCGGATCGAGGATCCGATCGTCGAGCCGCTCTGGACGGGTCCCCGGATCCTGGCCTTCGCCGGTGACGGCGACGTCCGCCTGACCGGCGCCGAGGGCGCTCTGATCGAGGACCAGCCCACGATCGCCGCGGCGCTCGCCGATGCTGCTGCCGGGGCGACCCTCCTCGTCGAGGCCTTCCTCACCTCCGAGCCGCTCCAGGCCGTCGCCGAGATCGCCCGCCGCGATGTGGTCGCCACGCCCAAGCCAGCGGATGCCGTCACCCAGATGGTCCTCGGCAACCGCGGCGAGCGAAAGGGCCGGCTGGCGGACCGCCAGGCGGAGGCTCGACAACGGACCATCGACGGGGCCGACGAGCGGCTCGCGCTCGTGGCCGTCGACCTCCTGTGGCTCGACGATGAGTCGCTCTGCGACGTCCCGCTCCTGGAGCGGAAGCGGATCCTCGAGTCGGTGTTGACCGAGAGCGACCTCGTTCGCGTCGGCGTCCACGTGAAACCGCCGATCGACGCCTGGCTCGGATCGTGGCGGTCATTCGGCTTCCGGCGGATCTCGTTCAAGGCCGCGAACAGCCGCTACCTGCCGGGCCAGAAGAACCAGGACTGGTCCCAGGCCGAGATCCCCCACCGCTGAGGGGGCAAACCGAGGTCTGAGGCGGAGCTCCGCGACGCCATCGGCCCGAGGTGCGAGCGGCCTCCCGCGATGGCGTGCTCAGGCGCGACAGTCCGCGAACAGTGATACGGTCAGGGTGTGCCTGCCCCCGGATTGACGCCCGCAGTCCGCGATGAGATCGCCCGACTGGGCCACGCGGACATCATGGTCGGAATCCCCAGTTTCAAGAACGCCGCGACGATCGGCTATGTCGTGCGCGCTGCCCAGGCCGGGCTCGTCCAGTACTTCCCGGACCTGAAGCCCGTCCTGGTCAACAGTGATGCCGGCTCGCCCGACGGCACCGGCCGGGTCGTGGTCGAGACCGAGCCGCCTGAGTACATCGAGCAGATCCTCTTGACCCGCCCGACGAACAAGCTGCTGCGGGTCAGCCTGACCTATCCCGAGATCGACGGTGTCGGCGGCAAGGGCGCCGCTCTCCGGACGATCTTCGAGATCGCGGCCGCCCTCGAGGTCCAGGCGCTCGTCGTCGTCGACAGCGATCTCCGCTCGATCATCCCCGAGTGGATCGAGCTCCTGGCCGGCCCCATCATCAAGGGCGGCTACGACTACGTGGCCCCGCTCTATGCCCGCTACAAGTACGACGGCACGATCACCAACACCGTTACCTACCCGCTGACACGGGCGCTCTACGGGAACCGGATCCGGCAGCCGATCGGCGGCGATTTCGGCGTCTCCGGCGATCTCGTCAAGCACTACCTGACGCTCGACGACTGGTCGGAGGACATCAGCAAGTTCGGGATCGACATCTGGATGACCACGTCGGCCCTGACCGGCGGCTTCGCGGTCTGCCAGGCCCGGCTCGGGGCCAAGATCCACGACCCGAAGGACCCCGGCTCGGACCTCGGGCCGATGTTCCGCCAGGTCGTTGGGACGATCCTTCGACTTGCGGCGACGCATCCGGACCACTGGGTCGGGATCCGCGGCAGTCATGACATTCCGGCATACGGCTTCGAGAGGATCATCGACCCGCCGCCGCTCGAGGTGAACACGATCCGCCTCCTGACCGAGTTCCACGTGGGCTCGCTGACGCTGAGCGACACGTGGGCCCGGATGTTCGCGCCGCAGAATTTGGAAACGGTTCTCGTCCTCGCCCGCGAAGCCGGCAAGCTCGTCGACTCGGCCAGGGCCCGGCTGGGCATCGCCGGCGACGGCTCGTCGAGCACGCCCTCGACCGTCGAGATGGCCGACGCTCTCGCCGCGTTCCATTTCCCCGATGACCTGTGGGCGCGCCTGATCTATGACCTCGTCATCTGTGCCCGATCGGAGGATCCGCCGATCGAGAACCTGGTGGCCGCACTCGTCCCGATCTATTTCGGGCGCGTCGGCAGCTTCATCATCGAAAACCGCCACCAGACGACGGAGGAAGCCGAGGACCGGGTCGAGCGCCAGGCGCGCCAGTTCGAGCTGCTGAAGCCGTACCTCGTCGGGCGCTGGGAGGCGGCCGAGGCGGAGCTCGCCCGCGCCGCGCAGGAAGCGGCGAGAGACGGCCCGAGCCGCGCCGCGAAGGCGACGAGCCCGAACGAGACAAACGGCAACGGCGTGACGCCGCCGCCGAGCCAGGCCGCGAAGACAAGCCAGACTCGCGCTGCGACCGGGACCGACCGGTGAACGCCGCGTCGCGCGGCCCCCTGCCCGCCCGGATCCTGATCCCCGTCGCCAACCCGGCCACCGCCGAGGAGCTGATCCGGCTCGGCGCCGCACTCCTCGACCCGCGCGCCGGGGAGCTGACAGCCCTCGGCATCGTCGAAGTCCCCGAAGGCATGCCGCTCAGCGAGGGCGCGACCCGCGCCCGCCATGCCCGACGCCTCCTCCAGCGCGTCCTCGACTTCGCCCCCGACGGGACCACGATCCACCCGATCGTCAGGATCGGCCGTCACGCTGCGGAGGGGATCATCGAGGCATCGGCCGAGCAGGAAGCCGACCTGATCATCTTCGGCTGGGGCGGCAAGGCTCCGGCCGGCCGCGATGGTGGCTCGGTGATCTCGCCCACGATCGACGAGGTCGTCCGGGACGCGCCGGCCGACATCGCCGTCGTCAAGCAGCGTGGCAGCAAGGACATCCGGCGGATCATCGTCCCGGTCCGGGGCGGCCCTCACGCCGAGCTTGCCGTCCGGTATGCCGACGCGATCGCCCGCCGAACCGACGCCACCGTCACCGTCCTCCACTTCGTCCCGCCCGGCATCACCCTCGCGGTCCGAGCCCAGGCCGAGCACGCCCTGGCGCAGTTCATCCGCCAGCACCTGAAGGGCAAGGCCGAGGGGATCGTCCGCGAGGCCGCCAACGTCCGGAACGCGATCCTGCGCGAAGCCGAGCGGGCCGACCTCGTCGTCATGGGCGCGTCTGCGTCGCCGTCCGGCAGCGATGGCGAGTCGTACCTGTTCGGCGCCCTGCCCGAGGCGATCGCGACCCGCGCCAAGCCGAGCGTGATCGTCGTCAAGACTCGCGAGGTGATCGGCCGCTCCACGTTCGAGCAGCTCGCGGCCCGGGCCGAGACCCTCGCCGCCGCCGATCGCGCGGCGGAGGAGGCCCGCGCCGTCCCCGTCCGGGTCGAGCGCTGGTTCGGCGAGTCGAACTTCCATCATGGCGAGTTCGCCGACCTCCGCCGCCTCGTCCAGCTGAAGGAGAAGCAGGGCGTCACCGTCTCGCTCGTCCTGCCGACGCTCAACGAGGAGGAGACGATCGGGCCGATCGTCCGCCGCGCGATGCGCGAGATGATGGGCCGCGTTCCGCTGATCGACGAGATCCTCGTGATCGACTCGGTCTCGACCGACCGGACCCGCGAGATCGCCGAGGCCGAGGGCGCTCGGGTCGTTCAGCATCCCGACGTCCTGCCACGCTACGGATCGTTCAACGGAAAGGGCGAGGCGCTCTGGAAGTCGGTCCATGAGACGAGCGGCGACATCATCGTCTGGGCCGACACCGACGTCCGCAACTGGCACCCGCGGATGGTCTACGGGACGCTCGGGCCACTGCTCCACGAGCCGCGCCTCCAGTACGTGAAGGGCTACTACCAGCGCCCGATCGTCGAGGGCGGCGTGCTCAAGGAAGGCGGCGGCGGCCGGGTCACGGAGCTCGTCGCGCGGCCGCTGATCAACCTCTTCTACCCCGAGCTGTCGGGGATGATCCAGCCCCTCTCCGGCGAATATGCCGGGCGCCGGGCCCTCCTCGAATCGATCCCGTTCTTCACCGGCTACGCGGTCGAGATCGGGCACCTGATCGACGCCGCGGAGCGGCTCGGGATCGAGGGCCTCGGCCAGGTCGACCTCGAGCGCCGGGTCCACCGCAACCAGGAGCTCGAAGGCCTGTCGCGGATGTCGTTCGTGATCCTCCAGGCGGTGATGAAGCGGCTCGAGGAGCGGCGCAAGGCCCGCCTGTTCGCGGAGCTCGGCTCGACGATGAAGCTGCCCCGGTCCGGCCGCGGCCGTCTCTCGCTCGAGGTCATCGAGCTCGCCGACCAGGAGCGGCCGCCGATGATTCGGATCCCGGAGTACCTCGAGCGGCGGCGCGGCGTCGACGGGTCGAACGGTTCGTCCGGCGCGTCGGGCGGCATGCTGTCGGACGAGCTCGAACCCGCCCGACGGTGAGTTCGAGCACGCCGCGGGCGCTCGCGGTCCTGTTCGCGCCCGACTCCTTCAAGGGCTCGCTCACCTCGGTCGAAGTCGCCCGGGCGCTGGCGGCAGGCTGGTCGCGCGCTCGGCCCGAGGACGAGATCCTGCTGGCGCCGCTCGCCGATGGCGGGGAGGGGACGACGGTCGCCATCGAGGCCGCCGGCGGCTGGGAGTGGCGAGAAGCCGACGCAACCGATCCGATCGGGCGGCCGATCCGGGCTCGCTGGCTGCAGTCGGACAACGGCGCACGGGCGATCGTCGAGCTGGCGGCCGCCTCCGGTCTCTCGCGCTTGGAAGCCGGCGAGCTCGATCCGCTCGGGGCGACCACCCAGGGAACCGGCGAGCTCGTGCGGGCGGCCCTCGATGCGGGCGTCCGCGACATCACCCTCGGCATCGGCGGGAGCGCGACGAATGACGGCGGGGCGGGGATCCTGCGCGCACTCGGGGCGACCGTCTCCGGCGCCTTCGCAGGCGACGGCGTGGGCCGGGTCGACCTTGCCGAGCTCGATGCCCGGCTCGCCGACACGGCGCTCCGGATCGCGTGCGACGTCGCGAACCCGCTTCTCGGCGCGCAGGGCGCAGCGGCGACCTATGGCCCCCAGAAGGGTGCCAGGCCCGACGAAGTCGCGGAGCTGGACCGGCGTCTCGGTCGCTATGCGGATGCCCTCGAAGCGGCCTCCGGTCGGCGCGAGCGGGGGACACCCGGAGCGGGTGCAGCGGGCGGGACCGGGTTCGGGCTGTTGTGCCTCGCCGACCGGTTCGCGTCGCTCGAGCTGGTGCCCGGCATCGACGTCGTCATGGCCGCCGCGGACTTCGACGCGAAGCTGGCCAAGGCGGATGTCGTGATCACCGGCGAGGGCCGGATCGACGCCCAGACCGCGTTCGGCAAGACCGCGCTCGGGGTCGCTCGGCGGGCGGCGGCGGCCGGCGTGCCGTGCATCGCAGTCGGCGGTGGCGTGGAGCCCGAGGGGATCGAAGCCCTCAGGCCCCTGAGCGCGGTCGTCGTCCCTGTCGTCGAGCGGCCCCAGACAGTCGAGGAGGCGATGGCCGCCGGTTCGGAGCCCCTCGAGCGCTGCGGCGAGCGGATCGCACGCCTGGTCGACCTCGGTCGCCCGCCTGGCGCATCATCGACGACGTGAACCCGACTCGGCCTTCAGCCGCAAACGCCGCCGCCGGCAGTGTCGAGACCGCGAAGCCCCGCCCGAAAGCGAAGCCAAAGGGAAAGCGCAAGCGGACGAAGGCGAATCCATCGATCGCGTGGGCGCGCCGCCTGGCCCGCTCTCGGCCGCGTCTGCTCGACGACACGTTGGACGCGCTGACCGGGATCTACGGCCCCCAGGTCTGGCGCCGCCGGCTCGACCCCACGTCGGAGCTGATCCTCACGATCCTCACCCAGAACAGCGCAGACATCAACGCCGAGAAGGCGTTCGTCGCCCTCCGCGCAGCCTATCCCTCGACGGGCGTCGTGGAGGTCCACGAGCCGGGCGCCGGCTGGGGGGGCGAGGGTCTGCCGCCGGGCGCGGCGCCCGAATGGGACGCTGTCGAGACCGCTCCGCTCGCCGAGCTGATCGACGTCATCCGGCCCGGCGGCCTCGGCCCGACGAAGGCCCCCCGCCTCCAGGCCACGCTGCGCCGGATACGCGAGGAGCGCGGCGACCACTCCCTCGAGTTCCTCGGCGACATGGCGCCGATCGCGGCCCGCGACTGGCTCGCGTCGATCCCAGGGATCGGCAAGAAGACCGCGTCAGTGCTGCTCCTGTTCTGCTTCGAGCAGCCACTGATGCCCGTCGATCGACACGTGGAGCGGGTCGCCAAGCGGATCGGGCTGCTGGCCGCAAAGGCGCCGCCCGACCGCGCCCACGATGACTTCCTGGCGATGCTCGCGGCCGTCCCCGAGCGGACGTACGAGACCCATGTCCTGCTGATCCATCACGGCCGCGCGATCTGCCAGGCTCTCCGCCCGAAGCACGAGCTCTGCCCGATTCGCGAGCGCTGCCGGTTCGTCGACCCAAAGGCACCCTGACCCTCGCTTCCGGGCGGCCGCATTCCCCCGCGCCCCGCCGCGCACCCCCGCGCACCCCGCGCACCCCGCGCACCCCCGCGCACCCCCGCGC
>JACCVQ010000063.1 GCA_013698095.1 Chloroflexota bacterium
CCCCAAGGGCGTCGCCGGACGCGGCCGCAGCGCCGATCCCGGCGCCGGCGGCGGCCGCGTTCCGGGCGGTCTCCGACCGGGCTCGTGCAGCCTCGCGACGGGCCCAGTCCTGGAAGATCGGGCAGACCGGGAACGCGCTCGAGAGGCAGTACGCCTCCTGGTGGGCGAGGGCGCGCGGCGCAGGCCGCGGCTCGGCATAGCAGCGATGGCGATGATCGGGGACTGTCGCACGCTCGTCGCGATCGTCCTCGAACGCGACGAACGGACAGGCGGATGCGCCGTCCGCGAGGGGCAGGACGCGTTCTGTCACCCGTCGATGATACCGATCCGGTTCAGTCCTCGACCGTCGCTCGGCCCGCTGCCCCGCCGCGGGACGTGGACGAGGTGCCGCCACTCGCCCGCGCGACCCGACCGTCCGCGGCGGGTACCCCGAGCATGATCGTGTTGCCGGACGAGCCGCCCAGCTGCTGCAGGATCCGGAGCTGGAGGAGGCCCGGGTTGTCATCGAGCATCCGCCCGGCATTGGCCAGGCCGCGCAGCGCCGCCGTCTCGCCGCGCGCACGCTCGAGAGCTGCCTCGCCCTCGCGCCGGGCGGCCACGATCCCGGCGAAGGCGCGCTTCATCTCCGAGGGGACCATCACGTCACGGACGTCGACGCCGAGGAGCTCCAGTCCGAGCCGGGCAAGCTCGCTCGCGACGGCCCCGCCCACGACCGGGCCCAGCTCGGCCCGAGCTGCCAGGATCTCGTCGGCTGTCCGGCCCGCCAGGGCCTCGCGCAAACCGGCGTGGAGCGTCGTGTAGAGGGCGGCGACGTAATTCTGGTCGGCGGTGATCGCCGCGACCGGATCGGCCACGACATAGCGCGCCGTCAGGCTGACCTTGAGTGCGACACCGTCGGCCGTCAGGATCTCCTGGCCCGGCACCGTGATCGAGGTTGGCCGGCCGTCGAGGACATGGATCTCGGTCACGGGCTTGAGCGTGACGTGGGTGCCCGGCTCCACGAGGCCCGCGAACCGACCCTGGCGGTAGCGCAAGCCTCGCTGGTAGTCGTGGACGGTGACGACCGCCACGAGCGGCCGCAGGACAAGCGCGGCGATCAGGCCGACCAGGAGCAGGACGACGACGACTTCCACCTGGTCCTCCGACTACGGTCGCGCCGAGCGTCCGTTGACCGGCGGTCGACGGCGGCGAATGAGCTTGCCCGACGCGACGGGTCCCGAGGCGACGACGGAGGCCCGAAGCCTGCATGGCCGTCGACTCGGTCGCCTCACGGGCCAGACCCGGTCGCGACGAGCTGATGCAGGATTCGAACCTGCTGCACCACAAGGGCGGCCATCGCAGAACGGCTGCCGGCGATGCCGGCGATTCCCTGCCAGGACGCCTTGCCCGATGCTAGACGACCCCGCTGGATGCGGCAACGCGAACGGGCGATGCGCACCCTGGTGGCCCGAGAAGCGACCCGAAACGGCACGCGTTTGACAGCCGGGCGCGACGCTCCGAGACTCCGAGAGACCGCGCCGGACCGCACCCTTGTCTGCGATCCCTCAGCAACCTTCAGATGCCCGCGAAGGAGACTCATGTTCCGGATTCCCAGATTCCTCGCCCCGACGACGACGGTCCACGCCCACTGCGACCTGCCCTGCGGCATCTATGACCCTGAGCAGGCCCGGATCGAAGCCGAGTCCTGCTACAAGATCATCGAGAAGATGGGCGCGAACGACGACAAGACGTTCACAGCGCGAGCGATCGGGATCAAGGAGCAGCGCGCCGATCTGGCCAAGCACCACCTCGACGTCCTCTGGCACGACTACTTCAAGCCGGAACACCTCGACAAGGTCCCGAATCTCCACGAGCTCTTCTGGAACGCGACGAAGCAGGTCAGCAAGGTCAAGGCCTCGACCGACATCGCCGACGCCAGGAAGCTGCTCGACCTGATCGACGAGATCGACGCCGCCTGGAAGGCGACCGGCGGCGAGGAGAAGACCCGGGTCGCCGGCCGGCCCGCCTGATTCTCGACCGATGAGCGACTCCGAGCCCCGCCGCGAGGCGGGGCTTCGTCGCGTCCTGGGCATGCGCCGCGCGGCCAGCCTCCGGGCACGGCTCGCCGGACCATGGCGGGTTGCCGTCACGGAGTCGTCGATGGCACCGGCGATCCGGTCCGGCGACTGGCTCCTGGTCGACCCGACCACCGCGAGGTGGCCGCGGCGCGGATCGATCGTCGTCTTTCGCGAGCCCGATTCGGACCTGCTCGCGATCAAGCGCCTCGCCGCGGGACCCGGCGAACGCGTCGACCTCGACGAGGGTCACCTCATCCTCGATTCCGACGAGGCCTGGCTCCTGTCCGACGCCACCGACGCCGAGCTGTTGGCCGTCGGCGCCGGCCAGCCGATCGACTCGCGCCGCTACGGCCCGGTCCCGGTCGAATTGCTGGTCGGCCGGGCGTGGTTCCGCTATGGCCCGCTGACGCGCGTCGGACGGTTGGCCGGCAAGCCCCCGGTCTCCGGTACTCGCGATTAGGGATCACGGACCAGTGTTCGCGAATGAACGCCCGAGCGCGTTTGGGGGTCAGCCGATTTGCTCGGCCAGCCCGATGAGAATGCCCTCGGGGCCTCGGACGTAGCAGAGCCGATACACGTCTTTGTACTGGACCACTTCGTCGACGAGCTGCGCGCCGTGCTGGCGGAGCCGGTCGAGCGTATCGTCGAGGTCGTCCACCGCGAACATGACGCGGAGGTAGCCGAGGGCGTTGACCGGTGCGTTCCGGTGATCGGCGACCGGAAGCGGCGTAAGAAACCGCGAGAGCTCGATCCTGCCGTGGCCGTCCGGCATACGCATCATGGCGATCTCGACGCGCTGGTCGCGCAGTCCAGTGACGCGCCCTGACCAGTCTCCTTCGATCACGGCTCGCCCCTCGAGTTCGAGGCCCAGCTCGGTGAAAAAAGAGATGGCGGCCTCAAGCGACTCCACCACGATGCCGACGTTGTCCATCCGTTGAAGGGCCACGCGGCCAGTATCGCGGATCGCAACGGTCAGGCGGGCGCGGCCACGGCATGGCCGAGCGGAGCAGCTGAGCCCGCCAGGCCGTCGAGCTCCACGCCGGCGGCGCGGACGTCGTCGGCAAACGCAGCCTGGGCTTCCTCGGTCGGCGACCATTTCGTCGGGAACGCGACGAGCCGGTCGAGACCGACGGCTGCGAAGCCGGCGATCAAGTCGACGCGCTGCTGGCCCGCCGTCCGGACGTCCTCGTCGCGGGCATAGTGCGAGAACCGCAGCGTCCCGGGGTCGCGGCCTTCGGCCTCGCAGCGCTGCCGGACGGCGACGATCCGTTCAGCGATCTCCGGTGCATCGAGGAAGACGTAATTCAGCTCGTCGGCGAACCTGATCGCATAACCGGCGGTCCGCTTTGCGCCGTTGCCGCCGACGATGATCGGGATCCGCGGCTGCTGGATTCCCTTCGGGATGTTGATCGCGTCGCGGACGTGGGCGTGCGTGCCCTCGTACGTCGCGTGGCCCGGGGCGAACATCCTGGTGATCACCTCGAGATCATCGCCCAAGGCATCGAGCCGTTCGCCGATCGGTGGGAAGCCGTAGCCGTACGCCTCCCACTCGTCTTTCTTCCAGCCGGCGCCGATGCCGAGCTCGAAGCGTCCGCCGCTGATCACGTCGATGGTCGACGCCAGCTTGGCGGTGTGAGCAGGGTTCCGGAAGCCGGTGCAGACGACCATGTGGCCGAGCCGGACCCGGCTCGTCGCCATTGCCAGTGCCGACAGGACACTGAACGACTCGAACGTGATCTCGTCGGTCGGGACCGGCACCGTGTGGAAGTGATCGAAGACCCAGAGGGCCTCGAAACCGAGCTCCTCGGCGTGACGCGCCAGCTCGACCGTTCGCGTCCACGCTGCGGCCGCGTCCCAGCCGTCGTACTCGCCCTTCCAGCCCTGCGGCGCCATCACTCCGACCTTCATCCGTTCCTCCTCAGTGGTCTCGTCATCAGGCAATGGTCGGCGGTCGCGCCGGTTCGTGCGTTGCGTCCAGGTTGCGGGTCGTCCAGACTCGACCCATGACGACATTCGATCCTCACGCGCCGCTCCATCCCGCGCCCGATCCGTGGAGCGACCTTCCCGCTCCCTCCGCCCGCACCGGGCCGCCGTGGCACATGACCGACATGATCGCCGCCGAGCCGTTCCTGGCCGAGCGGATCCTGGAGCGGTTCGGCGACCCGTCCGGACCCGCCGGGCGTCTGGCCGGGGCGATCGGCCAGGCCGCCAGCAGTGGCGCCGCGATCATCGTCACCGGCTGCGGGACGAGCGAGCACGCCGCCCAGGCGGCCGTCGAGATCCTGCGCGAGGGTCTCCGCTCAGGTGGCCTGCCGAGCGGGCCGTCGACGATCCAGGCAGCGCAGGCGTTCGAGCTTGCCCTCGATCCAGCGACGGGCGGGCTCGTGATCGGGATCTCGCATGAGGGCGGCACCCCGGCCACGATCCGGGCGCTCGAGGCATCGGCCGCGGCCGGCGCGCGGACCGCCCTGATCACCGGCAGCGCGGGATCGCCGGCAGCCGCCGCCACGGCGCCCGAGATGGTCCTCGCGACGGTCGAAATGGACCACGGCTGGTGCCACACGGTCGGCTACCTGTCACCGATCGTGGCTGCCGCGGCCGTCGCGGACGAGCTGGCCGGCCGGACGACCGACGGTGGGCTGGTGCGCGACCTGCTGGCGTCGGGCGCCGCCGACGAAACCGGCGCCGAGGCGATCGCCGCGATCCTCGCCGAGTGCCGGACCGTGATCACGGTCGGGTCGGGGGCCGATCGGCCGGCAGCCCGCGAGCTCGCCCTGAAGATCGAGGAGGCGGCCTGGCTGCCGACGACGATGCGCGATCTGGAGACGTTCCTCCACGGCCACCTGCCGGCGATGGATTCAACGACAGGACTCGTGTTGATCCTGACCGACCGAACCGACCGAGCGGCTCGCGTGGCACGAGCCCGCCAGGCGCTGGCGGCGGCAAAGGCCGTCGGCGTCCGGGCGGCCGCGATCGTCGGGCGCGACGTCCATGGCCAGCTCGACGGCGGACTCACGCCGGCCGGCCGGCTCCGGGTCGACGAAGTGAAGGCCCTGCCGGCCCCGCTGGCCGCGCTCCTCGGCTCGGCGACCCCGCTCCAACTCCTGACAGAGCGGATCGCCCGCACCCGCGGCACCAACCCCGACCTCATCCGGCGCGACGACCCGGTCTACCGCGCGGCGGCGGACGCAGCGGGCTGAGCCTGGGTCCCGCGGCGGGTGCCATCCGGCCCCCCGCGTCGACCCGTCCGTCCGGCCGGTCCCGAAGGTCCGCCTCCGAAGATCGTCCGACAATGGAACGCGCCCGACTGTCACGTGCCGCGGGGGCGGTCCTCCGAAATCGAACGCTCCCGAGAGTCAGCGGTGCCCCGCCCGGTCCTCCGAAATCGGACTCCCAATTCGGAGGAGGTGCCGGAGAACCACGTGACTTCTGACGGCGTTCGGTTTCGGACCATTCCTGGTCAGCGGGTCAGCGGGTCAGCCCGCAAGGAGCTCAGAAGAGGGCCTCGGCCATCAGGTCGATCATCTCGAGGTCGCGCGGCAGGAAGTTCTGGAGCATCACCCGCTCGGCGCCGGCCGCGGCGAAGCGCTCCACCATCGCCCGGGCCTGGTCGGGCGTCCCCAGGACCCAACGCGGCTCGCGCGCCTCGAACCAGTCGTCGCCGCCGGCGTCGTTGCCGAACGCCTTCAGCAGGGCCGACTTGCGCGTCGCCAGCTCCGCCGCGTCCTGCCCGATCAGGACCCCTGCCATCACCGATCGGCCCATCGTCGCCGGGTCGCGTCCGATCGCCTCGCACGCCGCGTCGAGGGCCGCGAACTTGGCCGCGGCCTTGTCCGGTGACGTCGACGACAGGTTGAACTCGTCGCAGTAGCGGGCCGCGATCCGCATCGAGCGCGGCGTGCCCTCGCCCCCGGTCAGGAGCCGCGGCCGGACCGCCCCGTTGGCAAACGTCGGCCGGCCCGCTCGGGCGACGGGCTTCGGATGGAACAACGCACCCTCGATTCGGACGTGTGCGCCCTCGAACGACCAGCCGTCGGGCTCGCCCCATAGCCCATGGAGCGCCGCGAACTGCTCCTCCATCAGGTCCGCCCGCTCGCCGATCGGCGGAAACGGCAATCCGAGCTGGCGGTGTTCCGGCTCGTTCCAGCCCGCACCGAGGCCGAACTCGACCCGTCCGCCGCTCATCTCGTCGACCGTCGTGACCGTCTTCGCAAGCACCCCCACCGGTCGGAACGTGACCGGCGACACCAGCGTCCCAAGCCCGATCGTCGACGTTTCGCGGGCAAGGCCGGCAAGGACCGCCCAAGCGTCGGTCGTCGTCTCGCCCTCGGGGCCGGGGAAGCTCTGGTAATGATCGGATCGGAAGAACGAATCGAACCCGACCGATTCGGCGCGCTGGACGATGGCCAGCTGCTCCGCGTAGGACAGCCCCTGCTGAGGCTCGATCATCAGCGCGAACCGCACATCGACTCCTTCGGTATCAGTTGGGATTCACTTGCCGCGTCGACGACAGTCGTCCTTGACGCGATCATCCATTGTCGCTAGATTATTCACCTGATGCGAACTATGAAACCTCGTGACGCGCCGGACCCGTCCGTCCAGTCATCCCAGCTCATCGACTCGGTTGTCGACGAACTCCACGCGATGATCGGCAGTCTTCGCTGCGCCGGCACCGCCCGGATGGTCAAGGCCGGCATCAGCATGACGCACCTCCACATCCTGTGGGTCCTCGAGCACCACGGCGACCTCCCGATGAGCCGGCTCGCCGATCTGCTCGACGTGTCCGTCAGCAACGCCACCGGCCTGATCGACCGGATGGAAGAGCGCGGCCTTGTCGAGCGATCGCGTGTGGCGGACGACCGCCGCGTCGTCATCGTCCAGGCGTCGGCCCAGGGCGTCCGCCAGCGCGACGAGATCGAGGCCCTCAAACAGGACCGGATGCGAGCGATCCTCGGGCGTCTGACCCCCGATCAGCTCACCCGCGTCCACGGTGCGATCGGCGACCTGCGAACGGCCGTCATCGACGAGATGGGGACCGACCACCTGCATACGCACCCGCAGACAACCTGACCACTTGACCACCTGACCCAGCTGACCCCGGGCTTATCCCGCCCGGATCGCCTCTCCGGAGGAAGGAGACCTATGGAATCCATGCCCACCACCAACGGTTCGCGGACGCCGACGATCGACGACGATCCGGCGCTCGGCCTGTCGCAGCGGGCGAAGATGGAAGTCCTCTTCGCCGTCCTGCTCGGACTCTTCCTCGGCGCGCTCGACCAGACGATCGTGGGTCCGGCCCTGCCGACCATCGTCACCCAGCTGGCTGGCAACGACATCTATGTCTGGGCCGTCACGATCTACCTGCTGACCAGCACGATCAGCGTCCCGTTCTGGGGCAAGCTGTCCGATCTCTACGGCCGCAAGCCGATGTTCATGATCGGAATCATCATCTTCCTCGTCGGCTCGGCGCTGTCCGGCCTCAGCCAGAACATGACCCAGCTGATCGGCTTCCGAGGCCTCCAGGGCATCGGCGCCGGCTCCCTCTTCCCGATCGCCCTCGCGGTCATCGGCGACCTGTTCACCCCGGCCGAGCGCGGCAAGTACCAGGGCCTGTTCGGGGCCGTCTTCGGCATCGCGTTCATCGTCGGTCCGCTCGTAGGCGGGTTCCTGACCGAGAACATCGGCTGGCACTGGATCTTCTACGTCAACATCCCGGTCGGGCTGATCTCGCTGTTCTTCATCTGGCGGCTTCTGCCGACCGTGAAATCGGCTCGGGCGACCCGCAACTTCGACTATCTGGGTGGTCTGATCTTCACGATCGCGATCAGCATGCTGCTCATCGGTCTCACCCAGAAGGGCCAGACCGATCCGATCACGCACCGGCTCTACAACTGGACCGACCCGACCGTCGGCGGCCTGATCGCGGCGTCTCTGGTCGGCATCGCCCTCTTCATCTGGGCTGAGTCCCGGGCGAAGGAGCCGATCGTGCCGCTCGATCTCTTCCGCAACCGGACCTACGCCGCGTCGATGGTCGCCACCTTCTTTGCCGCCTTCGCATTCTTCGGGGCGATCATCTTCCTGCCGCGCTGGTTCCAGATCGTCCAGGGTTTCACACCGACCTGGTCGGGCCTGGCTGCCCTGCCGTTGATGGCCGGCCTGATCATCAGCTCGATCGGGTCGGGCCTGATCGTCGCCCGGACCGGCCGCTACAAGTGGCTGACCATCGGGGCGATCGTCCTGATGGGCATCTCGACGTTGCTCATGACCCAGCTCCGCGCCGACACGTCGCTCCTGGTCGTGTGGCTGTGGATGTTCATCTCCGGCCTCGGCGTCGGCCCGACGTTCTCGGTGTTCACCCTGATCGTCCAGAACGCCGTCCCGTTCAATCTGCTCGGCGTGGCGACGTCGAACCTCACGTTCTTCCGCCAGATCGGGGGGACAGTGGCCCTGGCCATCGTCGGCACGATCTTCAGCAGCAAGATGCTCGAGGAGATCGGGCCACAGCTGACCGCGGCAGGGACGCCGCAACCGCTTGTCGACACGTTCGTCGCCGGGATCAACGCCGGCCAGGTCGACGTCCAGGGTCTGACCGGGACCGGTGATCTCGGCCAGGCGATCCTTGCCGGGGCCGGACCGGCCGCTCCCGCGATCCAGCCATTCATCTCGAACATCGTCGCCGGCATCCACCAGGCGTTCAGCCTGGGGGTCGCCCAGACCTTCTGGATCGGCGTCGGGGCCGCGGTCGCTGCGGTCATCGCCGCGGCGGTCATGGCCGAGCTGCCGCTCCGTTCACGCGAGTCGGCACCGGCCGCAGTTGGCGCCACCGCGAATGAGCCCGGTCGATCGGCTCTCCCGGCGACCGACTGACGACCTTCGATCGAGATCACGACCCCGGCGGCCTTCGGGCCGGCGGGGTCTTCTCGGTTCCGGGGTACGATCGAGCACGATGACGCTCGAGCGCCCGACCTTTCCGATCCCGGCCGCCTATCCGCCGGAGCTCGCGGCGCCTGGCTCGGCCGACGCCGCGTTCGTCGATGGCGGCCCGCTCGCGGACCTGCCGGAGGGCGCGATGCGCCGCGTCGGCCGGGGCGACCTGGACGTTTTGATCGCCCACACCCCGGCAGGGATCGTGGCGGTCGACGACCGCTGTCCACACATGTCCGCGCCGCTGTCGATCGGGTCGCTCGATGGATGCGTCGTGGCCTGTCCGCTCCATGAAGGTCAGTTCGACCTGTGCTCTGGCGATCCGGTCCAGATGCCGACGACGGGCGGCCTCGATCCCGATGGAACGTATATCCCGACATGGTCGCCCGCTGGCAAGGACCCCAAGATCGATCCACCGGGCAAGAAGGCCGAGGCGCGTCGCCTGACGCGGGTCCGGCGCCTGCGCTACTACCCGGTCCGGATCGTCGACGGCCGGATCGAGGTCGCGCTCCCGGACTGACGCCGCGGCGCGGGGTGCGTGGCGGCGTGGCGGCCAGGATTCAGACCCCGATCCTCGCCCGGCGAGCGCATGTGACGAGGAATCCGACCCACGCGGCTGAAACGGGCCCGAATCCGCTGTTCTCGGTCGCCCGACGAGATTTCCGCGCAGATCCGTCCCACCGATGGGCCAACTCGTCAGACAGGCTCGTGGGGCGAGCAACCCGGGTTACCGGAGCTCGTCCTCGATCGTGGCGTCCTCGGGATGCGCCTTCGCAACATACGCCTGGATGATCGCGCAGACCTCGTCGGGATCGTCCGTCAGCTTCAGAAGGTCGAGGTCGCCCGCCGAGACGTAGCCGGCAGGCAGCTGGACGTCGCGCATCCAGTCGAGCATCCCCTGCCAGTAGGCCTTTCCGACGAGAATGACCGGGAAGTCACGGACCTTGCCGGTCTGGATCAGGGTCAGGCTCTCGAACAGCTCGTCGAGCGTGCCGAAGCCGCCGGGCATGATGACGAACGCGTCGGCGTATTTCACGAACATGGTCTTGCGGGCAAAGAAGTACTTGAACTCGACGCCGAGGTCGACGTAGGCATTGAGCCCCTGCTCGTGGGGCAGCTCGATGTTGCAGCCGATTGACAGACCGCCGCCGTCTCGACATCCGCGGTTGGCTGCCTCCATGATCCCGGGGCCGCCGCCGGTGATGATCGCGAATCCGCGCTCGGCCAGACGCCTGGCGATGCCCCGTGCCAGTTCGTAGTCCGGCGAATCCGCCTTCGAGCGAGCCGATCCGAAGATCGTGACCGCGGGGCCAACCGCCGCCAGGGCGTCGAAGCCCTCGACGAACTCGCTGAGGATCCGGAGCGCCCGCCACGGGTCGGTGTCGAGGAAGGCGGGCCGGCCACGCTCGCTCGGTGGCCGCTCGAGAAGCTTCTCGTCCTCGGTCGTTTCGGGCTTGCCGAGGCGGGCCGCAGCGTCGTGGCGCATGACGACCCGACCGCTCCTCCGCTCTGGCTCACCGTGCCCCGCCTCGCCGGCAGCCGGAGGCCCGGCGCCCTGGCCCTCGTCGGCCTCGGCGGTCGCCTCCGTGTGCGCCGCGGCCGGCGAACCGTCGCGGGGTCGTTCGTCACTCATGGGTCTAGGATTCCCCTGACAGGAGACACGATGATCCGAGCTCGCACCATTCTGCCGGTCATTCTCGTTGCGATCGGGCTCGTCTGGGTCGGCCAGGGCAGCGGACTCCTCAAGGGCACCGGGTTCATGGTCGGCGACCCGACGTGGACCGCCATCGGCGCCGGGTGCGTTGTCGTCGGGCTCGCCCTCGGCTGGCTCGAGCTTACGCGCCGTGCGAAGCGGGGCTGAACCAGCGCTTCCAGGCGGCTTCGTCGCGGCCGGCGGCCACGTCGTTGCCGAACCGGACGAGCGGCAGCCGGAGGAGTGCCGGGCTCGCCAGCAGCCGTTCGACGATCTCGGCGTCGTCAAGGCGCATGTACCCGAGGCCACCGGCCCGATAGGCTGGTGACGTCTCGTCAAGCAGGGCGCGGGCGCCGAGCTTGTCCACGAACCGCCGGAGCTCGCCGCGCGCGATCGGTTTGCGGGTCAGGTCGACCTGGTGAATCAGGACGCGGCGTTCCTTGAAGAAGCGAACCGCGGCCCGGGTCGCATGGTCGCGCTCGTGGCCGAAGATCTGGACGGTCGTGTCTGTCGGCGCCATCGCCCGATCCTAGCCGCGTCGCTGGCCTGCGTACTGCCCTCAGCAGGCCCGGCCGGGTACCATCGGCCGGACAGGAGGTGTCCGGGTGACGGTCTGGTTCACGGTCAAGCTCGACGATCGGCCGGGTGCGCTCGCCCGGATGGCCACCGCGCTTGCGGATCGCGGCGTCAACATCGCCGGGATCGTGGGCATCGCAGAGGACACCGACGGCGAGCTCATGCTCGAGACGAGCAACGCCGAAGAGACGCGGGCCGCCTTCGACGCGGCGGGGATCGCCTACGAGGCCCACGACGCCGATGGCGCCACAGATCCAGGTCGGATGTCGATCGCGGACATCGTCGGCCGCTAGGCCGGCGCCCGCCGACCCGAGCCGGACTGAACCGCCACGCCGCGACCGACCTCGACCGACCTGCCATGACCCGGACCCCCTCCCCCGACGCGGCCGCCGCGGCTCGACTCGATCTCCTCGAAGGGCCGCACTCGATCGTGGCCATCGTGACCAGGATCGCCGAGCGCGGCGGCCGGATCCGGACCGTCGCGACCGTCCGTGCGCTCGAGACCGACCCGCCTCAGTCCGAGATCGAGGTGGAGGTCGAGGGCCTGGCCGCGGACGAGCTGCTCGATGCGCTCGAGGGCCTGCCCGAGGTCCAGGCGATCCGCCGGACCCGCGCCCTCGCGACGATCTTTGGCAAGCGGGTGATCGTCGTCGGGGGCGGGGCGCAGGTCGCCCAGGTGGCACTCGGCGCCGTGAGCGAAGCCGATCGCCACAACCTCCGCGGCGAGCGGATCAGCGTCGACACGATCCCGCTCGTCGGCGAGGCCAATATCGCGGCCGCCGTGCGGGCCGTCGCCGACCTGCCCCGCGCTCGACTGCTCGTCCTTGCCGGCTCGATCATGGGCGGCGACATCTCGGTCGCGGCCGAGGAGCTCCGCGCCGTCGGCGTCCCGATCATCGCCCTGAACATGGTCGGCTCGATCACCGACCACGTCGATCTGGTCGTCAGCGATCCGGTCCAGGCCGGGACGATGGCCGTGATGGCGATCGCCGACACCGCGTCGTTCGATCTCGTCCGCCAGAAGGGTCGCCGCTACTGACCGACTGACGTGCTGCCGTGGCGTCACGGCTCGGCGCCGGCGGGCGTCTCCGCCGCGACGGATGACACCGTGACGGCCCTCGTCCACCATCGGTCGATGAGGATCATCGTGCAATTCGCGCTCGGGGCGCTCGCGGCGGCCGCGATCACGGCCCTGGCCGGCTGCGCCTATACCCAGGCGACCCCGCCGGTCGATGCGGCCACGGCCATCACGATCCGCTTGCCGCTGACCCAGGCCTTCGGGCCTGACTACCCGGCCGTCGCTCCGGACGGTCGGCCGGTCCGGATCGATCGCGCCGAGTTGAGCCATGACCAACGGACGCTGACCGTCCAGTTCGTGGGCGGCGAGGGCTATCTCGCCTCCGATGCCTGCTCGAGCGACTACGTGCCGTGGCTCGCAGCGCGGGCGGACGAGCTCGACGTCGCGGTCGTCGCGGTCCGGCACGAACAGCAGGCGACGCTCCCGCCGAACACGAGCTGCCGGCTCGTGGGATTCAGCCACACCTTCCACTTGGCGTTGCCCAACCCCTTCGCCGGGACCCGGGTCAACGACGTCACGGGCGGGATCTTCTTCGTCTTCGGCCCGCAGGACCTGGCAACGATCGTCGACCTGCCCGATGGCTGGAGCCAGGTCCGGACGTTCCAGCAGGAACCCGGTCCGCCGCCGATCTGGGTCCAGGTGTTCGCCATCGGCGACGTCGCCAAGGACGCTCCGGACGAGGGCCCCGGGCACGTCGTCCTCTTCCAGGCGTTCGGCGAGAGCGCCGAGTGGACCGACACGCGCGCGGAGAAGGCGCGGGAACGTGGTGCCACTTCGAGCCCGGTGACCGTCAACGGCGAAGAGCGGCCGCTCTGGTCGGATGCCGCGTCAGGCGAGCTGCTTCTGGCCTGGAAGCTCGCCGAACGGAGCCTCGGTCTCGTCGGGAACAGCGCCGACATGACCGCCGATGAGCTGGTCGACGTGGCTCAGTCGGTCGCCGTCCCCGTCCGCTGAGCGCAACCAGCTTCGACGCCTCAGGTCGTGGCGGGCGTCACCGTGAGCCGGCCGGCCTGGTCGGCGAAGTCCCAGACATCGATCTCCGGCGGCTCGATGCCGAGCGACGTGAGGGCGGTGCAGATCTGGCTGCGATGGTCGGTTCCGTGATGGAGGACCTGGGCGAGCCGGATCCCGAGCGGGGCATGGCTGTCGGTCCCGTCGTCGCGGTGGCGGACGACATCGGCCTCCGGGTCGAGGTCCTGGGCCACGATGGCCGCCCACTCGGGCCCGTTCGCCTCCATGTGCGCCCGCAGCGCCGGGAGGTCCAGCTGGTCTTCCTCGATCTCGGAGGTTCGTCCACCGTTCAGTGAAGACAGGTAGCCGCAGTCCGCGCCGACAAGGTGGCGGAGGGTATCGATGATCGATCCGTACGTGCCGGGGACATTCGTGTCCAGCGGCGCCGGCTCGAGCGCGAGGCAGGCGTCGAACACGCGGATCGTGGCCCAGACGTGATGCCCGAAGGCGTCGCTCAACAGTGGTCTGCTCATGGCGGGACCGTACCACCCGGATCGGTCAGGTCGTATCCGGATTGGCGCGCGCGGAAGTCGCCAGTTCGCGGCTGCCGCGCATCGAGCGCGGCGCGGACCTCGTCTGCGATTCGCCCTACCCTGTCGCCATGCGGATCGCCACCTGGAACGTCAACTCCCTGAAGGCCCGATCGGACGCCGTCGAGCGCTGGCTCGAGCGTGCCCAGCCCGACGTTCTCCTGATGCAGGAGACGAAGCTCGCCGACAGCGAGGCCCCCGAACTGCCGTTCCGGATGGCCGGCTACGAGTTGGTCCATCACGGCGAGGGTCGCTGGAACGGCGTCGCGATCGCGAGCAAGGTCGGGGCGACCGATGTCGTCACGAACTTCGGCGACGGCCCGGTCCGTGACAGCAGCGCCGGTGCGAGTGTGGCCCTCGGCGAGGACGACTTCGACCCGTTCGACGAGGCCCGGATGGTGTCGGCCGTGTGCGGCGGCATTCGCGTCGTCAGCTTGTACGCTCCGAACGGACGGGTCGTGGGCAGCCCGTTCTATGCCGGCAAGCTCAAGTGGTTCGAGCGGCTCCGGCGCTGGCTCGACGAGTCCGCCTCGCCCGACGAACCGCTGATCCTGGGCGGTGACCTCAACGCCACCCCGACCGACGACGACGTCTGGGATGCGGTCCGGGCCCACGGCGGGACGCACGTGTCCGCGCCCGAACGGGCCGCCCTTGCGAGCCTGCGTGACTGGGGCATGGTGGATGCCTACCGAACGTTCGTTCCGGACGCCCCGGGCCGTTTCTCGTGGTGGGACTACCGGGCCGGCATGTTCCACCGCAACGAAGGCATGCGGATCGACCTGCTCTACGTCACGAAGCCGATCGCCGGTCGGATCGTGTGGTCCGAGATCGACCGCCAGGCGCGCAAAGGGCCGCCGATCCCGTCGGACCACGCTCCGGTCGTCGTCGACCTCGACGAAACCGGGCTCGCCTTCGAGGCGGGCTGGGAGGGCGCGCTGTCGCGAATCAAGGCCCGCACCCGGCCGCGCCCGGTGAAGAACCGGGCCTGAGCGTCAGCTGGCCGTTGCCAGCTCCTCGGCGAAGAGGTCGGCGATCTCCCGGGCGTTCGTCGTCCCGTAGTTGGCGTAGCAGTTGTTGAACATCAGGTGGATCTCCTTCGCCTGGCCGGCGGCCTCGCGGATCCGGGGCACCCACTCCGAGAGCTCGTCGCGCGAATAGAGATAGCGGAAGCGCTCGGCGGGGGTGATGTTCTTGGCCTCCCAGGTCGCCGCGTTCCGTCCGTGGAACCGGACGATGGCGAGGTCCGGCGAGGTCACCGCGACCTCGGGCGGGACGCTGCTCTTGAAGCCCTGTGGCTCATCGACCATGACGAACGGGATCGCGCGCTCCGACAGGAATGCCAGCGTCCGGTCGCGGTTCTTCTCGTTCAGCCACGAGCCGTTGCGGAACTCGACCGCGACCCGCCAGCTTTTGAGCCGCGCGGCGGCGTCCTCGATGATCGATCGGTTCTCGTTCGAGGGGAACACCCACTTCGGGTACTGGAGGAGGATCGAGCCGAGCTGACCGCGCTCCTCGAGAGGTGCCAGTGCTGAGCGGAACATCCGCCAGACCTCGTCGTTGAGCTCGGCCGGGAAGTCCTTTGCGTAGATCCGCGTCTTCTCCTGCATCTCCGGCGGGAGCGCTTCGCGAATCGCCTTCGGCAGCCGCCTCGTCTCGGTCCCCTGGCCGGTCATCAGGGCGTGGGCCTTGATGTCGAATGTGAAGTCCGGCGGGGTGCGCTCGGCCCAAAGCTGGGCGGTCCGCTCGGCCGGCAGCGCGTAGTACGTGGCGTCGACCTCGACCACCGGGAACGATGACGCGTAGTAGGCGAGCCGCTCCTCGGCGCTGTCGGCGCCCTTCGGGTAGAAGACCCCGGCCGCGGTCATGGTCGGGTCGGTCCACGAGGCCGTGCCCACGAGCACCCGCGAGCCCGCGGTCTCGAGCGGCACCGAGGCAACGTTCTCGAGCGCCGCCACGCGAGCGGACGCGGCGTCAGCGCCGGGGTCGTGGTCGCGGTCGATCGTCATCGTGGTCATGGTCCGAGCCTAGCGCGGAATGGTGTCGGAAGCCGTCAACAACGGACCTGTTCCCTTCCCGACAGTTGCGCGATCCGGGACGTCGCCGACCGCGTTCCCGACGTCTACAGCGCGATCAAGTTCGGGGTCACACCCGAGATCAACGCGATCTCGAGCTGATCGTGGCTGTCGTCTCGATCGCGCTGTTCATCGCCGGGCGGCTCGGGGCGTTCCGGCCGGCACGGACGTCGCTCGCGGTCGAGGACGCGCCGGCGGGCTGAGTCGGGGAGCGTCCGGGCGTCCATCACCCGCGTTGATCCCGTGGGCGCATCAGCTCGCGACGAACGAGCACGACCGAATCTGCCCACGTGCCCGAACAGGTGAATCGGGCGATCGGACGATGCTCATTCATGGCACGGTGATCCAGTGGACACTTCAGAGGACCGGCGACCGGCGACCGGCGAGCGGCGACCCCACGGAACCACGGACGACTGCTCGGTGTATCGCAACGTGACTCATCGCCCCGGCCGCATCCGCTCTGCCATCCTCGTCGCCGTCGCCGTGTGCGGTGGGTGCGGCGGTCCCGCGACCCCCACGCCGGCCACGACCGGCGCGCCGATCGGATCGGTTGCCGTCGCTTCCAGCCCGACGGCACCGTCCGCATCGAGCCGGGGGCCGTCGCCGAGTCTCGTCGCCCCAACTCCCCTTCCGTCCCTGCTGTCCGGCCCGCCGGTCGATCTGGTCGACCTCACGGGCACCATCGCCTTCGCCCAGGACAATGGCGTCTGGATCGCCGACGCGGACGGCACGAATCGGCGCCAGCTGACAACCGACGGAGGATTTGACCCGGCGTTCTCACCGGACGGGGGCCAGATCGCGTACCGCCTCCTGCTGGCGGCCGACGACGGCGAGATCTGGGTCATGGAGGCTGACAGCCGCAACCGTCGAAACCTCGTGAACGATCCGCAGTTCTCTGATTGGGGACCCGCCTGGTCGCCGGACGGCGCGCGGATCGCCTACAGCTCCAACAGGATCGAAGGGCTCGCGATCTGGCTGATGGACGCCGACGGGTCGAGCCAGCACATCGTCACCCGAGGCCACGGCGAATACCCGGCGTGGTCGCCCGACGGCTCTCGGATCGCCTACGCAGGCGGGTCCTACTACGACATCTGGGTCGTGAACGCCGACGGCTCGGGCGCCGGGCCGGTTACCCAGACCGCCGCCTACGACATGGCTCCGGCCTGGTCGCCGGACGGAGCGTGGATCGCGTACCACACCCAGTCCGACTGGTACCCCGACCTCGTCGAGTCGGGAATGGGCGATGAGATGGAGATCCATGTCGTCCGCCCGGATGGCTCGGACGACCACCGGATCACCGCCGACCAGGTCGAGGACAGCTTCCCGGTCTGGGCGCCCGACGGCCGCCACCTGATGTGGGTCCGCCACGGCGAGCTCGTCGTCGCGCGCCCGGACGGCAGCGGCCGCATCGAAATCGGGCCGGGCAACTTCCCGTCGTGGGCACCCTGATCGCTCGTCGGCGCGTGGCCGTCAGTGCGGGGTCGTCGCCTTGGAGCGGGCGGTGGTGCGGGCAGCGGCGTGCTCGTGCGAGCCGCGCCCGGTCGTCGGGTGGTCGTGCTCGTGCGGGTCATGCTCGGCCGCGTCGTGGGTTCCGGCGAAGGCTGCCCCGGCGTCCATCTGGCCCATCGGCGCCACCATCGGCGGCGGCACGTCGTAGCGCTCGCGAATCGTTCGCGCGGCGCTGAACGGCAGCCCGGCGTAGCGCTCGGCGACCATCAGGTCGAAGGCGTGGACCGACGCCTCCTGGTTCGAGTAGCGGCCGCTCACCCAGGAACTGGATCGAGTCCCGCGCTGCTGCATCTCGCAGACGTGCCAGTCCTGGCTGTTGGTCAGGTCCCAGAACGCGATCGCGTCCGACGGGTCGAAATCCGGCGCCGCCATCGTCGCCGGCTCGAACAGGAGCTGGCAGATCACGGTCGTTCGATCAGGCGCCACCGGGATCAGGCGATGGACGAGCAGGTAGTCGGGGTGGATCGACAGGAAGGCCGTCGGCCACACGACGTAGTAGAAGATCCGGCGCTCGTCCTCGGCCGTCATCCCGCACATCGGCGGCCGGCCGTGCCTCGAGCCCTGCCCGCCGTCGAGGGCCATCGTCTCGGCCCCGGCGACGAGCTCCATCCAGCCGCCCTGCCACGCGCCTTCTGGGGCGTAGTCGCCGCCGATGTCGTACGGGGTCAGCTTGTTGAGCTGGGGATGGAGCGGCGGGCAGTGATAGCACTCCGAGTAGTTCTCGGCGATGAATTTCCAGTTGGCGGCGACGTCGTAGGTGATCGTCCGGGCGGGCTTGAGGTCCTGGAACTCGAACCGGCCGAGATGCTGGTGGAGGTCGCCGAGCTGGTCGGCCAGGGGCGCGGCGTCGGGATCGAGATTGAGGAAGACGAAGCCCTGCCAGGTCGCGCAACCGACCGGCCGGAGTCCGTAGCCCTCGAAGCTGAAATCGTCGAGGTCCTCGGTGTGTTTCGCCCGGACGAGCTTGCCCTCGAGGTCGTAGATCCAGGCGTGGTACGGGCACTGGAATCGGACGGCCTTGCCGCACCGCTCCTCGACGACCGCGGTGCCACGGTGCTGGCAGACGTTGTAGAAGGCGCGCAGGACGCCGTCTCGGGCCCGGACGACCAGGATCGGCTCGCCGTCGAGCTCAGTCAGGAAGTAGGTTCCGGGATCAGGCGCCTCGTCCACCCGGCCGACGATCACCCAGTCGCGGCGCAGGACGTGCTCGCGCTCCCACTCCAAGATCGCCGGCTCGTGGTAGGCGCGGCGCGGCAGGAGGCGAGCGCCGCGGTACGGGCGACGGATCGAGTCGAGCTCGGCGGCGGTCAGGATCGACGTGTCGGGCGTGCCCCCGGATGCGGGCGCGAGGCTGCGGTCAGACATGGCGGGATCGTCACACGACGGCTTTCCAATGCCTCTCGCGTTCCATCAGACGAACCGGCGTTGCGCATCGCGCGACAGCTAGGGTGCCGAGACACCATCTTGACGATGGCCGCAACCGCACATCAGGATCGGCTCCATGCAGACCGCCCAGATTCAGCGGATCGTCCGCAACCTGTCCATCGTCGTGGTCCTGGCTGCGATCATCGCCCAGGCCAAGGTCCTCGCGGACGTGGGCGCTTTCGATGTGACCCGCTTCTTCGCCTTCTTCACGATCTTGAGCAACCTGATCGGCGTCGCCGCGTTCGCGTTGCTGGTTGCCCGCCCGAAGGCGCCGCGGACCCGGGGCGTGGAGCTGCTGCGGGCCGGCGCCGCGGTTTACCTGACGGTCACGTTCTTCGTCGTGATCTTCCTGCTGTCCGGCGTCGACGTGCAGCTCCAGCTCGTCTGGGTCGACGTCGTCCTCCACAAGATCTTCCCCGTTATCGTCGTCCTGGACTGGCTCCTCGACCCGCCGCGGGTCCGGCTCGGAACCCGCGATATCGCGACGCTGATTGTCTTTCCGCTGGCCTGGACCGGTCTCACGATGGTCCGCGGCGCGGTCGATCCGGCCAAGTGGTACCCCTATCCGTTCCTGAACCCGGCGAACGGCGGCTACGGCCAGGTCCTGGTCACGGCGGTGGCGATCACGATCGGCTTCGTGGCGATCTCGGCCGCGATCATCGGGCTCGGCAATCGCCGCCGCGACGCGCAACCGGAGCCGCATCCCGTCTGAGGGCGCGCCCACGGCCATATCTTGTTTGCTGCGTGTTCTGTTGTTTACGACAGCCACGGTGGCTCAAGGCCATGTTCATCGACACGCGGGCCTCCGTGACCGGAATTTCACGCTCATGCGACAGCCAGCACGGCCGATGATCCCGAAGCGGAGATGGAATCCGATGGCCGGGTCGCTAGAGCGTTTGCGACTGGCGTATGAGCGAAGGCCCGCGCCTGCCGGAACATTCAGCCCAGCGCCACCTTCTCCCGCCAGTGCGGGATCTTCGTCGAAAAGCCGAGCGCCTGGACCTTCGGCTCGATCGCGATCTGGGCTTCCGGATCGCCATGGACCAGGAAGACGGTCTTCGGGAACCCCGCCGCACCGGGCTCCTTGCCCTCGGCGAAATGGCCGAGCCATTCGAGCAGCTCCGACTCGTCGGCATGGGCCGAGAACCCGCTGATCGAGCGGACCTGGCAGCGGACGTCGCGCGGCTGGCCGTCGAGCTTCACGACCTTCGCACCGGCCTGGAGGTGGGCGCCGAGGGTTCCCTCGCCCTGGTAGCCGACAAACAGGATCGTGGCGCTTGGGTCGCCGATCAGGTTGCGCAGGTGGCCCAGGACGCGGCCCCCGGTCAGCATCCCGTTCGACGCCACGATCATGTACGGCCGGGGCGCCCGTTCGATCGCCTTCGACTGCTCGACATCGCGCGTGATCGTCTGGTTCGGATAGTCGAGCGGCGTGTCACCGGCCAGGAGGATCTCGCGCGCGTCCTCATCGAAGTACTCGGCGTGGCGGCGGTAGATGTCGGACGCCTTGGAGGCCATCGGCGAGTCGAGGTAGAGCGGCAGCTCGGGGATTCTCTTCGCGTCGAGGAGCCGGTCCAGGGCGTAGACGATCTCCTGGGTCCGGCCGATTGCGAACGACGGGACGAGGAGGACGCCACCGGCGTCGGACACCATCTGGACGGTCTCGGCCAGGATCCGGATCGCCTCGTCCTCGGGCTCGTGCTCGCGGCCGCCGTAGGTGGATTCGACGAGGAGGTAGTCGGTGTCGCGCAGGATCGACGGGTCGCGGATGATCGGCGACCCGGGCCGGCCGAGGTCGCCCGAGAAGACGATCGTCGTCTCCCGCTCGGGATCGCCGGCGGCGCGATCGCCCGCCTCGACCCGGAGACGGATGATCGCCGAGCCGAGGATGTGGCCGGCATCGAGATAGGTCGCGTGGACGCCGGGCGCAACCTCGCGCTCCTCGTCGTACTCGATGGTCTCGAACTGGGCGATCGCCACCTTGGCCTCGTCGGCCGTGTAGAGGGGCTCGTCGAGGTCGATCAGGACCTCGGGCGGCTGGCGGCGCAGGTCGGCCTCCATGTCGCGGTCGGGCGCGGCATCGGCGGCGTCGGCATGGGCGGCGTCGGGCGTGATCCGGCCTTCGGCCATGTCGATCGCGGCCTCGTACTGGCCCTGCTCCTTGCGATCGTCGGCGACGGCCTCGTCCGGGTGCTTCCGCTCCCAGCGCGCCTCACGCTTGGCGAACTCCTGCTGGAGCTTGCCGCTATCGAGGAGGACAAGCTCCGCCAGCTCAGCGGTGCCGCGGGTGGCGACGATCGGGCCGCGATAGCCGTTGTTGACAATGTGCGGAATCAGGCCGCAATGATCGAGGTGAGCGTGTGTCAGGAGGAGGGTGTCGAGGGTCGCCGGGTCGAAGCCGAACGGCACGCGGTTGCGCATCGCCTCGTTCGGGCTGCCCTGGAACATCCCGCAGTCGACCAGGACGCGGGCTCGACCGGTCTCGAGCAGGAACTGCGAGCCGGTGACGGTGGTGGCACCGCCGAGAAAGTGAAGGTCCATCCGCGGAGTGTGGCAGCCGGAGCGCTCGGGGGTCCGGCGCTGGGACCCGACCGGGCTCGCGGCCGCGTTGCAGGTTGCTCGTCAGCCGACGGCGGCCAGCACCAGGGTGTCGACGGTGATCGCGGCGAACAGGAGCGTCAGGTACGAGATCGAGAATTTGTAGAGCCGGATCGCGCCCGCGGTCGAGTCCTCCTCGGACGCACCACGCCGCCAGAGCAGCCATGCCTGGCGCAGGAACAGCGCGCCGAGCACGACCGCGGCAACCAGGTAGATCGGGCCCATCCGGGCGACGGCGAACAGGACCAGCGAGATCGCCACCATGAGGATCGTGTACAGGCCGATCTGGCGCGTCGTCTCGGGGATGCCCTTGACGACGGGCAGCATCGGCACGCCGGCCGCGGCGTAGTCCTTCCGGATCCGCAGTGACAGCGCCCAGAAGTGAGGCGGCGTCCAGTAGAAGACGAGGGCAAACAGGATCAGGGCCGGAATTCCGACGTCGCCCGTGACCGCCGCCCAGCCGATGACCGGCGGCAGCGCCCCGGCGGCCCCGCCGATCACGATGTTCTGGGGCGTGGAGCGCTTCAGCCAGATCGTGTAGACGACGACGTAGAACGCGATCGCCAGCAGACCGAGGAACGCGGCGAGGAGGTTCACGAAGAGCGCCAGGACCGCGAAGGCGATGGCGCCAAGGACAAGGCCGAACACGACCGCCCGCTCCGGGTCGACCTCGTGGGCCGGCAGCGGCCGGCGCCGGGTCCGGGCCATCAGGAGGTCGATGTCGCGGTCGATGTAGCAGTTGATCGCGTTGGCGCTGCCGGCGGCGAGCGTGCCACCGATCAAGGTCCAGACGGTCAGCCACAGCCAATGGCCGAGCTGGATCCCGGGAACCTGGCGCGTGGCGAGGACCATCGCGGGCACCGTCGTCACGAGGAGCAGCTCGATGATCCGCGGCTTCGTCAGCGCAACGTAGGCGCGGATCGTGTCCTTTGTCGTGTGTGGGTGTTGAGCTGCCCCGTCTTCGTGGCCTGACGACGGGCCGCCGGTCGCCCGATCGCCGGCGTCGGCCTCGGCGAGCGCGACCGCCGACGCCGATCGAGCCTCGAGGTAGGCAACGACCACCAGCCCGGCCATCAGCGTCCAGATCACCGCACCGAGGGCGAGATGGATGACCTGCGACCAGCCCGACAGCCCGGTCAGGACCTGCAGCCCACCGACGACCGCCTGGATCGGGAAGAGGACGGCGGCGCCAACGGCCAGCCGGGCGATCGGGCTGGATCGGGGCCGGAGGCGGAGAGCCGCGACTGCGACCCCGGCCACGATGATCCCGACCACGGCTGCGATCCAGCGGTGGATGACATGTGCGGAGTTGGCGTCGGTCAGCGCCGGGAACAGCGAGCCGTTCATGAGCGGCCAGTCAGGAAAGGCGATCCATTGGGAGGTCGCGGTCACGTGCGACCCGAACAGCAGCAACGCAAACACGGACAGGGCAGCGAACGCCGCGAGCAGCGTGAACAGCTGGCTGCCGCCGGCGGTCATGCGGGCCGGGTACGACGCACGGGCGAGGATCCAGACGAGGAGCCCGACGAGAGCCATGGCGGCGGCCAGGTGCGCGGTGACCGACTCGCCGGAGTTGTTCTGCTTGACGGTTTCCATGCCGAGCCAACCCTGGAAGCCGACGAGGACGACGGTCCCGAACGTTGCGCCGAGGAGGGTCCGGCGTTCGCGATGATCGAGCCAGGCGAGGATGGCAAGCGCGAGGACCTCGAACCCGATGACGGCCGCCACCGTCCGGTGGATCCACTCGAGCCATGCCTTGTCATCGCCGAGCGGTGGAAAGATCTGGCCGTGGCACAGCGGCCAGTCGGGGCAGCCCATTCCGGAACCGGTCGCGCGGACGATGACCCCGATCGTGACCAGGACGAGGGCCGTCACGACGGTCGCCGCGGCGAGCTTCTGGAAGCGGGTCACGAACGTCCTCGGAGGGGGTGGACTGGCACGCCATTCTAGCGTGAGGTCTCGTCGGGCCGGCCAGAACCTGGCAGCGAATGCGCCGGTGAGCAACCCGCCCTAGGCTATCGGCCATGATCCCTCGACGTTCCCTGCTCGCGGGCGGGGCTGCCCTGTCCATCCTGATCGCCGCCTGCGGTGCTCCGCCGCCGAGCTCCAGTTTCCCCACGTCATCGGCGTCGGCGTCAGGCACGCCGTCCGTCCTGCCGGTGCCGGTCTCGAGCGAGTTCCGGGTCGGCGAGAACCGCACGATCTTCTCGGTCGCGGACCCGACCGGCCAGAAGCCCGTCGCCAAACCCGATCGGACGCTCGCGATCGGCTACCGCGGGCCTAACAGCGAGTCGATCACGGCCGCGCCGCAGACGTTCGTCTGGGCCATCGAGGGGGTCAGCGGGGTGTACGTCGGGCGCGCGTCGTTCGCGTCGGCCGGCAAGTGGATCGCAGACTTCACGACCGAAGCTCCGGGCTCGCCGAAGGAGACGATGTCGTTCTCGTTCGACGTCCGGCAGACCGTCAGAGTCCTCTCGCCGGGCGACCCGGCGCCGTCGGTCAAGACACCGACCATTGCGGACGTCGGCGGAGATGTCGCGAAGGTCTCGACCGACACGAAGCCCGTGAAGAGGTTCTACGAGGTCTCGGAGGCTGCGGCGCTCGCCGCGAAGAAGCCCTTCGTCCTGATCTTCGCGACGCCCAAATTCTGCCAGACGGCCACGTGTGGGCCCACCCTCGACAAGCTGAAGCCCGTCGCCGCAGCCCATCCCGAGCTCACGTTCATCAACGTCGAGCCGTACAAGCTGGAACTGGTCGCCGGCCAGCTCCAGCCGGTCCTGGACGACGGGAACCTTGTCACGGTCGAAGCGACAAATGCATTCAAGCTGTCGACCGAGCCGTACGTCTTCGTGGTGGGCAGCGACGGCAGGATCAGCGCGTCGTTCGAGCTCGTCTTCTCCGCCGAAGAGCTCGAGGCCGCGATTCAGGCGGTCGAGTAAGGCGATCCGGCTTAGGGCGCGTCCTCGATCCGGACCGCGCGATGACTCCCGCCGTCGTCGACGAACGTGACCTGGACCGGCACCAGGCTGACCTTGTGCACAGACAGGTGCCCGGGCGGAAATGCGGCGGCGTTCTCGAGGCTCGTGATCCGGAAGTCGAGCGTCCGGCCGTCACCGGTCCGGATCGAGAACCCTTCGACAGCGGTCAGGCTCGTGGCCTGGACGGCAACGACGATCCCGGTCGCGACCTCGCGGCTCGGGCCGCCAAGGATCGTCACGGCGCCGAACGTGACCGCGACGATCGCGACGATCGCGACGACCGCGCCGATCAGCAGGACCATCCGTCGCCGTCCTGGTTGCGATCCGCGCGCGGGTGACTCGCCCGCAACAGGCGCACTCGCACGAGGCGCCTGGGTCACGCGCCGGTCCCGCTGCTCCCGGGCGTATGGAGCGGCGTGTCGTCGGCACAGCGCGGGCAGGATTCGGCGCCAGGCTCATAGGTCGGGAGGTCAAGCCGCCAGAGCGAGCGCAGCGGGTAGACCCGCCCGGTCGCCGTTGAGGTGAGCGTGTTGGTGCTGCCGCTGCTTCGGTCGACGAGGACGACGCACTCGACGATCTCGCCGCCCTGGGCTTCGATCGCCGGCACCATCGCGAGGAGCGAGCCACCGGTGGTCAGGATGTCGTCGACGAGGAGCACCCGCTCGCCGGGCTCGATCCGGAAGCCGCGCCGGAACTCGCGGTGGGTGGTGCCGTCCTCACCCCGGACCTCCTCGGCGAAGATCGCCCGGACGCCGAGCTGACGACCGGTCTCGAAGGCAAGGATCACCCCGCCGGTGGTCGGGCCGGTCACGAGGTCGACCCGCAGGTCGTCGCCGTCCTCGGCCGCTCCGAAGGCCCCCGCCCAGAAGCGGCACAGCTCGCTGGTTGCGGCCGGGTCCGACAGGACGGCGAATTTCTCGATGTAGGCGTCGCCGTGGCGACCGCTCTTCAGCAGGAAATGGCCCTCCCGGAGCGCCCCGGACGAGCGGAGAAGCTCCTCCGTCCTTCGTGCGACGGCGACCCGGGCGCCGATCTCGATCGCGGGTTTGATCGTGGTCATCGCCTCGAAGTCTAGCCGCGATCGATCAGCCGGCCTCGGTGCTCGACGGCGGCGATGGGAAGGTCTCGCCGCACGGCGTCGGGCCGCACGGGATGTCACCGTTGCCGTCGTTCGCCGCGTCCGGCGACAACGATGGCTCCGGAGCCGGCGGCGGCACCAGCACAACCGGATACGGCGCCCCGGCGATCCGCACGAACATCCAGTCGGTGAACCCGCCCAACCTCGGCCGCGTCCATCGTCAGCTCGCGAACGCGTGTCCGGACTCGCGTGCGAAGTCGACCTCGGCAGGCGTGGACGAGGATTCGAGTCGTCCAGGCGTCGAACGCGAGCGGGTCACGGAGCCGCGGCAGCTCCCGCCAGATCGCCACCAGCGACTCGGCGACGGCGTCGCGGGCGTCGGCCTCGTGGCCGAGGATCGCCATGGCCGTCCGCTGCATCGCCTCGACCCTCCCGGCGACCAACGCCGTGAACGCGTCGACGTCGCCGGTCTGGGCCCGCCTGATGAGCGCGGGATCCAATCGTCCCTCCCGAGCGACCTGTCATGAGTTCCAGAGTCCCGCCGAGGCCCGACGGTTCACGCGATCTTGCGCGTCCGGTCAGCGAGTCGCGACAAAATCCTCAGGAGGGATCCGTCGAACCTCGCTGACCCCGTCGAAGCCGCGATCGGTGCTGACGATCTCGGCGATGCCCTCGTGTATGCAGGTCGCGACGTGGACAAGATCGCGGGCACTGAGTCCGGGATACCGCCGGGCGAGGTCAGGGACGCGCCGCATCACCGCGTGGGTGATCGGCAAAACGGGGGCGAAGGTGTCCATCGTCTGCTCGGCCAGCGTCAGACCGCCGCTCGCACGCCCGATCGACAGGTAGCGATGGATGATCTCCCGGACGACCTCGACTGAAGTGGTGGCCTCGAGCAGTCGATCGTCGATGGCTTGCATGACACGGACGCAAGGAGCCCGCATGGGGTGGTCCGCGCCGGCCACGTACATGATGATCGACGCGTCGATGAAGGCCGTCACCAATCGCCCAACTGGCTGCGTTCGATCTGCTCCTTCATGACCTCCCAGTCGTCCACGGGGAGATTCATCCTGAACATGGCCTGGATGGCTTGGTGACGCGAATCCTCGCCTGGGTCGACGTAGGAATCCACGGCATCGCGAATCACCGCGCCGACGGACCGACCCTCGCGGGCCGCGATCCGCTTGAGCCGGGCGACCTGCTCGGGCGAGAGGAGGACCTGGGTCCGTTCGGAATACATGCACATACCATACCATGTGCATGTCTAACCCCACGGCCTACGGCCGGTACTCGACGCCCTTCGACGACGGCGCGCCCGGTTTCGGCGGCAGGGCGGTGCCGACCAATTCCGCGTAGCTCGCGATTCCGCGCCGCTCGCACTCGTCGGTCAGCTCATCGACGAGCCGGACCGGCAGCGTCGGGTCGGCAAAGATCGCCGTGCCGACCTGGACCGCCACGGCTCCGACTGCCAGGAAGTCAAGCACGTCCGCCAGCTCGGTCACGCCGCCGATTGCGACGACGGGGATGTCGACGACCTGGCTGACCTCGTACACGATCCGGAGCGCCACGGGCTTGATCGCTGGGCCGGACAGGCCGCCGTAGATATTGCCGAGCAGCGGCTTCCGGCGGGACGGGGCGAGCGCGATCCCGGATAACGTGTTGATCGCGGTCAGGGCGTCGGCGCCGGCATCGGCGATGGCGCGGGCAATCGGCCGGACGTCGCCGACATTCGGCGACAGCTTTACGAGGAGGGGCAGGTCCGTCGCGCGGCGCACGGCGGCGGTGACCTCGCCGGCCGCGCCGGCGTCGATCGCGAACTGGAGCCCGCCCCGACCGACGTTCGGGCACGAGATGTTCAGCTCGATCCCGGCGACGCCAGAAACCCCCTCAAGTCGCTGGACGACCTCGACGTAGTCCTCGACCGACTCGCCCGCGACGTTGACGATGACCGGGGTCTTCCAGCCGGCCCACGTCCCGGCGTACTTCGCGACGACCGCGTCGACGCCCGGGTTCTGGAGCCCGATCGAGTTCAGCATCCCGCCCGGCGTCTCAGTCACGCGCGGCGTGATGTTGCCGATCCGCGGCTGGAGCGTCGTGCCCTTGCAGCAGATCCCGCCGAGCCGGTCGACTTCGACGACGTCGCCGTACTCGATCCCGTAGCCGAACGTCCCCGACGCGACGAGGATCGGGTTCGGCAGAACCAGGCCGCGGCCAAGATCGACGGACAGGTCGGCAGGACTCACCAGCCCGACTCCCAGGCCACTTCCTCGGCGGCGAAGACCGGACCCTCGCGGCAGACCCGCTGCGGAACCCCGTTCGTGCCCATGATCACGCAGCCCAAACATGCACCGACTGCGCAGCCCATGTTCTGCTCCATCGACACCTGGAGGAATGCCTTTCGGCGGGCGGCTGTCGAGCCAACGACATCCGGCTTTCCGACGCCGCGCTTGCGACCGAGCTTCGCGACGCCAAGCCTCTCCCGCCGGCCCTCCGCGATCCGGGCGAGAGCCGCCAGCATCGGGGCCGGACCACAGGCGAACGCCTGATCCGCCCAGCCCTCGTAGTCCGGCACCAGTTCGGTCACGAAGCCCTTGTGGCCGACCGAGCCGTCATCGGTCGCGATCACGTACTCCACCTCGTCGGGCAGAAGCGATGACGGGTAGACGTCGCGGGCAGATGCCGCCCCGAACAGCAGCGTGACCTGGCGGCCGTGGTTGATCGCCTCGTCGGCCAGCGACCGGACTCCGGCCATCCCGAGTCCGCCCGCGATCAGGAGCAGGTGGCGCGAGCGGGGGTCGACCTCGAACGGCCGGCCGAGCGGGCCGAGCATCTCGACCGTGTCGCCGGGTCGGAGCCGGGTGAACCACTCGGTCCCGCGACCGATCGTCCGGAAGTGGATCGTGATCACGCCTGTCGCGGGATCGGCGGTATTGATCGAGAAAGGTCGGCGCAGGACGAGCCCGGACAGGTCGCCGGTCCGGGCGTGAACGAACTGGCCCGCCCGCGACCCGGAGGAGAGTTCAGGAGCAAGGAACGACTGGAGCCACTGGCCCGGGAGGATCTCCCGGCTGTCGACCAGCTCGGTCCGGACCAGGCGCATGGTCACCGGCGGGCGTCGCCCTCCGGCGGGGTCGTGCCGTCGTCGGTGGTCGCTGGCGCGTCGGGAGGCGTTGGATCGGCCGCGGCGGTCGCGGTGGCACCGTCGGCGTCCTCGCCGTCCTCGCCGTCCTCGTCCGTGGGCGCCTCGTCGTCGGCTGCGGCCTCGAACACCGCCAGCTCCGGCGCGATCGACGGGAACGCCTCGGCCAGGGCGTCGGCCAGGTCGCCGAAGACATCGGTCGGGTCGTAGTACTCGACGAGCTCCTCGGCCGACCCGAGCGGCCGCCACTCGTTCTCTTCCTCGGTCAGGACCTCGGCCTTGAACTCGCCCGATGCCATGAGGGTCAGCCGCTCATCGTCGTCGTCGTTGACGATCAGGTCGCCGATCTTCGCGATCAGGACCGACGAAGCGTCCTCGAACTGCTCGAGGAGGCGCGCCTCGCTGCGCTGGCTCCGCTCCTGGAACGTGAGGGCCAGGTCGTACAGCCGCTGGGCCGCAAGCTCGTCGTCATCGACCTGGACCGGTTCGGGCTGGGTGGCCGCCCACTCGTCCGCCGCGGCGGCGTACGGATCGGGCGATCCGATCGTGATCCCCTCGTCAACGCCGATCCCCGCGGCATCGAGGACGTCGCCCTCCGCGGTCGGCTCGGCGGCGAGGCCGGCCGCTTCCCGCGAGGCATCGGCGAACGCCTGGTAGAGGTCGGCCGGGTTGTAGAGCTCGACGACCTCGGCGGCGCTCTCGATGACCTCGGTCTCGGACGTCCACTCGCCGGTCAGCTCATCGAGGTAGCGGGTCCGGCTGCGGAATGTCAGATCGGGCGCGATCGACAGGTAATCCGGGTCGTCATCGATCAGGACCAGGCCGCCGAGCTCGTTGATGCGCTCCTTGTTGGCGTCCAGGAACTTGCGCAGCTGCTCGGTCGACTGGACCAGGAAATCGCCTCGTTCGAGGGCGGCGTCAGCCGCGATCTCGCCGAGCAGATCGTTCCGGCTCGTGTCCATCGCGTCTCGTCTCCCATCGTCTGGTTGTGGTGTCGCCGTGCGGCGGATGCTCATGGTGGTGGTCCCCGGTCAGTGGTGGTATTCGAGATCGGGTCCCATCCGCTCGCGGAGGAACATCGAGTGATGACGCTGGAAGATCCATTCGCCGGCTCGGTGGCCGAGGGCCCGCAGGCTCTCGTCCGCTTCCAGCTTGTCCAGTGTCGCGTAGTCGGGCAGATCGAGCAGGATCACGTTGTCGAAGTCCCAGCCATGAGCGACGTTGTACCAGCCGATGAACCGGATCCCGTACTTCGACTCGTATTCGCGGACCTGGCGGGCGAAGAGCGTCCGCATGTAGAACTTGAAAAATGCGTCCCGACCGCGGCGGACGGAGAAGTAGGTCGCCAGGACGGGCACGCCGGGTTTCCTCCAATCCGTTCGATCCGGGGGCGGGATCGGCCCGGCCCGGTGGGCACCGGGGTCGCCGATTATCGCACGAGGCCCTCGTCGGTCGGAGGCGGCGGGGCGGGGGTCGGGTCGGACGCGATCTCGGCGCCGTCGCCGGCGTCCGCGGCGTCTCCCCTGTTGCCGCGATCGTCCTCGAGCTCGCCGACCGTCTTGCTGCCGCTGGCGAGCGGCCGGCGCCTGCCGCGGCGGTCGGCCGCGACGAGGCGGAGCAGGAAGATGATCGTCTGGCCGGCGAACAGGAGCAGGACGATCACCGCGAACAGGAGTGCCGCCGAGACCATCGGCGGCCACTTCCAGAGCACGCTCAGCGGGGTCAGGACAATGAAGATCCCGAGGATCGCGAGCTGGAACCGGAAACAGCCCAGACCCGGGCCGCGCTCGGGCTCCAGGTCGTCGCCCTTGTACTGGATGGGGCTCGGGTTGATCGTCACGAGCGGGAAGGGTATGCGAAGGCTCCGTCGCGCGCCGCGTCCCGTGCCCCGTGGCGCGTGGCGTCAAACCTGGCCAAACAGTCTCCCACGGACTGGTACGGCGGGACGCGGCGTCAGAACCAGGTCCGGCGAGGGTGAGGCGCGTGGCTCCGCGCTCGAAAATCGGCCCGCACCGTGCTGCGCGGACCGGAAAGCCGCCTTACCAGTCCACCGGCGACCGGTTGACCAAGTCGTTGAGGCGCCGGGTCACCAATTGGAGCGGCGGGCCAACCCCATCGAGGAACCCGCGGCGGCGCCATTGCGTCCGGCCGCCATGCCGCCACCCCGTGACCGCCCCGACCCATGGACCCGCCGTCGAGCGGCGCTCACCGTCCGCTCCCTCGTCGCGACCGTCCTTCTCACCTTCGGGCTGGCCACCTGCGGCACCCTCCCCTCACCGACGCCGACCAATCTCGCCTCCCCGCTCGGAGAGGCGCGTACGATCCCTCAACCGGACGGCTCGATCAGGATCGAAGCCGTCTCCGCCCGTGCGCTACCTGACCAGCCCTACCTCTTCCCCGTCTTCACCCATTGCGGATTCACCGCCAACGCGTTCGACTTCGACGGCAGCTTCTGGTCGATCGCCGACGGGCCGGCTGCCTTCGCCGTCCAGGGCGGCAACCCGCCGAAGGGCATCGACAATCCGGAGGATCTCGGCGTGATCGTGGCCGTTGGACCGGACCAAGCCACGTGGACATCGCGCCAGGGCATCCGGCTGGAACTCATCCGGGGTCCCTCCGATGTCCAGGTCTTCGGTTGCGACTGACCCGTGGAATGGCGATGAGTCAGGAGCCGCCTGCCTGCTTCGGACGACGCCGGGCGAGGAGAACCACGACCACGAACAGACCGAAACCGGCGGCGAAGGCGACGAGTGCGCTGAGACCCGGGCGGATGTCGGCCGCGGCGTCAGGTTCCGGGTCAACAGCGACGGCGGCCGGGCTGACGATCATGATTCGCGCGAGCATCTTCAGCGATTGGATCGCCGGGCCAGCCGGTCCCGGAGGCGGAACCACTCGCCGGCGAACGGCAGGAACCATGGCCGGCCCTCGTACGGCGCTGGGACGAGCGGGAACGACAGTTTCGAGAGGGCGGGCGCGGGGCCGCCACCAAGCCACTCCCCGACCCACGTTCCGAGCGCGGTCATCAGCGCCACGCCCGTCCCGCAGCAGCCCATCGCGTAGGTGATTCCGTCCTTGCGTCCCACGTGCGGCATCCGGTCGAACGTGAACCCGACGTTGCCGCCCCAGGCGTATTCGATCCGGTAGCCGGCGAGCTGGGGATGGACCTCGAGCATGCCCTTGTGGAGGATCGCGGCGGTGTGGTCGACCGACGTGGGGAGAAAGCTCGCCCGGCCGCCGAAGATCATCCGGCGGTCCTCCGACACGTGCCAGTAGTAGAGGAAGTTTTTCGTATCGAAGAACGCCCGGCCCTTGGGCGACAGGCTCCGTGCCAGCTCCTCGGGGAGTGGCTCCGTGGCGATGATGTAGCTCCCGATGGGGATGATCCGGCGGCGCAGGCTGGGCACGACGCCGTCGGTGTAGCCGTTGGTTCCGACGACCACTTCCTTCGCCAGGATCGCCCCGCGCGCGGTCTCGACCACCATGCGCCCGTCGCCCTGGCGGCGGATGGCCTTCGCCCGGACGCCCTCGTGGAGATCGGCCCCGGCCGCGTCGGCAGCGGCCGCCAGCCCGGCGAAGTACTTGCCCGGATGAAGGAGTCCACTGCCCGGATAGACCATTCCGCCGTGGTAGAACGACGAACCGATCTCCTCGTGGAGGCGCCCCTTCGGGACGAACTCGGCGGCCACCCCGAATCGGCGCAGGATCTCGACCTCGGCCCGGAGGTGGTCGGCGTGGGACGGCGCCCAGGCGACGTCGAGGAAGCCGGTCTCGCGGAACTCGCAGTCGATCGCCTCGTCGGTGATCAGCCGCTTCACGAGGTCGTAGGCGTCGAGAGTCTCGCGGTAGAGGGCCCGGCCGAGGTCCTCGCCGTAGCGCTTGACCAGCTCGTCCGGACCCCATTTGTAGCCGGGGTGGACGATCCCGCCATTGCGGGTCGAGCCGCCGAAGCCGAGGTGCGCGGCCTCGAGGAGGGTGACCTTCGCGCCGCCGCGGGCCAGGACGCGAGCGGCGTTGATCCCGGTATAGCCGCCGCCGATGACGACGACGTCCGCTGTATCGGGCAGCTGACGGTCGCGTCGTGAGGGCAGGACCGGCATCGTCGCGTGCCAGTACGGTCGACGCTCGTAGTCGCTGTTCAGGGTCGCGCCTCGTCGGGCGGTCGATCGGGCCATCGCCGCCGAGCCTAGCCGAGGGCGCCCCGGATCGCGTCACCGTTGCGCCGGACGGGTGCTAGCGCGTCACAGTGAACCGGCACGGCTCGGCCGGCATCGAATGGGTGAACGCGCCAGGAGGGATACGCGCATCGGACCCGCGATCGACCGGTCGCTGATCGACCGGGCCCGGAACGGCGATCTCGACGCGTTCGAAACGATCGTTCGCGCCCGGATGGATGACGTGTACCGACTGACCAGCGCGATCCTCGGCAACGAGGCCGATGCCCGCGACGCCGCCCAGGAGACGTTCGTTGCGGCGTGGCGTCAGCTCGCGCGCCTCCGAGAGCCCGAGAAGTTCGAGGCGTGGCTCCAGCGAGTCGCGGTCAACTCTGCCCGGCAGACGCACCGATCCCGAAGCCGGCGGCGGATCCGCGAGATTCCGTCGTCGACGGTCGCCGCGCTGGCGGATCGAGCGGCCGGGGCGCCGCCCGACGACGCCGCGATCCTGGACGCCGCCCTGGCGCGGTTGCCGGTCGATCAACGAGCGATCCTCGTCCTCCACCACCTCGAGGGACGTCCGATCGCCGAGCTGGCGTCCATCCTCGAGATCCCCGAGGGAACCGCGAAGTCGCGCCTGTTCACGGCGCGGCGCGCCCTGGCGGATGCGATCCGAGCCGACGAGGCGCGTGGACGATGACCGACCGATCCCGCTACTGGGACGACGACCGCCTGACATCCGCATTCCGCGAGCGAGCCGCCTTGCGAGCGGGCCCGCCCGATCTCGCGCTGGCCGTTCTGGAGCGTGTCCGTCCCGCGAGGACGGGACACGCCGCCCGGCTGCCGCGTCGGTCGGTCGCGATCCTCGCGTCGTCGGCGGTCGTCATCGCCCTCCTCGTCGGCGTTTTCGTGCTCACGCGGCCGGCCAACCCCGTCGCGAGCCCGACGACGGCGTTCGGCCGACCGATCCTGTCGGTCGAGGAGGCCATCGGGATCCAGGCGCAGCCCAATGACGACCGCGAGATCGCGGTTCGCGGCTGGTTCTCCGCCGCACCCGCGGCTCCCTGCCCAGCGCCGATCGATCAATCGGTCAACCCGGTCCGCCTCGATTGCCCGCGGACGATGCAGTGGCTGATGGAGGACCCCGAGCAGCTCGGTGTCCGCCCACCCACGAGCGCGGCGATCCATCCGATCTTCCCGTTTCTCGACCAGAGCCTGCTCCCGACTGATCCGATCGATGTCGTGGACCTCGTCGTCATGGGCCATTTCGACGACCGCCGCGCCGTGATGTGTGGGGTGGACGATCAATTCGGATGCCGGGACGCATTCATCGTCGACCGGCTCGTCTCCGTGGACGGTCAGGCCGTTCCGACGAGCACCGTTCTCGACCTCCAGCGCCTGGAGCCATTCGGTCGGGTCCTGCCTCGCTGGTCTGCCTCCGACGTCGACGCCCTGGTCGCGATGGCCGCGCCACGGGCGACGATCGTGTCCCGCTTGGCGATCCCCGGTCAGCGGATCTTCGAAGTCGAACCGTCACTTGGAACAGGCGCCCACGGGATCGTCGGTCGACAGCTGATCTGGGTGGTCAATGCGCTTGAGTCAGGGCCGACGCAGGCAGTGGTCGTCCGAACATTCGTGCTTGTCGAAGACGATCGCGGCGAGGCCCACGAGGCCTACGAGGCCGTTCCCTGGTCGCAGTCGGTCACCGGATTCGCCGCGATCAACCTCCGTCCACCGCAGGAGAGCCCCGCCGCGACGGAGCCACCCGTCACCCCGTCCCCGAACCCGACGTTGAGCGCGACGGCGGACTTCCCGACGAGCTGGCTCGGCCTGCCGGTCGTCGGCGTGTCGGACGTGATCAGTCGCCAGACGCCGGACTTGATCGACGACACGGCGATGTTTGTCCGGGGCTGGTACGTCGCACCCGATCCGACGGACCAGTGTCCCGCTCTCCAGGACGACCGCGGCCCGATCGAGCAGCCGTGTCCGGCCGGTCAGCACTGGCTGCTCGAGCAGCCGGAGCGGCTCTGGACGGACCCTGGCGGCCCCTGGATCGACCGACGGCCGGCTGGTCCGGCGCTCAATCCAATCGTCTTGCCCGATGTGCCCTTCGACGTCCCGAACCTGTGGTTCGACACAGGTCCAAGCCCGCTTCCGGTCGTGCTCCTCGGCCACCTCGGCGACACCCGATCCGGGTACTACCCTGGCGTCGCGCAGTTCGTCGTGGACGCCCTGGTCTGGCGGGCGGGCGACGCGGCCAGCGCACGTCCGTGGCTGACGGAGCCGTCCGTCGAGGACGTGACGTCGGTGATGGCGCGGGTCGACCGCGAGGCGGGTCCGGCGGTGGGAACCTGGTTGAGCGTCGTCTCCGGGGCGGAGCTGGCGGTGCTCCACACCGACGCGCCTCCCGACTTGCGGGACGCGCCGGCAGTCTGGATCGCCCGCTCGCTGCTGGTCGAGGACGGCCGCCCAAGGGTCCACGCCATCCTGACGGCCGACAAGGGGCGTCGGGTCTGGTCGGGGATGACGCTGCTGACGACGATCGATCTCCAGATCGGTGATGACGTGACGCTGGAGATCAGCGACGGTCCGGACGAAATCGTTGCGGCACGAGCGGGCCTTCCGGAGGGCGCGGCAGAGTGGGTGACCGGCGATGGCCCACCCGAAACGGGCAAGGTCATGCTCGGGGTGATTCCCGAGCGCCCGAACGAGCTTCGGATCGCCTGGATCGGGGGGGATTGCGACCGGACGTGGCGCCTCGGATGGAGCGGCGGTGAGGTTCTCCTCTGGCCGCGCGAGCGGCTGGGCGAGTGCCGCCTCTGGACTCGATGGGAGGTCGTCCTGACCTTCGATCACGCCGTCGAGCTGGAGACAATCAGGGTGTCGAACGGCGGCGCCGGCGGCTGAACGTCAGTCGGTCTCTGCCTCGTAGGCGAGACGGCCGCCGGCCACCGTGAGCAGGATGCGACCGGCCAGCTCGCGGCCGGCGAGCGGCGTGTTCTTGCCGCGCGACGCGAGAGCGCCGGCCTCGACCGTCCACGTCGCGGATCGATCGAACACGACGACATCGGCGGGCGCTCCCTCGACGAGGCCGGGGGCGGCTGCTGAGCCCCACCGGGCTCCCAGGACGCGGGCCGGGCCGGTCGTCAAGGCCGCGACAGCCTGGGCAAGGGTGAGGAGGTCGGCATCAACCATCGCGAGGACGACGCCGAGCGCGGTCTCGATGCCGCTGATCCCGTTCGCTGCCGAGCCGAACTCGACGTCCTTGTCGACGCTCGTATGCGGCGCGTGGTCCGTGGCGATCGCGTCAGCGGTCCCGTCGAGCAGCGCCTCCCGGCACGCGGCCGCGTCGGACGGGGCACGGAGCGGCGGATTGACGCGAAGCGACGACGCGTACGGCGCGGTCACGATCGCGCCGGTCCCGTCGCCCCACGGATCCCCGGTCGCCTCCCAGGCCCAGCGCCGTGCCCCCGCCAGCCACTCGTCCGAGAAGGCGAGGTGATGCGGCGTGACGTCGCACGTGACGGGCAAGCCGGCGGCCTTCGCCCGGCGGACGAGGTCCAACGAACCGGCGGTCGAAAGGTGGGTCAGGTGGAGCCGGGCGGCGGGCACGTCCCGGACGACCTCGGGGAGGATCGCCAGGTCGCGCGCGACAGCCGACTCCTCCGCCGCCGCCGGCCAACCGCGCAGACCGAGCACGGTCGCGACGAACCCGTCATTCGCCTCGGCGCCCGCCGTCTGCGTCGCGTCTTCGGCATGCTCCACGATCGGCAGCCCGAGCGCTCCCGCATACGTGAGCGCGCTCCGCACGAGATCCGCCGAGGGCACACCCGCCCCATCGTCCGAGAATCCGACAACGCCCGCATCCGCCAGCTCGCCCAGCGCCGCAAGGCTCGCACCCGCGCGGCCGGCCGTGACCGCGCCCCACGCGAGAGCCCGCACGGGCGACCCGCTCGCGAGCGCTGCGGCGCGCACACCAGCGAGTACTGCAGGGTCGTCGAGAGCGGGCGTCGTGTTCGGCATCAGGCACACGGTCGTGAACCCGCCGTGCGCCGCCGCTGCCAGCCCCGAGGCCACCGTCTCGGCATCCTCATTGCCCGGCTCGCGGAAGTGGACGTGGAGATCGACAAACCCGGGCGCGACCACGATGCCGCGGTCGTCGATCCCGTCGGCGTCGGCGTCGTCCAGCCAGGTCACGGCCTCGACGACCCCGTCCGTCACCACGATGCCGCCCGGGCCTTCACGCCCGGACGCGGGATCCACGAGCCACGCTCGCGAGATCTCGAGGTTGGCGACGACGGCGCCCACCCCTGCCCCGGCCACGACGGTCACGACCGAGCCGTCCCGGCGAGGAGGTACAGGAGTGCCATCCGGACCGCGACCCCGTTGCGGACCTGCTCCTCGATCACCGACTGGGCGCCCGCGGCAACGTCGGCTGCGATCTCCACGCCCTCGTTCATCGGACCCGGGTGCATCACCAGGGCCTCCGGCCGGGCCGCGGCCAACCGCTCCCGCGTCAGGCCGTAGCGCGCGGCGTATTCGCGCAGCGACGGCAGCAGCCCGGCCGCCATCCGCTCCTTCTGGATCCGGAGCGCCATGACCACGTCGGCATCGCGCAACGCCTCATCCACGGACGACGTGACGTGAAACCGCCGCCCGTCCGCGGCTCCTCGCCCGGCCCATGCCTCGAAACCGCGGAGGAGCGTGGCGGGGCCGCACAGCCAGACGTCGGCGCCCGCCGCGGTCAACGTCCAGATGTTGGATCGGGCGACCCGCGAGTGGAGGACGTCACCGAGGATCACGACCTTGCGGCCAGCGAGCGACCCGTCGTCGAACCGGGCCTGCATCGTGTACAGGTCGAGCAGGGCCTGGGTCGGGTGGGCGTGCCAGCCATCGCCGCCGTTCAGGACCGAGCCCGAGAAGATCTCCGCCGCGAGGTACGGCGCCCCGGAGACAGAGTGGCGCATGACCAGCATCTGGGCACCGAGCGCCTCGACCGTCCGGACCGTGTCGACCAGCGATTCGCCCTTCGTCACCGACGATGTCGCCGCCGCGATGTTCACCACGTCGGCCGACAGGTTCCTGGCTGCGACCTCGAACGAGACCCGGGTTCGGGTCGACGCCTCGTAGAACAGGATCGTCACGTTCCGGCCGCGCAGCGCCGGGACCTTGGTGATCGGCCGGCGGAGAACTTCGCGCATCGCGTCGGTCGTGCGCATCACGAGCTCGATGTCGGGCCACGACAGGGCGTCGACGTCGAGGAGGTGGCGATGACGCCAGCCGACCTGCTGCGCCTCCGGCGGTGAATCGACGATCGGGACCTCGAAGGCGGCGGCCTGGGTCTCCCCATCGACCACGGTCATCCGACCGGCGCCGCCGGTACCGCGGCGACCGCCCGCTCGATGTTCACGCCGTCGTCGCCATCGATCTCGGCGAGCTGAACCTTGACGACCTCCTCGCGCGACGTGGGCACGTTCTTGCCCACGTGGTCGGCCCGGATCGGCAGCTCGCGGTGGCCACGATCGACGAGCACCGCAAGGCGGATCGCCTGGGGCCGGCCGAAGTCGACGAGGGCGTCCATCGCGGCCCGGATCGTCCGGCCGGTGTACAGGACGTCGTCGACCAGGACGACCGTCGAGCCGTTGAGGTCGAACGGCAGGTCCGTGCCCTTGACGACTGGCTGCTGGGCGACGAGCGACAGGTCGTCGCGATAGAACGTGATGTCGAGGGCGCCGACGGGGACGATCACGCCTTCGTGCTCGGCGATCGCCGCCGCGATGCGGTGAGCCAGCGGGACGCCCCGGCGCTGGATGCCGACGAGCGCCAGACGGGCCGTGCCGGCCTGCTTCTCGACGATCTCATGGCTGATCCGGATCGTCGCCCGACGGATCTCGTCCGCGGTCATGATCTGCCGGCCGGTCATCGCTCCTTCCCGGGCCTCTCGGGGCTCTCGAGCGGTCTCTCGGGACCGTGGTGAAAGGTTCGAGTCGAAGCATAACCCGACGGCTCGCGCGGTCGCGGTCCCTGGACCGATCCGGTCAATAGACCGAGACAGTCACCTGGGTGACGCCCGACCACGAGGCGCAGCCGCAGATCGTGAAGAAGTCGGGTCGGTACAGATCGACGATCCGGCCGCCGCCACCGGCCCACACGGTCGGTCCATAGTCGTTGATCACGCGCTCCAGGCAGCCGGCCCGGCCGCAGATCACGACGGTCGTCCCTCGCGGCAGACGCATCGCGGTGGTCCCGTTGTCATAGAACGAGGCCTCGCCGCTGGTCCTGTAGCGCGGCGGCTTCTGTGCGCTTCCGCCATGCGCAGCCGGGATGCTGACCTTCGGCCGGCCGGCGACGACCCGGACGGGCTCGCTGCCCGGTTCGACGAGGGCGGTAGCGTCGTCAAGCCTCGATTCGGCGCGCAAGGCGTCATCGAGCGGCCCGACGATCTGTTCTGTCGTCGTCGCGAACGCCGGGACCTGGAACTGGAACGCGACCGGGTCGATGATCGAGGCGGGGGTTGGCCCAGCCGATCCCGCGATTCCCGGTAACGCACCCAGGGCGAGGGCGGCGGTGAGCGCCGCGCCTGCAACCGTCCTGCTGGGTCGCACTGTCCGGCGACGATACAACGTCACAGGAGAGTTGTCTGCACGCCGTGCCGGAAGCTCGCGGCGATATGTCAAGGAGGCCTATCGACGATCGGCTGCGCGTCCTTGTCTATCAGTCATGCCACGGAGGCATGATCGCGACCAACGCCGCTATGCTGGTGCGATCTGATCGCGCAGTCGTCCTTCGATGGTAAGCACTTACGGCTCTCCTGACCCATCTGTGGGTCATCGGCCCGGAAGCTGCGGGCAGACGCCGCCGAGACCGAGCATCGCCAAGGCGATCAGGGCTTCGGCCGAGTGGAAGGCATAGCCGATCCGGGCGATCAGGCGGACGTGGGTGTTGACCGCGTCGACCCGGCCGTTCGAGAGCCCGTGAAGCAGGCTGGCGACGATCCCGGTGCGATGCTTCTCGACCCTCCGGCCGACCACCCGGAAGCGAGCCGAGGAGGATGCCTTGGCCCAGCCGATCCACTCGTCGAGGAGGGCCACCCCGGACGGACCGCCGATCGCAAAACACCTCGCGCAGCTGCTCCCTGAGGAGGAAGCCCTCGGCGAGCGGGGCGTTGAAGGTGACGAGCCGGTCGAACCGATCACGCTGCCTGGGGTTGAACTCGGCGGCATGTCTGGTTGCAGCGACGGACCAGTGAAGCAATCGTCCTCCTCAAAGAAGTTACGGAGATCCAAGCGAGAATCCTCCGGCGTGTCCAGTCGTGGCGTGGATGGTCGAGTCGACCAGTTGGCTCGCGCACCCGCTGGATATTCCGAGAAGGTCTATCTCTCACCAGGGACCGTGGCTTGTCGTGCGTCCATGCCTCCTCAACATGACTGGCGCGTTGATCCGCCGCCAACCGACGACTTGATGCCTGGTGCGCATGCATGGCGACGATCGGCGGCGGGAGGGTCGCGGATAAACCTTCTTGGCATACGGCGGGCCCACGCGGCGGGCCCACGCGCCGGCCGGCGGCTCGCCCGCATGTTCGCGGCGGGTCTTCGTTGCCGTCGAGCCAGCGTCGGGTCCGCCGGCCCGCCAAGGACCTTGAGGGACGCGGCGCCAGCTAGCGGATGACGACGACGGGCCCCGAAACTGACTCCACTTGGCCCTGTCCGTTCTCCGTCCAGGCCAGGACCTGGATCTTGTCGCCGGTCACGGCGCCATCGGCCGACGGTGTCGCCCAGACGAGCTTGCCCTCGGAAATCGCAAAGCCGGCGGTCGCCAGCTCGGCATCGAGGAGAGGTTTTCGCAGGTCGATCCGACCGTCGAAGCCGCTGACGCCGTAGAGGCTGAGGCGGCCGACGCGCGGGTCCTGGGCGTCGGCAATCCAGACGGCGAGATGCGTCCCGGACATGTCCCAGCGCGCCTCCCAATCCTCCATCCGACCGGCCGCGATCGTGACTTCGTCGTGGGCCCGCGCCTGCTTGTCGGTGATCGCCGACGCCAGCGGGCTCTGCGAGCTGGTGTCAACCGCGATCGCGTCGGGAGTCCAGGTTCCGAGCACGAGCCGTCCGGCCTCCGGGGCGAAGCCCGGGGCGACTGTCGCACGGAGCGTTCCTGCCCAGTAGACGGCCTTGCGGCCGGACGGATCGACAGCCGGTCGCCAGGCTCGTCCCGCGGCCGGGAGGTCGGTGGTCGCCTGGGTCAGCGGGTCGAGCAGGAACGACCGCGGGGTCAGCTCCGTCGTCGCCGTCTCGCCGCTACCGAGCGTGGTCTCGAGAACGGTGCTGCCGACGACCGAGACGCCGGCCCACGAGCCGAATGTCGAGCGATGATCGGCCGTGACCGGCGTCGCCAGCGCGTCGCCGACCTTCCAGAGGTAGATGTCCGGGCCGAGGCTGCCGTCGGCGGGTCGGGCGGTGAACGCGAACCAGGCTCCGTCGGGCGAATAGGACGCGGACTGGCCCACGAGCACGACGTCGCGGGCGATCTCGACGGCGCCGGTCGCCGGGGACGGGCTGACTGCCACCGACGGCGACGGCGACGGCTCGAGCGTCGCGGTGGCGGTGGGCGTCGGCGTCGGGCTGGCCGATTCGATCGGCGCGGACGGGGTGGGGCTGGCAGGAGGGCTGGTCGCGGGCGGCCGCGGCGTGGACGAGGGGCTCGCGGTCGAGGTCGCGGTCGAGGTCGCGGTCGAGCTCGGCGCAAGCGATGGCGCCGACGAAACGACGACCGCCGGGCTCGCCGCCGGCGTGGTCGTCGGAGATGGGCTTGGTGCGACGCTTTCGTCGAGCGGAACGACGTTGACCGTTCCCGGATCGCCGACATCCGGGTTGTTGAAGACGATCAAGGCGTCGCTGTGCTCCGAGCCGAACACGCTCGAGAGGTTCCGGTCGAGGGCAACCTGGCGGTCCTCGACGGGGGCGGCGGTGTCGCACGGCTCGACGGCCTCGGGCGGACAGACCTCGTCGACGTTGGCAACTCGGAATCGATAGGCGCCGTCCGATTCGCGGCTGAGCCATTCGACCCGCTGGGCGACCGCGAGCGGCGTTGCGCCCGGGACGACGGACGGAGCCGACCCACCGAGGTCGCTGGCGACCGCGACCTGTGGGGTCGGCGACGCCGTGCCGTCACCACCGGTTCGCTGGGAGGAGGTCAGCGTTCCGACGATGACGGCAACGGCGACCGCCGAGCTGAGAAGGGCAAACGGCGCAAGCGCAGACCGCCGGCGGCCGAGGCGACGGCGGCTTGTCTCCCGGAAGCGGGCTTCGGATTCGATCGCCGCCGCGGTGCGAGCCCAGAGGTCCCGCGGCGGCTCGGGTGTCCGATCACGGAGGGCGCGGAGCTCGAGACGCTGAGCTGCGTAGGCCGTGGCCGTGACGGTGCAGGCTTCGCACGCGGCAAGGTGGGTCTCGAGCCATTCGGCCTCGGTCGGGTCGAGAGCGCCGTCGAGCTGTTCCGACAGGTCCGCTCGGGCGCGGACGTGGCTCGACGGCCAGTCGTCGGGCCGGCGCACACGACTGCTTGGGAGGGTCATCGCGCCGTTCCGGAGCGGCGGTCGCCCGCGGCGTGGGCGGCGTCGGCCTCGGCCTCGGCCTCGGCATCCACCTTGCGCTCGGCGGCGAGCGCCTGGCGGAGGCTCTCACGGGCGCGGGTCAGGAGTGCTCGAGCGGCCACATGGCTGACGCCGAGAGCGGCGGCCAGCTCGAGCCCGGTCAGGTCGTGGAGCTCGGCCAGGAGGAGGGCAGCGCGCTGGCGCTCGGGAATTTTGGCGAGGGCTCGCTGGAGGTCACCGGACAGGTGGGCGTCCATGACCAGGCGCTCCGTCGACGGGGCCGCACCGTGGCTCTCGCCGGTCCACGGCAGGAAGCGCACGATCTTCTGGCGGCGGATGTGGTCGAGCGCGACGCGGTGGGCGATCTGGTACAGCCAGGCCCGGGCGTTCTCCGGCTTCTCGAGGACGTTGTAGTTGCGGTAGGCCTTGATGAACGCGTCCTGGGTCAGGTCGGCAGCGAGCTCCGGGTCGCGCAGCATCCGGATCAGGTAGGCGTAGATCTCGTTGTGATGGGCCGCGAACAGGTCTTCGACAAAGCCGGCCGCGGCATCCTGCTCCCAGACCCCGCTCATGGACACGCCCCCACCGAATCCACGGCCGAGGCCGATTCGGTTGTCGAGCGCCTCGACCATGCAGCCTCCGGGAGTCTTTTTGGCGCGATCGATGGCAATGGGCTTCGCCATCCATGTCGTGGCCCAGAGACGAGGTGTCGGAGCGTTGTGTGACGCCGTCTTCCCCGCGGCGTGCCGGACATCAGCCCGAGGCCTCGGCCCTGGCGGCTCCAAGCCGCCGGGTTCGGTTCAAGAGCTCCTCGACCGCGTCCTCGGGCGACACCGGATTCACGGGCAGGCCGGTCCCCAGCTCGAGCCCGGCGATCTCGCGCAGACGAGGGTGGACCTCCCAGTGCCAGTGGTACGTGGCGTCGACCTGCTCACGCAGCGGCGCCGTGTGGAGGACCAGGTTGTAGGGCGGCCCGTCGAGCGTCACCGACAGCGCGGCGAGCACCTGGCGGAGCGCCTCGCCGGTCGCGGCCACGTCGGCATCGCTGGCTCGCCCGAAGTCGGCGTCGTGGCGGCGCGGCACGATCCAGACTTCGAACGGCGAGCGCGACGCGAACGGAGCAAAGGCGACGGTGTCGTGGTCCTGCCAGACGAGACGCTCCGGCCGGTTGGGCTCGTCGCGAACGAGCCGGCACCACGGGCACTGCCCCTCGCGGATCACGAAACGCGCCGCGCCCCCGAGCTCCTCCGCGACCCGATGCGGGATCTGGGGCAGGTCGTAGAGGTCGAGACAGAGGTGGTTGGTCCGGGCGCCGGCCTGGCCGCCCCAGTTCTGGACCACCTGGAGGTGATCGGTCTGGCCGGTCTTCCGGGCGTCGGACACGGCTGCCCGGGCGGCGCTGAGCAGGTCGACGATGATCTCGCTGCCGACTGCATGGAGAGGACGGTGCTCTCCGGGCGGGGCGACGATCGTGCGCCAGCTGCCGCTCGCGCGGGCATCCTGGAGCGACACCTGGGCGACGCTCTCGTCGAGCGCCCGGGCCTGCTCGTCCGTCCCGACCAGGTGGAATGCGAAATCCTTGAGGGTCCGCAGCCGGACGCCGTCACCGGCCGGCAGCCGGCAGTTCTGGCAGTCGCCGCCGTCGTCGATCTGGTCGGCGGCGCGGGCGAAGCGGTCGCGATGGAAGGCTCGGTCGACGATCGTCGCCACCCACCAGCCTGTGATCGCATCCTTGCGCAGCTCGAACAGGCCTGCCGCCACGTCAACGGGCCGCCGCGAGGGTCCGGACCGCGGCCGCGTCCTGAGCCCGGCCGGTGGGAGGGACTGCATCGGAGCCGAACCCTTCGAGCTCGACGGCGATGGCCGCCGCGAAGGCCCGGGTGAAGATCGCGGCGGCGCCCTTGACCGCTGCAGTGGTTGGTCGCTCCGCCGGCCGACCGGCCTCGACTGCGATGGAGGTCGAGGTCACGCCGGGCATGCCGCAGGCATCGACCAGGTCGAAGTCGGCGAGATCAGGATCGACATTCAGCGCGATTCCGTGGTAGCTGACGCCGCGCTCGATTCGGATCCCGAGCGCTCCGATCTTGCGCGGCTCGCGGCCATTCGGATCGACCCATGAGCCGGGATGACCGTCGCGCCGGGTCGCCGCGACGCCAAACGCGGCGCACGTGTCGACCATCGCGGATTCCAGGGCCCGGACGAACGGCCGGACGAGCAGCCCTCGCCGCGCCAGGGCGATGATCGGGTACGCGACCAGCTGGCCCGGGCCGTGGTACGTCACCTCGCCGCCGCGCTCGACCCGGATGAGCTCGATCCCGCGGTCTGCGAGCTCGGCAGCGGTCGCCCGGACGTGGGCCTCGTCGGCCTGGCGGCCGAGAGTCAGGACGGCGTCGTGCTCGATGAGGAGGAGCCGGTCGCCGATCTGATCGGCCGCCCTCGCCGCGGCGAGCTCTCGCTGGAGCGCCCAGATCTCGCGGTACGGGCGGCGGCCCAGCCAGGCCGCGAGGAGGGGTCCGCGCTCGGGGCGATCGATCGGCGGGCCGCCAAATCGCGGCGTCAGGTCCACCGCCGCACGATAGCAGGACGTCCGGCGCGGCCCGTTACTGGCCGGTAACGATCGAGGCGGCCGTACCCAGGTCGCCGATCAGGGCTCCGAGCATGCGCTCGCGATCGTCTGGAACATCAACCGGATCATGAACGCGGCCGGTCACGCCGGCGGCGAAACGCGGTTGGCAGGATCGTTCACGTTCGACACGTCGATCGTCAACGCCACCCTGGTCGGAACCGTGTCCACATCCCACGTGCCGTCGATCGCGAGATGGGCGGGCCTCAGGGACCACAGATCGGCCTTCCCGGCAGAACTGACGTTCAACGAGCTGGACGGGACCCCAGGAGTGGTCCCCGAGACGCCGCCGAGAAAGATCCCATGCGGCCGCTTGCGTGTTCGGCGTCCATCTTCATCATCTTTTCGAGCGTCCCTGCTTCGCCATGCTCGCGAACGAAGGGTTTCTCGCGCGGCCAGTCGGTGACGTCCGACACGACGCGGCAGTCCATCTCGTGGCACGCGGCAAATCCCGACCATCTCGGGTCACGTCGTCCAAGCCTGCCAGTCGATGCCCCAGAAGAGGTCGCACGGGTCGATCACCGTCGAGCGGGACGATGATGCCGTTCTGGCCGACCTCTAGCCGGCTCCGCAGGTGGAGCGTGGCGTCGAGGGCATCAAGCGCAGGGCCCGACACTACCTGGCCGGGACCAACGCGCTCACCCGCTACGCGATCCGCCACGGCCTGGTCCTGGACGACTGACCCGTTGTTCGGGCCAGCGGCAGGCCCTGTCGCTGCGAGCTGCGCCCGCGCCCCGGCTCTCGGCGGGCGGCGCGGAGGCGGGCGGCGCGCAGGCGGGCGGCCTCGTCAGCCGGGCGGCGAGACGCGATTCGCCGGGTCGTTCACGTTCGTCACGTCGATCGTTAGGGTGATCGGGGTGGGCGTCCCGTCGAGATCCCAGGTCCCGTCGATCGCCAATCCGACAAGGTGACCGCCATCGCCGGCCAGCCAGAGGTCGGTCGTCCCCTCGGTCAGGCCGGCCGCGACCGCACGATCATCGCCGGCCTCGGACGCGTAGTGGGTCGTCGGTTGGCCATTCTTCCGCTCGGCGCCCACCTTGGCCATCGCGGCGGCCAGCCCATCGAAGCCGCTGGCGAGATCGATCGGCGACAGGGTCGTGAATGCCGCGTCGAAGTCGGCTGCACCGCCGGGACTCTTCTGCCAGTCCGCGGTGCCTTCCTTGAGCCACGCCTCCTCGCCGATCACGATCGCCTGGAGCCGGCCGCCGGCGAACCCATCGACCCCGGTCATGGTGAACTGAGCCGCGGGATCCGCGCCCTGGACCAGGGTGGAGGTCATGGTCACGCGGCCACCCGTCGTCGTGGCCGGGACGAGCCCGCGGCTGACGAGTGACACGCGGTAGGAGTCGAGATCCGCGAGCGCGTTCGCCGCCGCGACGAGATCCACGCCGCTGGACGGCTCGGGGCGGACCGTCGGAGCCTCGTCGGTCGCAGCGGGCGTGGCG
>JACCVQ010000064.1 GCA_013698095.1 Chloroflexota bacterium
AGCTGCGCCCGTTCCTCGGCGACGGCCGCCTCACGCTCCTGACCGCCTCGATGGCCGACAAGGACGCTGGCGGTGTTGTCGCCGCGCTGGCAGGTTCGGCGACGCTCGCCGACGCCCGGGTCGTCGCCACGACGATCGACGCGCCGCGGGCGATGCCGGCCGGCGAGCTGGCGTCGATCTGGGCGCGATCGTCGGCGGATGGTGACCCGCGAAGCCGGACCGTGACCTCCGAGCCGGAGCTCGCCAGTGCGCTGGATCGTGCCCTCTCCGGCCCGCCCGGTCCGCTCGTCGTGGCTGGTTCGCTGTACCTCGTGGGAGCGATCCGGGCCTTGCTGGTCGACGATTTGCTCCTGCGCGACCCGGCGCCGCCGACCGCGTCGCCCGCCGATTCGCGGGACAATCTGGCGCGATGACGCCAGACACGACGCACGCCGGCCCGCCGCGGCCCACCCGGATCGGGTCGCGTCGCTTCACGTGGGGCGAGCGGACCTACGTGATGGGCATCGTCAACGTGACCCCGGACTCCTTCTCCGGCGACGGGCTCCTGGGGGCGACCGATCCGGTCGCCGCTGCCGTCGAGCAGGGCCGTCGGATGGTCGACGAGGGAGCGGACCTGCTCGACATCGGCGGCGAATCCACCCGGCCCGGCCACGAGCCGGTGGCCGACGACGACGAGATCGCCCGGGTGCGACCGGTCGTCACGGCACTCCGGTCGGCATTCCCGGACACCCCGATCAGCGTCGACACGACGAAGGTCGCGGTCGCTGCCGCCGCCCTCGACGCCGGCGCGAATCTGATTAACGACGTCTGGGGCGTGGCGGTCGACGACGCGCTTCTCCGGCTCGCGGCCGAGCGGGGCGTCCCGATCGTCCTCATGCACAACCGGACGGAGGCTCGCTACACGAACGTGATGCGCGAGGTCATCGAGGATCTGCGGGCGGCGATCGTGCGGGCAGGACGGGCCGGCGTCGATGAGGACGCGATCCTGATCGATCCGGGGTTCGGGTTCGGCAAGACGGCCGGCCACAATCTCGAGCTGCTGCGCGCGCTGGCCGCGCTGCGGAGCCTGGGCCGGCCGGTCCTCCTCGGGACGTCCCGCAAGTCGACCCTCGGCACGGTTCTCGACCTGCCGCCAGAGGAGCGCGTCGAAGCGACCCTCGTCACGACCGCCCTCGGCATCGCAGCCGGCGTCGACATCGTCCGGGTCCATGATGTTCGCGCGAACGTTCGCGCGGCGCGGATGGCCGACGCGATCGTACGCGGCTGGGCTCCGGCTGCGCCCACGCCTGAACCGGCGACCACGCAGCTGCCGGCCGAAGGAGTCCTGCCATGAGCGATCGGATCGTGCTCCACAACATCCAGCTCCAGGGTCGCCACGGCTACTACGACCACGAGCTCGAGGCGCCCCAGCCGTTCGAAGTCGACGTGGAGCTTGCGCTCAACCTCCAGCCGGCCGGCGTGGACGACGACCTCGAGAAGTCGGTCGACTACGGCAAGGTCTACGACGTTGTCCGCCAGATCGTCGAGTCGACGTCGTACCGCTTGCTCGAGGCGCTGGCCGAGGCGATCAGCCACGAAATCCTGGCCGACTTCCCGGTGACCGAGGTCGGCGTCCGCGTCCGGAAGCCCGCGGTCAAGCTTGGTGGCCCGCTCGACTACGCCGGCGTCGAGATCTGGCGCCGCCGATCGCCCGGCTGACTCGCGCCACGACGACGCCGCCGACCCTTCTCCGCCACTGCCCGGCTGAGGTCAGCCCGGGTTGACCGGCCGGACGCCGAGCGTCACCAGGACGGTCACCCGGTCCGCCCCGCGCAGGATCTCGAGCGTGATCGTGTCGCCCGGGGCGAACTGGGTCAGGACGGCGTCGAGCGGATGCTCGCCATCGATGGGCTGTCCGTTGATCGCAGTGACGATGTCGCCCGTCTGGATACCCGCCGTGTCGGCCGGGCTGCCGGCCTTGACCGCGTCCCCGTCGGTCGGCTTGCCCGTTGCCTCGTCGAGGATCCGGACCCATGCCCCGCTGGCCGCTGCGAGCGACTGCTCCTTCTGGAGCTGGGCGTCGATCTGGTAGTACTGGATCCCGATGTACGGCCTGGCGAGCGGTTCGCCCGCGAGCGCCTGGCGCATCATCGGCCGGGCGACGTTGATCGGGATCGAGAAGCCGATGCCGGTGGAATCGCGTGCGATCGCCGTGTTGACGCCGATCACGGAACCCGTGGCGTCGAGCAATGGCCCGCCGCTGTTGCCAGGGTTGATCGCGGCGTCGGTCTGGATCAGGTTGCGCAGATCGCCGCCTTCGGTCGTGATCCGGCGGCCGGTCGCCGACACGATCCCGCTGGTCACGCTGTTCGAGAACGTCCCGAGCGGGCTGCCGATCGCCACGACGAGCTCGCCGACCTTCAGACCGTCGGAGTCGCCCATCGTCGCCGTCGCCAGGCCGGTCGCCTCGATCTTCACGATCGCGAGGTCGGTCAGGGTGTCAACGCCGTAGACCTTGCCCGGAAACTCGGTGCCGTCCTCGAGCTCCACGATCAGGCTCGTCGAGCCGGCCACGACATGGCGATTGGTGAGGACCCAGCCGTTGCTGTCGAAGATCAGCCCGGACCCGACGCCTTCCTGCTGGACCACGCTGTTGGGGTCTGCCCCCTCGGTCATGATCCGGACGACGGACGGGCCGGCCTTGGCAGCGACATCGATGATCGCCGACGACTCGTCGAGCGTGACCGGCTGCTTGATCGTGGCGGAGTTCGGGGGCTGACTGGATCCGGCCACGGGAACCTGCCGGTCCAGGGCGCCAGTGGCGTTGAGGGCGAGGACCGTCCCGCCCGAGGCGAGGATCGCGGCGAGGAAGGCGGCACCGAGGACCGTCCCGGCACCAGCGCCGGACCGGACGGGCGGATCGGTCATGGGCCGGGCGGCCGGGAGCGGGGCCGATTCGAACCAGCGCTCCGGGGTGGGCTCGGGTTCGGTCCAGCGCGGCCGGGCCCAGTCGGTTCGCGGCTCGGGATCGGGTGAGTAGGAAGCCTCGTTCATATCGGATCGAGCGGACGGGGACGGGTCGCCGGCTGCGCCGGCAGACGATGCGGCGCCCTCGGGCGACGCCGGCAGCGGGGCGTACGCCGGTTGTGCGTACGAAGGCGGATCCGTCGGGGTCGCCCGACGCCACGGGTCCGGCGCGGCAGGACGCCACGCCTCGCGATCGTGCGGCTGGGTCTCGTCCCGCGGGTCGGTCGGCTGATCGGTCATCTGGGAGGTCTCGTCCTGGCAGGCGACGCTGGAAAGTGTTCCACGCCGCGGGGTGTGCTCCTCATCGTGCCTTAGCCTGGGGTCTCGCGGTTCAGGCCGGATGCCCCGGCGGGTGAAGAATCCGCCACCTTCGGTTCGGCGGCGTCCACATCGCCGGGTGCACGTGCGGCTCCCCCGGTCCCGTCGTTCGCGATCGACGACGGTGGCCGGTCGGCGACCGCGGCACGAGGCTCGATCGGCGTGGTGCCGGCAATCGGACCGGTTTCGCGCCGCGGATCTGCCGGCAAGGAGACCGTGAAGGTCGTTCCCGCGCCGCGCCGGCTCCCGACCTCGACGGTCCCCCGGTGCATGTCGACGATCGAGCGCACGATCGCGAGCCCCAGGCCGCTGCCGCTGCCGCGCGCCTCGTTGGCGAGCGAGCCGCGATAGAACCGTTCGAAGATCCGGGGCAGCTCGGCCGGCTCGATACCGACGCCCGTGTCGGACACCTCGATCGTCGCACCGCTGTCAGCGCTCGGCGCGACCCGGACCCGGACCACGCCACCGGGCTCAGTGAACTTGATCGCGTTGCCGACCAGGTTCGTGACGACCTGGCCGATCCGCTGCGGGTCGTGGCGGAGCCGGATCGGCGCGCCGGCCGGCTCCAGCTCGAGCGCAACCCCACGCCGCCGGGCGGCCGGCCCAGCCTGCTCGATCGCGGTCTCGACCGCCGCCCGCAGATCGTCCGGCCGGAGATCCAGGAGGACGAGCCCGGAATCGAGCTTGGAGAGCTCGAGCAGGTTCTGGGCCAGCCAGTCGAGGCGCTCGAGCTGGACCCGGCTGCTCTCGAGGAATTCGGCCCGGGCCTTCGGGTCGTCGCCGGCTCCCTCGGTGAGGAGCTCGTTGAACGTCAGGAGCGCCGCGATCGGCGTGCGCAGCTCGTGCGACACGTCGGCCAGGAAGTCGCGGCTCCGGTCGCGGTCGCGCCGGATGATCTCGACGCTCTCCTCCAGCTGGTCGGCCATCGCATTGAACTGGGTGGCCAGCTCCTGGAGCTCCGACGAGCCGGCCTGCGTCTCGGACTGGGGGATCCGGCTGGCGAGATCGCCCTCGGCCAGTGCGCGCGACGCCTCGGTCAGGCGGCGCAGCGGGGTGGTGACGCGGAGGGCCATCGCGGCCGCCACGATCACCGCGATCCCGAGCGCCAGCGTGCCGACCGCGGCCGTTACGGTTGTCACGTTGTCGATCGCGGTCTGGCGGAAGGTATACGGGTTCGAAAGCTGAACAGCGATCACGAACGGCTGGGCGCTCCAGTCGGCGATCAGTTCGCGCGGCTCGGCATGGAGATGCTCCTTCGTGAGGCCCTCACGACCCGGCGAGGTGGCCGCGATGTGGAACGATCCGTTGGCCGCCGGCACGAATCCCGCGGCATCGCCGCTTCCTGCCGACGGCAGGCCGAGCGCGATGTCGACATCGGCCTCGGCGAAATTGTCGGCGATGAGCCGGCCGAAGATCTCCGACGAGAGGGCGGCTTCAACCGACAGGGCGACTCGGTTGTCGGCGCTGACGACGGGCACCTGGCCCATGAGCTGGCTGGTCAGCGAATCGACATACGCGGCGACCCGCTCCGTCCGGGCCCGGAGCTCGACACGCTGCTGCGAGCGGAACTCGTCGTCGAGCCGGTTCAGGACGAAGATCGTGACGAGGAAGAGGCTCAGGGCGACCACGCCGGCGAAGCCGAGGGTCAGCCGGCCCTGGAGGGTGCGCGGGGTGAGCTTCCTTATGACCTTCGGGATGAGCCGCGGACGGTGGACGTGCCACCGCCGCCTGGCTGGCGCGGCGCCCGAGAGTGGCGAGCCGTCCGTGTCCGTGGCCGTGCCCGCTCTACCGCTCGGCGAAGGCGTAGCCGACGCCGCGGACCGTCATCACGAAGGCCGGCATGGCCGGATCGTCCTCGATCTTGTCGCGGAGGTGGCTGACGTGGACGTTGATCGTCTTCTCGTCCTGGTCGAGGGCTTCGTAGTCACGGAGCAGCTCGAGCAATTCGCTCCGGGTGTAGACGCGTCCCGGGCGCGACGCGAGATGGCGGAGGATCTCGAACTCGGTCGGAGTCAGGCTGATTCGGCGGTCGCCGCGCTGGACCCGGCGCCGCTCCAGGTCGATCACGAGGTCGCCGTGGCGGATGACCCGCCCGCCGGCAGCGTCGCTGAGGTCGCCGTACGCCCGCCGCAGGAGCGCCTTGATCCGGCTCATCAACTCGCGCAGCCCGAACGGCTTGGTCAGGTAGTCGTCGGCGCCGAGCTCGAGCCCGATCACCTTGTCGACCTCGTCGTCACGGGCGGTCAGGACGAGGACCGGCGCCTTCGAGCCCGAAGCGCGCAGCCGGCGCAGGACCTCGAAGCCGTCCATCCCCGGAAGGCGGACGTCGAGGACGACGAGATCGGGCGCCTGGTTCGTGGCGAAGTCGAGGCCCTCCTCGCCGCTCTTCGCGACCGCGACCTGGTAGCCCTCCTGTTGGAGCGCGTACTGGATCCCGCGGGCAACAGCGAACTCGTCCTCGACGATCAGAATGGTGGCACTCATGGCGGCCCGACTGTACACCGGCCTGCCGCGTACCGGGTGCACTGCCGGCCGGCCGGCCCGAGCGGGACGCGTGACGTCCGGACGCCACTGCTCCGGGGTCAGCGTGTCCGGCGCGTGATGATGGAACGGCGGCGCGCGACGCTCACGGGATGAGCGTATGTGACGAGAATGACGACATCCGTGCACGATCCGCTCACTCCAAGAGCAGAGTCTGCCGATTTGACCCGGATCCGGCCTGGCGGCCCGGATTGGCACGACTTCGTGCTCGATACGCTCGTGGGATGAGAATCCGCGGCGCCGGATCCGGTTCGAGCGGCCAGAGAACGCCGCGCGCCCGCGTCATGGCGCCGCGACGCGCTGCGACACGGCACGGGACGCGCTGCGACACGGCACGGCTCGACGGTCCAGCTCCGGCTCCGTGATAAGGTGTGCGCCGTTCCGGGCGCCCCGACAGCACCCGTCGGCGAGTCGCGCCCGTCCCGACCACCAACCGAGGATCCACCCGATGTCCACCGCCACGTCGAATCGACTGAACCTCGCCGCGGAGCCGCGCGAGCTGACCGGCAAGAAGGTCGCCAGCCTCCGCCGCGAGGGTCGCCTGCCGGCGGTCGTGTACGGCCATGGGGAAGGCTCGGAGAACTTGTCGCTTGACTACCATGAATTCGAGCTCCTCCGCCGCAAGGCCGGCCAGAACGCCCTCATCGACCTGTCGGTCGACGGCAAGAAGGCTCGCCCGGTCCTCGTCCACGGCGTGCAGGTCCATCCGGTCCACCGACGGCCGCTCCACGTGGACCTGTTCCTGGTCCGGATGACCGAGGAGCTGACCGTCGACGTGCCGCTCGTCCCGATCGGCACGTCGAACGCGATCGAGAATCTCAACGGCACGCTCATGCACCTGCTCGAGTCGGTCAGGATCAGGGCGCTGCCGGATCACCTCCCGCAGTCCATCGAGTACTCGATCGAGTCGCTTGTCGACTTCGAGGCCGCCATCCACGTGTCGGACCTGACGATCCCCGGTGACGTGACCCTGCTCACCGAACCCGAGGAGGTCGTGGCCAAGGTTCTCGCATCGCGGCTCCAGGCCGAAGAGGCTGCGCTCGAGGCCGAGGAGGCCGAGGCCGCTGCCGAGGCCGCCGAGGGCGAGGAGCCGGCCGAGGGCGCGCCTGCCGAGGGCGAAGAGCCTGCCGCCGAGGGCGGCGACTCCGGTTCGAGCGAGAGCACCGACAGCTAGCCGGTCCGGAGCCGGTCCGGAGCGGGCTCAGCTGCCGGGCTCAGCGGCCGGGCGGCCACCGAGTTCGCCATGTGGTCATCCGGGGACCACTACGGCGGCATTCGGACCGGAATCGTGCCGGCTGAGGTTGGCGCGGGCACGATCCACGCTCGACTGGCCTGATCCCGGGCTTCGAACGGTCCAGGAAGGTGCCGCACCGGTCCGGCCATGACTGGATGAACAGGATCCGCCGCGCCGGGCTACCCCTCGCGGGCTGTGAACCCGGCGTCGAGCGCGTCGACCAACTCGATCCGGTTGCCGAACGGATCCGCCGTGTAGCACCGATCGAGGCCAGCCTGGGCGTCGTCCTCGATCACCGGCGTGTCGGTCGCCGCGAGCCGTCGGCGAGCCGCCGTCAGGTCGCCGACGATCAGGCACAGGTGCGCCTTCTTCGCGGCGATGAATCGCTGGTCGATCCCGAGATGGATCGCCGTGCCGCCGGGGCCGACAAACCAGCAGCCGCCGCGGTCGGCCAGGGCGGCCGGCTTGGCGACCTCACGCAGCCCGAGGATCTCGCCGTAGAACCGACGCGCCTCCGGCTCGCCGCGGAGCGGCATCGTGAGCTGGACGTGATCGATCCCGAAAACACCAACGCCGAAATCGGCCTCCGCGCCCGGACCCGCGCCAGTGTCGGGAGCCGCGTCGGGAGCCGCGTCCGAGCCTGTGGACCCGCTCACCGACGCACGCCACTGACGAGCACGGTCGGCAGCCGCAGCGCCAGGTCGCTCGGTTGGCGCCGCCCGAGCCGGCGACGAAGCGCTGCGTCGAACCGCTCCCGAACGTCCCCGGAGAGATTCTGGATCAGGTCTTCCTCGTCGAACTCGCTCATGAAGCCGACGTAGCCGTCGACATCGAACGGGTGATCGAGGAGGCCCTCGGTCGCCACCACGTCGGCGAAGCCGGCCCGCCGCATCTGAGAAACGGCCGCGCCTGGATTGGCCAGGTCGCCCGGTCGATCGAACCACTCCCGACGCTCCTCGCCGACCTCCTCGAGCGCGTCATCGAAGTCATCGTCGGGCGCCCACCGCCCATCGTGGGCGAGCCATGACACCCAGACGAAGCGGCCGCCGTTCCGGAGGACGCGGTGGGCCTCGCGCAGGGCGCGAAACCGATTCGGGACGAGCTGGAGGACGAACGACGAGACCGCCAGGTCGAACGACCGGTCCGCCAGGTCAAGATCGTCGGCAAAGGCAACGCGGAGGTCGAGCCGTGATCGCTGCTGCGCTGACAGGATTCGATCGGCCTCGACGCCGGCAGTGTCGACCATCCCGCTCGATGCGTCGATGGCCGTCACCCGGACCTGCGGCCAACGCCGGAGCATGGCAATCGCGAGCGTGCCCGTTCCGGTGCCAACGTCGAGCAGGTCCGTCGCGCCGGCCGCGATGACGGGCTCGATTGCGTCGAGCACGGTCAGGGCCGCGGGTGCGATCACCGGCGCCCACCACTGGGCATATCCCGCAGCGATCCGGTCGTAGCGTTCCGCCTGCTCCGTCATCGGCCGAATCCTGCCACGCCGGGTGCCGCCGCCGCGCGCCGTGCCGCGCCGCGGCTCGCAACACCGGTGGTCGGCCGCTCGTCTCGGGTGGGCAGCCTGGAGACGACCCTGCCGTTGGCGCGTCCCCACTTGTCGCGCCGCCAGACGATCCTGCGCATCGGCGCCGCCCACGGAGCACCCATGACCCGACCCGTTGCCCTCCGGATCCTGGCCCTCGCGGCCGTCATCGGGGTCGTCGCCCAGGCCCTCCTGTTCGACACCCTCCTCGGCGTCAACGTCCCGTTGCTCGTCGGCGCCGTCCTTGCAGCCGCCGGGGCGATCCGGCCGCGCGAGCGCTCGATCGATCGGGCCGACTGGTGGCTGCCGCCGGCAACGATCATCCTCGGGCTTGCGGTTGCCGTCCGGGCGGATCCCGTGCTCCTCCTCCTCGACGTGATGGCCCTGTGTGCCCTGCTCGGCGCCACGGTCGCTGCGATCAGCGGCGCCGCGGTCACCCGGCGCTCGGCGATCCGGATCGTGGAGCTCGGCTTCATCGTCCTGGGCTGGGTCGGGATCGGGATCCTCCGCGCGACCGCCGCGCTGAGCCGGGCGTCCGGCGGCTCCGACCTCGACAGCCCGTTACGCCGCCTGCCGCCGTGGGCCGGGCCGGTCGCCCGCGGGCTCGTCCTCGCGATCCCGGCGTTGGTCGTCTTCGCCGTGCTGTTCTCGGCGGCGGACCTCGCCTTCGACCAGCTGATGGCCCGCCTCTTTACGTGGGATGTCGACCTTGGCCTGCTCCCGCTCCGGATCGCGATCGCCTTCCTGATCGCATGGGGCGTCACAGGCTTGCTGGCCGTTGCAGCCGGGTCGATCGTCGATGAACCCGGGACTGCCGGCTCGCCGCCAATGCAGCCCGTCGCCCAGTCTCTCGGGGCGGCAGCTGCGGGCCTGCCCGCGCGCGTGGCGCGCGACGGCGAGCCGGCCCCGTTGATCCGCCTCGGCCCGATCGAGGCGGCCACGATCCTCATCGCTGTTGACGTTCTGTTCGCTGTCTTCGTCCTGCTCCAGATCCGCTACCTGTTCGGCGGGCAGGACAGCCTCGCCGTCACCGGTCTGCCCTACGCCCAGTACGCCCGGAGCGGCTTCTTCGAGCTCGTCTGGGTCGCGTTCCTCGCGGGCGGTCTGCTCGCGGTGGTCCACGCGATCGCCGCTCGTCGGACCCTGGTGCTCGTCGGGGCCGGAATCGCGCTCGCTGCGCTGACCGCCGCGGTCCTCGTCTCGGCGCTGATCCGGCTCCGGATCTACCAGGATGCCTATGGCTGGACCGAGCTCCGGTTCTACGTCCTCGCCTCGATCGTCTGGCTCGGCATCGGAATCGCGATCACGATCGCCTTCCTCGCCCGGGACCGGATGGGCTACCTGCTCCACGGCCTGGCCATCGCCGCGGTCGTCGTCCTGATCGGGATCAACATCGTGGGGCCGTCGCGGGTCATCGCCGAGGAGAACGTCGCCCGAGTCCTGAACCCGGCTCTCGTTCCGCCGGACGGTATGACCGGCCTCGACGTCCGATACGCCTCCGCCCTCGGCGACGACGCGGTCCCGGCCCTCATCCGGGCTCTGCCGGCGCTTGCCGAGGCGGACCGATCGAACCTCCTGGCGCGGCTGGAGCGGCGCCGCGAGGCCCTCGCCGCTTCCGACGCGACGAGCTGGCCGGCGTGGAATCTCGGGCGGGAGCTCGCCCGCCAAGCCCTCGCCGGCCTTCCGGGTCGCTAGGCGACTGGACCAACCGGCGGCAGCTCGACGCCGCGTCGCCAACCCAGCCGACGGGCGATCGTCAGAGCCACGAACCCGAGGACTGCGAGACCGGCGATGATCGGCAGCCAGACGATCGCAAGCACGATCAGGAAGCTTGCGAGGGCCTGGCCGACGGCGATGAGCGTTGCCGACGCGCGATCCACCTCGGCCGCCGGGTTCCAATTGGCGGCCGCCTCGGTCACCGCGACGAGCTCCGTCCCGTAGGTGACCGTGAGCGTCGCCATCGCAGCCTGGTCGGCGAGGGCCGCCTGTTGCGCCGTGAGCTGTTCGATCTGGCCGCGGGTGTCGGTCAGGCGGGCCTCGATCTCGAGCAGGTCGGAGGTCTTCGCGGCCTTCTCCACGTAACCGACGAGCGCCGCCTCGCTTGCCCGGAGGTTGCGGATCCGGGCCTCGAGGTCGACGAGCTGGCCGGTGACCTCGACGGCGTTGGTTTGCTCGCCGACCTCGGTTCCCAGGCTGCGGATCGCGTCGAGGGCATCCTCCCAGCGAGCGACCGGGACCCGGTATGTCACGCTGGCGACGATCTTGTCGTCGCTCCGCTGCGCCTGCGAAGCCCCGATGTAGCCGCCGAGGCCGCGGATCGCGTCGCGAGCGGCGAGGACCGCCTGATCCGGATTGGCGACCGTGAGCTGGAGCGCGCCGCTCCGGACGATCTTCGTGTCATCGACCACGGCGACCTGGCCAAAGCCGCCGGCTTGCGAGCCACTGCCGCCGATCGGCGAGCCATTGCCACCCGCGGCGCCAGCCGATGCGGCGGGCAGCGGTTGCGCCGGCCCGGCGTTCTGAGGGCCGACTGTCGACGCGGCGGAACCCCCGCATCCGGCGGCACCGACAACGATCCCCGCCAAAAGCAGCCCGGTGACGATCGACGGGATTCGTCGATTCGTGCGAGCGAACGTGCGCATGTGCATTCTCCCCACTTGCCGCGCTGTGGCGGCGCGGCCCGGGGACGTCCCGAGCCGGCACCCAGTTCCATCTGCACCAACCCGTACTGATTTCGCCGGACGAAGGATCAGCCGTACACTCGGTTCGTGCTCCTGCCGTTCGATCCGCCGCTCGAGCCGATGCTCGCCAAGCCCAGCAACGGCCTGCCCGACGGCGATGGCTGGCTGTTCGAGCCGAAGTGGGACGGCTTCCGGGCGATCGTCTTTCGTGACGGCGACGAGGTCCTCATCCAGAGCCGCGACCTGAAACCGCTCGACCGCTACTTTCCCGAGCTCGCGGGGCCATTGCGAGCCGCCCTCCCTGAGCGCTGCGTCGTGGACGGCGAGGTCGTGATCGCGACAGACGGCGAGCTTGCCTTCGAGTCGCTCCTGCTCCGGATCCACCCGGCCGCGTCGCGCGTGAAGATGCTGGCCGCCGAGACGCCCGCCAGCTTCGTCGCCTGGGATCTGCTCGCCATCGGTGACGAGGATCTCCGGGCCGTGCCCCAGGTCGATCGGCGCGAACGTCTCGAAGCGGCCTTTGCGAACGTCGAGCCGCCGGTCCACCTGACACCGGCCACCCGCGATCGAGCGCTGGCCGCCGACTGGTTCGACCGGTTCGAGGGCGCCGGGCTTGACGGCGTGATCGCGAAGCGCCTCGACGGCCTGTACCAGCCGGGCAAGCGGGCGATGCTGAAGATCAAGCACCAGCGGACGGCCGATTGCGTCGTTGCCGGGTTCCGCTGGCACAAGAACGGACCCGAGACGCATGTCGGGTCGTTGCTGCTCGGGATCTTCGACGACGAAGGGTCGCTCCACCACGTCGGGGTGACCTCGTCGTTCACGTGGGACAAGCGCGCGGCGCTCACGGAGTTTCTGGCGCCGCTCCGCGAGAACGCGACCGACGGCCACCCGTGGCAGGAGTGGGCCGAGTGGTCCGCGATGGGCGCTGCCGATGCCTCGGGCCAGCGTCTGCCAGGCGCGACGAGCCGGTGGAACCGAGGCAAGGACCTGTCATGGGAGGCGCTCCGGCCCGAGCGCGTCGTCGAGGTGGCGTACGACCACCTCCAGGGCGATCGATTCCGGCATGGGACGACCTTCGTCCGCTGGCGTGACGACAAGCAGCCGTCCGACTGCCGCTACGACCAGCTCGAGGCGAGCGTGCCCTACGAGATCGCGAAGATCTTCGGCGGTTAGCGCGCGGCCCCGCTATCCGGATGCGCGCCCGTCCTCCGTGCGATGGCTCGAAGCGAGCACCCCGAGGTCGTCGAGGGCGAGCTCGTCGGGGGTCGTCTCCGCGACGCGGGCTTTGGTCCGCGCCCGGAGAGTGGCCGTGCGCGTTCCGGCCTCCAACGCCGCACGCTCGCCGACGACGGCGCCCGGACCGACCTCGGCGACCTCGTCACCGTCGACTTCGACCACGAACATCCCGTCGAGGACCAGGAAGATCGCGCTGCCTTCAGCCCCCTGCTCGACGAGGGTTTCGCCTTCCGCCAGGGTCCGGATCTTCGGCTTCGCCCCGCCACCCATGATGGACCCGGACAGCCGCCGTTCGAGGGCCGACTCGACACTGGCCACGACGGCCGGAGAATCCGACTCGCCCCAGGGCGTCCGTTCGCCGAACGAGTGGTTGAACCACGTCATGAAGTCGACGACGCCCGACTTCTGGACGAGCGCCCCGCCATCGTCGTAGATCCAGTGGCGAGGGAACGGGCTCGCTCCGATGAGCTCGTGGCTCGACGTCCCGTCGACGTGGATCGTCAGCGCCAGGGTCGTCCATGCGATCGACGGCCAGAACTGGACAAATGGCTTGTGCGGGACCGGCCGCGGCGTCGGCAGGCCCATCCGGCCGCCGACCGTCTGGACGAAGCGCACCGACGTGGGGCCGATCTCCGGATCGGGCTGGAGGTCGGGAAGGTGCACGGCCGGGAACCGGATCGCCGCAGGCCCGACCCGGACCGTCGTCGCGCCGATATGACCCTGGCCGAGATGCCCGTGACCGACGATCCGTCCATCCTCGACGTCGATGAACGCGCGCAGCTCGTTCGCCTCACGGAACCGATCCGACTTCCGGAGCTCCTCCAGGTCGTCGAGCTGGTCGGGCGGTGGCTGGTCGTAATGGGTCACGCCGAATTCGAACGGGATCTTCGACAACCCCTCGATCGCCTCCGAGGGGATCCAGGAGACGGAGGTGACTGACGATTCGTAGCGAGTGCTGGCCACGATGACTCCTCGGTGGGAATTGGGGCTGGCCCGGTTCAGGCGATCGAGCATCAGCGAAGGCACTCGTGCTGCGGTCGCGACCTCGGCGTCGCCGACGTGCCCTTCAGTGGCCGCCGGGTCAGATATGGCGGTGAAGATCTGCCTCGGGTGAGGTGGCGAGGACGTCTTCGTCCCGGGGAGGCTGCGCCCATCCCATATGAGCCACGTCCTGTTGCGGGACCGAGAGGTGGATCACCTCGTGCTCCACGTTGGCGATCGCAGACGCGGGAACGTAGATGTCGCTGCTCATCCCGGCGATCGACGTCAGGACGTAGTTCTGGCCCACTTCCCGAACCGTGCCGACTCGACTTCCATCATTCCCCACGATCGACCAACCGGGCTTGAGATCTGCCATTCGCATGCTTGTGTTGCTCTCCTGCCGCAGTGTTCGCCAACCTTACCGCGGGCTCGAAACGAGGACCGGACCGGACGGGTCACGATGTCGTGCCCTTCTTGCGCGGCGCACGTTCCAACTGGCCGCTGCGATCCGGCCATTCATAGCCCTTCCATGGATCAAAGTCCGGGTCGAGCGCTTCCTGGGCGGGGCGATCCGCCTCGGGGACGTGGATCAGGTTGACGCGGACCCGGTACCAGAGGGACGAGCGGCCGCGCATCCCGTCGGTCAGGACGTCGGCCGGCTCGAGGTGCTTCGCGGCCGCGGGATGGCGCTCCTTCCAGCGCTCGAGGCCCTCGAGCGCCTCGGCCTTTGACGCCGCCCGGCTGATCTCGATGACGGGGATCGACGTCTTCCTGCGCCCGGTCGGGGTCGGGCGCGAGCCGCCGGGCGTCCCACGCGGCTGGCCATCCCACTCGGTCGGCAGACCGGCATTCGGATCGCCGGCGGCGACTGCTGCCGCCCGCTCGGCCGCCACCTCGGGCGGCGGCCCGCCCTCGACCCCGCGCCCCGGCTCGTACTCGCTCTTCGGC
>JACCVQ010000081.1 GCA_013698095.1 Chloroflexota bacterium
ACAACGTCGAGATGAGCGTCGAGCTGATCACCCCGATCGCCCTCGAGATCGGCCAGCGCTTCGCCATCCGCGAGGGTGGCCGGACCGTCGGCGCCGGCGCGATCGTCACGATCGCCGAGTAACGAGAGAGACATGGCACGAGTCGAAGCGCGACCAACGATCCAGCTCGCCTGCACCGAGTGCAAGGAGCGGACGTACACGACGCGCAAGAACAAGAAGAACGATCCCAACCGGATCGAGCTGATGAAGTACTGTCCCCGGGAGCGCCGCCATACGCTCCACCGCGAGGCAAAGTAGTCGCGCGGGCATTCGCAGGGGTGTAGCTCAATTGGCAGAGCACTGGTCTCCAAAACCAGCGGTTGAAGGTTCGAGTCCTTTCGCCCCTGCCACGTTCTCGGGCACATCGCGCCGAGAACTTGCGGCCTCCGGTCCCGCAGAACGCAACTGAAACGGTCGTAGCTGAAAGAAGAACCACGACGTGAGTCGACTTCGCCGCTTCATTGATGAAGCGTGGTCCGAATTGAAGAAGGTCTCGTGGCCGACACGGGAGCAGGTCCGCAACCTGACTGTGCTCGTCTTCGTGGTGTCCTTCGTGGTGGGGCTCTACATCACGGTCCTGGACTTCGGCTTCGCAGCCCTCGTCGCGCGGCTGGTCGGAGGGTGACGGACACGATCATGACCGAGCTGAGCACGACGGAGACCAGCAAGGCGCCCGAGAAGCGCTGGTACGTCATCCACACGTACTCGGGCTACGAGAACAAGGTCAAGGCGAACCTCGAGCACCGGATCGAGTCGATGGGTATGGAAGACCGGATCTTCCAGGTGCTCGTCCCGATGGAGGACGAGATCGAGATCCGCCAGGGCCAGCGCCACACCGTCCAGAAGAAGGTCTATCCGGGCTATGTCCTGGTCGAGATGATCCTCGATCCCGACAGCTGGTTCGTCGTCCGCAATACACCCGGTGTGACCAGCTTCGTGGGCGGCGCCAACATCCCCGGCGTCCGCAGCGAACCGATCCCGCTCGATGAGAACGAAGTCAAGCAGATCCTCCGGCACATGGGCGTCGAAACGCCCAAGTTCCGCGTGGCATTCACGAAGGGCCAGAGCGTCCGGGTCACCGACGGTCCGTTCGCCGAGTTCATCGGCACGGTCGACGAGGTCAACCCCGAGCGCAACAAGGTCAAGGTCCTCGTGAGCATCTTCGGCCGCGAGACCCCGGTCGAGCTTGACTTCCTCCAAGTCGAAAAACTGTAGAGAGGAAGTCCGACCACCGTGGCCAAGAAGATCCGCATCGTCCTGACCCTGCAGCTGCCAGCCGGCAAGGCAACGCCCGCCCCGCCGGTCGGTACCGCCCTGGGCCCGCACGGCATCAACATCGTCGAGTTCACGAAGTCATACAACGAGAAGACCGCCGACAAGGCCGGCCAGGTCATCCCGGCCCAGATCACGATCTTCGAGGACCGCTCGTTCTCGTTCATCCTGAAGACGCCGCCTGCTGCCGACCTCCTGCGCAAGGCAGCCGGGATCGACAAGGGTTCCGGAGCGACGAAGAAGGAGACTGCCGGTCGCGTCTCGCGCGATCAGGTCCGCCAGATCGCCGAGGTCAAGATGTCCGATCTCAACGCGAACAGCATCGAGGCCGCCATGCTCCAGATCGAGGGCACTGCCCGCTCGATGGGCATCGACGTCAAGTAGACAGCTCCGTCGCCGGCAACACCCCGGCCGCGACGGTTCACCGATGAGGGGGAGGCTGGCAGGCCGGCCGACGAACGGGAGAAACACGACATGGCACACGGCAAGAAGTACATCGAGGCGGCGAAGCTCGTCGACCGCGACCGGATCTACAGCCCCGAGGAAGCGGCCGGGCTCGCCAAGGAGACCGCCTACGTCTCTTTCGACTCGACGGTCGAGGCCCATCTCCGCCTCGGGGTCGACCCGCGCCACGCCGACCAGATGGTCCGCGGCACGGTCGTTCTCCCGCATGGAACCGGCAAGGTCGTCCGGGTCGCCGTCTTCGCCCAGGGCGACAAAGCCCAGGAGGCGCTGAAGGCCGGCGCCGACGAGGTCGGCGGCGAGGACCTGGTCAAGCGGATCGAGGCCGGCTGGCTTGACTTCGATGTCGCGCTCGCGACGCCCGATTCGATGGGCCTGGTGGGCAAGCTCGGCAAGATCCTCGGCCGGCGCGGCCTGATGCCGAACCCGAAGGCCGGCACGATCACGTTCGACCTCGACCGCGCGGTCCGCGAGGTCAAGGGCGGCCGGGTCGAGTTCAAGGTCGACAAGGCCGGGATCATCCACACGGCGTTCGGCCGCTCGAGCTTCGAGGCCGAGGCGCTCGTCGCCAACCTGGCCGCCCTGATCGATGCGATCAACCGGGCCAAGCCGTCCGGCGCGAAGGGTCAGTACCTGAAGGGCCTGACGATTGCGACGACAATGGGCCCGGGCATCCGGGTCGACCTCCCGGCGGTCCTCGCCGCGGCTGCGGCCGCCTGACCGCAGGCCACCACACGCGGTGGCGGTTGCGCCTCACGGCGCGATGCGTTACCACAATTGAAGATCGACGGGACAGCCAGAGACAGCCTGCGCCCGCAGACCGCAAACCTCTCCGGAGGGTGACGGTCGGGGCTTGATCCACCGGACCGGATCGATCGTCGCGAGGCGATCGGGGACGACGGTGAGCACGCCGAGGCAGGATCCGTGCACCACCCAGCGGTGGTTGCGCCCCTGCGTTCAAGGCCAGCCGAAAGGCGCCGTCGCAGGGGTTTCGTGGTCTTTCCGGGTTTGCTCGGACCGACACGATGCGCCACCGCCGCGCACCGGCCGTGCGCCAGAGCTGGAGGGCACCATGCCCACAGAGGCCAAGCGAGAGACCGTCGCCGCGCTGCGCCAGGCACTTGCCGGCAGCCGGACGCTCATCGTCTCCGAGTACCGCGGCCTCAGCGTGAAGGAGATCGCGGAGATTCGTCGCGCCCTGCGCAAGCAGGACGTGAGCTACCGCGTCGTCAAGAACCGCCTGATGCGGATCGCGGCCCAGGACTCGATTGGGGAGGCTCTCAGCCCGCTCCTGGTCGGCCCAACGGCCATCGCGTTCGGCGACGACGAGTCGGCGACGGCCAAGGCCGTCCTCGACGCGACCCGTCCGTACAAGCAGGTGACTGTTACCGGTGGCGTGCTCGGCGATCGGGCGATCGACGCCAATGGCGTCAAGAGCCTGGCCACCCTGCCGTCGCGCGAGGTCCTGCTCGGCAAGCTTGCCGGCGGGATGCAGGCTCCGGTCGCCACCCTGGCCGGGCTGCTCGTGGCCAACATCCGCAACCTCGGCTACGCGTTGAGCCAGGTTCGCGACCAGAAGGCCCAGTCCGAGGCCGCGTGACCCGCGACCCCGGATCCCACCCATTCCGAACCACCCGCCCGGTCGCTGACCGCGGCACCCGACAAGGAGAC
>JACCVQ010000095.1 GCA_013698095.1 Chloroflexota bacterium
GGACGAGGTGGCGGGTCGGGCACGCGGGCCGGGTCGGGCACGCGGGCCGGCTCAGGCCATCCGGTGCGGCTCGTCCCGGCCTGCTCCAACCGGCGCGGGTCCGACGAGGGCGAGCGTCGACGCGATCAAGGTCCCTAAAAGGAGCGTCCCGATCAGCCAGCCGCCCGGGATGTCGGTGGGCCAGTGCATGAGCAGATACAGCCGCGTGTAGCCCTCCACGAACGAAAGCACGGCCACGCTGATTACGCCGACGATCCGCCAGGCCCGCGAGATCCCGGGCCAGCGCAACGTGATCAGGAAGAGGATGAGGCCGTACATGACCACGAACCGAGCGCTCCCGCCCGAGAACCAGGTCCCGATCCCTTGCGGCGGGGCGCCCCGAGCGACGAGGTAGGTGAGTCCCTGCTGCATCACGTACTCGATGACGAACCCGAGGGGCATCAGGACAGCCGGGATCCACCAGCGTGCGCGGAAGAGCACGGCGAACACGGCCGCCGCAGCAAGCGACTGCCACAGGCTCGGGAGGGGATCGCCGATGACCGTGAAGGCCTCGTTGAGCCGGGTCCAGGTGCTTCCCGGGCTGTAGGCAGCCACGAGCACGTCGTAGAGCGGCGCGTCGAACGACGCCTGAACGGAGCGCGCCAGGAGTCCGAGAACGAGGCCCAACACGCCCGTGACGGCCCCTCCCATCACGAGGATCAGCGCGGCGGCGCGCGGTCCGCCCTGCCGGATCACCCGAGCGTGACCCGGCTCTCGGCCGCCCGCAAGCGCGCATACCCGGGCTTCACGACCTCGTTGATGAGGCGCAGCCGCTCGTCGAACGGAGCGAATGCGCTCTTCAGCGCGTTGATCGTCAGCCACTCCATCTCGCCGAGCCCGATCCCGAACGCCGCATCGAGGGCGGCGAACTCAGACGACAGCGAGACGCCGCTCATCAGCCGGTTGTCCGTATTCAGGGTGACCCGGAACCGGAGGCGACGGAGGAGGTCGATCGGGTGGTCGGCGATCGTGGCGGCGGCGCCGGTGTGGACGTTCGAGGTTGGGCACATCTCGAGCGGGACCCGCCGGTCCCGAACGAACGCGGCCAGACGACCCAGCTCCACAGAGCCGTCGTCGCGGACCGTGATGTCGTCGACGATCCGGACCCCATGGCCGAGGCGCTCGGCGCCGGCGAACTGGAGCGCCTCCCAGATGGACGGCAGCCCGAAGGACTCGCCGGCGTGGATCGTGATGTGGAAGTTCTCGCGCCGGATCCGGTCGAAGGCGTCGAGGTAGCGAGTCGGCGGGTAGCCCTTCTCGGGTCCGGCGACGTCGAAGCCGACGACCCCAGCGTCGCGCCAGCGGATCGCGCACTCGGCGACCTCGACCGAGCGGGCCGCCTGGCGCATCGCGGTCACGAGCATCTTCATCACGATCGGCCTGCCGGCCGCCGCGGCCCGCTCCATCCCGATCCGGAAGCCCTCGAGGTTTGCCGCGACGACCTCGTCCAGGCTCAATCCGCGCTCGGTCGAGAGCTCCGGTGCGTAGCGGACCTCCGCGTACACGACACCATCGGCGGCGAGATCCTCGGCGCACTCGGCCGCGACCCGAATGATCGCGTCGCGCTCCTGGAGGACGCCGACCGTGTGGTTGAACGTCTCGAGATAGAGCTCGAGCGACTTGCGGTCGGCGCCGCGCCTGAACCACGTTGCCAGCTCGTCGACGTCGGTCGTGGGCAGCCCCTCGTACCCGAACTCGGCGGCGAGATCGATCACGGTGGCCGGCCGGAGCCCGCCGTCGAGATGGTCGTGGAGGAGGGCCTTTGGCGCGGTCCGGATCGTGTCGAGGCTGGGCATCAGACGCGATGGTACGACCCAACACCGGGGTGGGGCGCTCGCGCACCGCGTTCTCCCGACCCGCGGGCGGATCGGTCGAATGCCCGATGACGCATGGCGGCGGCCCGGCCGTACACTCGCAACATGACGCGTGCGGGTTCGGTGCTCTGTCCGGTGATCGTCGGCCGCGACGAGATCCTCGAGCGCTTCGATCAGCTGATCAGCGAGGCCGCTCTCGGTCATGGTCACGCGCTGTTCCTGTCCGGCCAGGCCGGGCTGGGCAAGACGCGCCTGATACGGGCCATCGTCCGCAAGGCGGTTGCGGCCGGACTCCGGGTCGACGGCGGATCGGTGGCGCCGCAGGACCTTCACGTTCCCCTCGCCTCGATCCGCGAGATGGCGAACGGCCTCCGCAACAGCACCGAGTTCGGCACTCTCTCGGCCGACCTTCTCGCGTTCGACGGTCGCCATGACGGCGACGCGCTCGGCTCGCGCCGGCTGATCGTGCGCGGCGTCGCCGACCGGATCCTCGAGGCCATCGACAAGCCGACCGTGCTCGTTTTCGACGATCTCCACTGGACGGACGAGATGAGCCTCGAGGTGATCGGCGAGCTGGCGCGACTGGGCGCCGACAAGCCTCTCTTTCTGCTCGGCGGCTATCGAGCCGACGAGTTCCCGGTCGGATCGATCCACCGAGAGTGGCGCGCTCGGCTGCTGAGCCAGCGCCACGCCGAGGAGGCGCGCCTGCTGCCCCTGACGCCGGAGGAGACCGCGATCGCGACGACGCTGATCCTGGGCGGCGAGCTGCCGGCACCGCGCGACGTCGTGACGGCGGTGCACGGGCGGACGAACGGGATTCCTCTCCACATCGAGGAGCTCCTCGGAGCGCTCGACGACGACGCCCGGACGGACGGTCGGCGGATCCAGGCGGCGATCGTGCCCGACACGATCGGCGATGCTGTGCTCGCTCGACTGTCCCGCCTGTCGGACGAGGCCCGCCTGGTGGCCCGCGCCGGCGCGGTCATGGGCCGCTGCTTCAGTCCGGACGTGATTGCCGGCATGGTCGATCGAACGCTGGCCGAGCTCGAGCCCACGATCGCCGAGCTCGTCGACGCCGCGATCCTGCACCCGTTCGACTATGTCGACCAGGGCTATTACGACTTCCGCCACCAGCTCCTGCGCGACGCGGTCTACAGCACGGTGCCGCCCGCTCAGCTGCGCCGGTTCCACGCCCAGGCCGCGGAGTTCGGGATGGGCCTCGAGGGCGCCAGCATCGTCCACGCCTCGCGCCACTACGAGCGGGCGGGACTCCGGCCGCAGGCATTCCGGGCGGCGCTGACCGCGGCCGGCGAAGCGAGCCGGATCTCCGCCCGGCAGGAGGCGTACGAGCTGTACCGGCGGGCAATTGACAACATGCCCGCCGATCTGCCGATTGGCGAGCAGGCCGAGCTGTACGAGAGATACGCGGACGCGGCGGGCGCGATCGAGCACAACGACGAGTGCGCGACCGCCGCGGCTCGGGCGCGCGAGCTGTACCTCGAGGCTGGGCGGCCACTGGAGGCCGCGGCGATCCTCATCTCGATGGCCTCCCTTGCTGCCCGCAACGGGGTTCCCCACGCCGAGCTCCGCGCATTCACCGACCGCGCGCTCGGCGAGATCGCAGACGTGCCGCTGTCCGAGAATCGGGAAAAGCTCCGGGCGTCCCTGCTCAACGTCCGGGCCGACGATCACCTCCGCGCCTCGGAGCTGACGACGGCTCGCACGCGGGCCAGGGAGGCGCGAGGGGTCGCCGAGGCCGTCGGCGATCGGGAGACCGTGCTCGAGGCGGACCTGACGCTCGCCCGGATCGACATCACCGACGGCCGCTACGAGAGCGGTTTGCGGGACGGGATGCGCGCAGCCCGCGAGGCCCGCGAGGCCGGCTACGAGGGCGTGGGGGTGACGGGCTTCCGCAACATCGCGATCATGGCCGCCCGAATCATGGATCCGCGGGCAGCGGAGGTCGCGCTCGAGGAAGGGCTCCAGTACGCCGACGCGATCGAGCAGTCCCACTGCCGCCAGATGATGTCGACGACCACGGCCCTCCTCGACTGGGCGCTCGGGCGCTGGGACGCGGCCGACGAGCGGGCGCGCCATGAGCTCGTCGATCGCGGCTGCCGGCGCGGCGTGATCGGCTCGCTCGACGTGATCGGGCTGGTCGCCCTGGGTCGCGGCCGGCTCGACGAGGCTCGTCGCTGGCTGGACGATTCGCTCTCGTCCGGCCGCCGGATCGGGGAGGTGCAGTTCATCCTCACGCCGCTCTGGGCGCTGGCCGAGACGGACCTCCTCGCGGGCGATTCGGTGACCGCGATCGATCATTGCGAAGAGGGACTGGCCATCGCGGTCACGAGCGGCGAGCGAGCCCCCCTGATTCCGTTCGTGGTGACCGGCGTGCGCAGCCTGCTCGCCGCCCGCCGACCCGACGACGCCGCGCGCTGGCTCGCCCGCTGCCGCGATCACCTCACCGGCTGGGAGCCGATCGCCGGAGCCGCGCTCGCCCATGCAGACGGGTTGATCCGGATGGCCGGCGGGTCGCTGTCCGCGGCGCGCGAGTCGCTCGAACGCGCCGTCCGCGGGTGGGACGAGCGAGGGCGCACCTGGGAGGGGTCCTGGGCCCGGCTCGACCTGGCCCACTGCCTGATGCGCTCCAGCCGCCATGCCGACGCGGTGGCGGTGCTGGGCGAGATCCGGCGAACGGCCGAGGCGCTCGCCGCCGAGCCCCTCATCGCCCGCGCCGACGAGCTCGCCCGGGCGGGTCGCGGTCGCAGCCTCGAGGAGGAGCCGTGGCGGCCCCTCACGGTTCGCGAATTCGAGGTGGCCCGGCTCATCTCCGAGGGCCTCACGAACGGCGAGATCGCGCAGCGCCTGGACATCGCCTCGAAGACGGCGAGCTCGCATGTCGAGCACATCCTGGCCAAGCTCGGTGTCACGCGCCGGGCAGAGATCGCTACCTGGGTGGCGACCGTCAACAGTCCGGCGCGCGAGCCGGCCGTCGGCCGGGCCCCGGGCGCCGCCCGCACCACCGCCCTCACCGCCGACATCAGCCGCTGACCGCGCTGGGACGGCGACCTGACTCAACGCGGCCAACGCCTGAAGGATAGAGGGACCACGGCGGCCCTCGGAGAGACGAGGGCCGCCGTGGCGGGTGCGAGCACGATATGGCCGACGGCCCCGTCAGCCTCGCTGGGCCGACGGGCGGCGCCGGTCGAGCAGCGGCGGGTCAGGTGGTGAGCCCGACCCACCGAGCTGTGCTTACGCGGGCTGGTGGTGGCAGACCCACAGTCCGGGAACGAACTCCCAGTAGGTTCCGTCGGTCGACTTTGGGTCGATCGGGCAGGCCCTTCCGTCGGACGACGGCTTGAAGGACGCGATCTCGGCTGCAAGGAAGTTGCCCGAAGCGTCGAAGACGCGCAGCTGGAATGTCCCGCCCCTGGCGACAATGTCAGACCAGCTCTTGATGGTTCCTGCGTTGATGCAGTGTCCGGCGGGCAGTCCGACGTCAGCGCCGCAGCCCCAGCCGGCCGACTCGGCAGCCTGCTGATTCGTTGCCCCGCCGGCCAGCGTCGCCGGAGCCATGGCCCCGAGCATCAGGACCGCGACGCCGAGGGTCGCAGTCAGTCGTCGAATCGAAAGCATGTCAGGCCACCTCCACGGTGAGTTCGTAGACCTCGGCGGTCGGATGGCCCGCCCGCTCGTGGATCCGCATGACCGCCGCCTTGGACGGTCCCGTTGCCAGGCAGAAGACCTTGCCCGCGACCGGGTCGAGCCAGGCCTGCGCGAAGTGCACGCCCTCCTCGTTCTCGATCGCGAGGTCGCGGTCATGGGCCTCGCGAAGCTGGGGTCCCGTGACACCCACGAACCCCGAGTGCACGTCCATGAACTTGCCCATCCAGTTCCTCCGTCACGCTGCGGTCGCGATCCCGGCGCCGCTTCCGGCGCCTCCCGGTCCTCGCATCGAGGGCGCCGGGAGGTCGATGGGCACACCGTCTCAGCCCGGTCAGGAACGGTCATCGGTTGATTGACCGATGCGCTCGCTGAATTTCGACCGATGCCCCAAGCGCCGTGACGGAGGCTGCGTGGATGGGTTGATCGACCGATGACGTCGCGTGGGCGATGGCTACACTCGGCAGATGAGCCGACTTGGCCCCCTGGTGTGCCCGATCCTCGTCGGGCGCGATTCACTCCTCGAGCTTGCTGACCGCCGACTCACCGAAGCCGCCGACGGTCGCGGTCACTTCCTCCTGTTCGCCGGCGAGGCGGGCATCGGCAAGTCGCGTCTGCTCGGCGCGATCGGGCGGAGCGCCGCCAATCGCGGGTTTCGTGTTGCGACCAGCTTGCTCGCCCCCCAGGACCAGGAGCTGCCGGCCGCGTGCGTGCTGGACCTGGCCCGAAGCATGCAGCGCCAACCCGAGCAGGCCGATCTCGGTCGAGCGTTGCTCGGCCTTCGGGACCAGGCAGTCCTGGCGGCTGAGCGGCCACGTCGGCGAGCCCTGGTGCTGGCCGTCGTCGATGCCATCGTGGCTACGCTCGACAGGCCCACGGCCTTGATCTTCGAGGACCTTCAATGGGCCGACGAATTGAGCCTCGAGATCCTCGGATCGCTTGCCCGCGAGGTCGCCGGTCGACCGATCCTCGTGGTCGGGACCTATCGATCAGACGAGGTTCGGCCCGGCGCGGCGCTTCGCGAGTGGCGGTCACGCCTGGTGACGCAGCGCCTGGCCGACGAGATTCGACTCGCTCCGCTCACCCTCGCCGAGACGGCGCTGATGACCACCCTGATCCTCGACAACGGCCTGCCGGCCCCGGGCGAGGTCGCTGCCGCGGTCCAGCAACGGACCGACGGCATCCCACTCCACATCGAGGAGCTGCTCGGGGCACTCGGCGACGCCGGCCGACTGGACCAGGAAGCGATCCTCGGGGCACATGTTCCGGAGACCATCGAGGACGCGATCCTGGAGCGACTGTCGCATCGCTCCCCGGAGGCGCGAGCGGTGGCGAGGGCGGGGGCGGTGATCGGCCGCTCGTTCGTGCCCCATGTTCTTGGCGGCATCATGAACCGGGCTGCCGAGGAACTCGATGAGCCGCTCCAGGAGTTGGTCGACCACGGGTTCCTGAACCCGCCCGGCGAGCGCGGCTCGTTCGACTATCGCCACCAGCTGGTTCGGGACACGCTGTACCAGAGCCTTCCCGTCTCCGAGCGCCGCCGCCTGCACGCCGGTGTGGCCGAGTTCGGAGCCCAGCTGGAAGGCGCGTCGGAGGCCCACGCATCGCTCCACTTCGAAAAGGCCGGTCTGGGGTTGCAGGCGCACCGTGCCGCCCTTGCCGGAGCCCGCGAGGCTGCCCGATTGTCGTCCCATCGAGAGGCGATGGAGCTGTACCGGCGAGCCCTCGACAACGCCCCGGCCGACCTCGATCCGGGCCGGCTCGGCGAGCTGCTCGAGGCACTCAGCGAGGAGGCCACGGCGAACGACAACAGCGCTCTCGTCGAGCGATACGCCAGCCAGGCGCGCGAACGGTACGCCGCCGCAGGCCGGCCGATCGATTCCATTCGGGCCGGTCTCACGATTGCCTGGTGCTGGCGCCGGGTCGGTCGACCGGTCGTCGCCCGAATCGAGTTTCTGAGGTCCCTGCTCGCCGAGATCGACGTCCTCGAGCGGAGCGTCGAACGGGATCGACTCCGCGCCCAGCTGCTCGGCTCGCTCGCCTACATGCAGCTCGACGCGCTCGCGATCGCCGAGGTGGCAGCGACGGCGATGGAGGCGCGACCAGACGAGGACATGGCCACCAGCGCCGCGTTTCGCTCCCTTCTGGGCGCCCGCGCGGCCCTGACCGGCGACATCGACCGCGGCCTGGCGGAGATGGAGCAGGCCGTCCGCGCCGTCCGCGACCGGGCGCTGACCGACGGGTCGTTCGTCGACGTCGCACTGACGTCCTATCGCGATCTGGCGGCAACCGCGGCCCGGGTCATGGAGTACGAGGTCAGCGCAACATGGGCCGCGGAGGGGATCGCCTTCACCGGCATGATCGAGCAGGTCCACTGCCGCTACAACATGATCGCGACGCAGGGACTCCTCGCGTGGGCCGACGGGCGCTGGGACGACGCGGTCGCCACGGCCAGCCAGGTGCTCGCCGATCAGCGCGGCGGCGTTGCCGCGGCGACCATGGCTCGTGCGGTGCTCGGCTATGTCGCACTGGGGCGCGGTGACTTGGCAAGGGCCCGGAGCCTGCTCGACGAGGCCCTGGAACGTGGCACCGCAACGGGCGAGGTCGCCCGGATCCTGCCGTCGCTGTGGGGCCTCGCCGAGCTCGAACGCCTGAGCGGGCAGGACCAGGCAGCGGCCGGTCGGTGCGAAGAGGCGCTCGCAACGGGAACCCGGACTGGCGAGCGTGCATTGATCGTGCCGTTCTTCGTGACCGGCGTTCGGGCCTACCTTGGTGCGAACGAGCCCGAGCACGCCGAGGACTTCGCGAACCGGCTTGAGTCGTTCTTTGCCGAGACGCCGGCCCTCGCCCGGGCCTCCGCGGACCACGCCCGCGGGCTGCTCCGGCTGTCCGCCGGGTCCACCGCCAGCGCCCGCGACGGACTCGAGGCCGCCGTCCGCGGCTGGGATGACGTGGGCCGTATCTGGGAGGCGACCTGGGCTCGGCTCGACCTTGCCCGGTGCCTCGCCCGAACGCACCGCGCCGGCGATGCCTTGGCGCTCGCCGCGGATGTCCGGTCCACGGCGTTGCGACTCGACAGCGCAGCGCTCCTCGAGCGTGCCGATGAGCTCGCCGCGCTGGTTCGCGGACGCGGCTCCTTCGATGAGCCGTGGCGGCCGCTGACGGCCCGGGAGTTCGAGGTCGCCCGCCTGATCGCCGGGGGCATGACGAACGGCGAGATCGCGGGCGAGCTGGGCATCGCGCCGCGCACCGCGGGCGCGCACATCGAGCACATCCTGGCCAAGCTTGGTGTGACCCGCCGAGCGGAGATCGCGTCCTGGGTCGCGACGGTCGCTCGGCCGGCCAGGGATGGCGTCGGGCAGACGATCGGCGCCGGCCGACCCTAGCCGCGGAGAGCGTCCAGACGGGTCCGGGCGACCGCGATCGCCGCCGCGACCCGGGCCGGCGCCGTGCCACCGGTCACGTCGGCGGCGGCAAGTGAGGCCTCGACGGTCGTGGCC
>JACCVQ010000126.1 GCA_013698095.1 Chloroflexota bacterium
CGTCCAGGTCGAGCTCACGACACCGGCCGGCGCCGACGGTTCCGCGACGGGGGAGCGGGGTCGCGACGCTGCGGGCCCACTGCCGGCGATTGTTCTCGTGCACGCGGCGATCGGGGCCGGGAGCGCGATCCGGCGGGCGGGCGACGACCTGCCCGAGGGCCTGACGATCCTGACCGCCGGCGCCCGGCTGACGCCGGCCGCGATCGGGCTGGCCGCCGGCGCGGGTCACGATTCGCTGATGGTCCATCGCCGGCCGAGGGTCGGGATTCTCGCGACCGGCGACGAGGTCCGGGCACCGGGCCGAGCGCTCGGGCCGGCCGGGATCCCCGATGCGAACGGCCCCGGACTGATGGCCCTCGCGGACGAGGCCGGCGCGGAGTCCCAGAACCTGGGCATCGCCAGCGACCGCCTGGACGACGTCCGGGCCCGGCTCAACGCCGCCCGGTTCGGCGAGGTCGAGGCGATCGTCGTGTCTGGCGGGGTGTCGGTCGGGCCGTACGACGTGGTCCGAACGGCGTTCGCCGAGATCGGCCGGATGGAGCTGTGGCGGGTCGCAGTCCAGCCGGGCAAGCCGTTCGCATTCGGGATCGTCGAGCGGGCCGATGGCGGCCGGACGCTCCTCTTCGGTCTGCCGGGCAATCCCGTTTCGAGCTTCGTCACGTTCGAGCTGTTCGTCCGGCCCGCGATCCGCCGTCTGGCCGGCCTGCCTCTCGACCGCCTCGTCCGCTCGATCGATCACGCCGTCCTCCTCGATGACGTCACGAAGAGCCCAGGCCGCCGGGCGTTCCTGCGCGTCGTCGCCGAGCGTGACGAGGACGGCGCTCCGAGCCGCGACGACCGCGGCCGTGTCCGGATCCGCCTCGCCGGCGGTGGGCGAGGGCAGGGGAGTCACGTGCTGTCGGCTCTGGCCGTGGCCGACGGCCTCGCAATCGTCCCGGAAGCGGTCGATCGATTGGCTGCCGGCGCACCGGTCGACCTGTGGTGGCTCGATCGCGACTGACGCGTTCCGGGCCTGCCTCGGCGCCCCGGCGCCCTGGCGCCAGATTCGACCTCTCCCGCCGAACCGCCGCCCACGCGCCGCCCGATCCGCCGATACTGGAGACACGATGGCCCGAGACACCGCGCCCCGTTCAGAACGTCGCCGCCTGACCCACGTCGACCGATCCGGCCGGCCGAGGATGGTCGACGTGTCCGACAAGCCGTCGACCGCCCGCCGCGCGGTCGCGGAAGCCACGGTCGCGGTCTCGGCCGAGACGATGAGCATGGTGATCGACGGTGGCGGGGAGAAGGGCGACGTTCTCGGTGTCGCGGAGCTGGCCGGGGTGATGGGCGGCAAGCGCACGAGCGAGCTGATCCCGCTCTGCCATCCCCTTGCCCTGACGGACCTCGTCGTGGCCGTCACGCCGGATCGCGCGGCCGGGGTCCTGCGGGTCCGGGCCGAGGCCGCCACGACGGGACCGACCGGGGTCGAGATGGAGGCGCTTACGGCCGCATCGGTCGCCGCGCTCACGATCTACGACATGGTCAAGGGCGTCGAGCGCGGGGTCGAGATCCGCGGCGTCCGGCTGATCTCGAAGAGTGGCGGCAACAGCGGCGAATGGCACCGCCCGGCCGATCCCGACGCGGAGCGCGAGCCGGACCAGCGCCGACCGGGTGACCGCGCGGCCGGCCGGATCGGCGGAGGCCCGCGGCGAGGCTCGCGAGCATGACCGGCGAGGGCACCGGGCGCCCGGCGTCCGCGGCGGGCTCAGCGGCCCGCGACCGGACGGCCCTTGTCCTGACCGCGAGCGATCGAAGCGCGGCCGGAACCCGCGATGACACGAGCGGCGCAGTCCTTGCCGATCGCCTCACCGAGCTCGGTTTCGTCGTCGATCGCGAGACCGTCGCCGACGACCAGGCCCTGATCGAGCAGGTCCTGATCGATGCCTCGGAGGTTCACCCGCTCGTCGTGACCACGGGCGGGACTGGCCTGACGCCGCGCGACGTGACGCCCCAGGCGACCCTGGCCGTGATCGACTACGAGGTCCCCGGCCTGGCCGAGGCGATTCGAGCCGCGGGCCGAGCATCGACGCCGCTGGCCGACCTGAGCCGGGCCGTGGTCGGGGTTCGTGGCCAGACGCTGATCGTCAACACGCCGGGTTCGCCGAAGGGCGCCGCCGAGTCGCTCGAGGCGATCGTCGCGGTTCTCGACCACGCTCTCGAGACGCTTGCCGGACCCCATGACCACGCCGGAGGTGCGCCGAGCGCCGCGGACGACGGCGACGGCGATGCACCTGGCGACAGCACCGAGGACCAGCACGCATTCGGCCGGCCAGACGCATGGGACGGTGAGCCCGAGGACGCCGACTGATGTTCCCGGTGTTCGCGGACGTGCCTCTCTATCCGTTCGCGATCGTCGTGTTCTGGGGCGCCGCGGCCATCTTCGCCCTCGCGATGTCTCGACACCTGCGCGTCTTTGCGGCGGCCCGGCCCGCCCAGCCGCAGCCACGGCCACTCGGCCAGATCGGGCCGCGGCTCGTCGGCCTCGTCCAGTACGCCCTGATCCAGACCCGGATGTTCCGGGACTGGCGAGCGGGACTGATGCACGCGGGCATCTTCTGGGGCTTCGTCCTGCTGACGATCGGGACGGCGAACATCGTCACCGGCGGCGTGATCGAGACGATCGTGTCAGCGCCGTTCGACGGGCTCCTGTGGAAAGGGATCAGCGCGATGCAGAACGTCGTCGCGGTGATCGTGATCGGGTCGATCCTGTGGGCGTTCGAGCGCCGCCTGATCTCGCGACCGCGGCGGCTGACGTTCAACCGCGATGCGCTCCTGATCCTCGGCATGATCGGCGGGGTGGTGGCGACCGAGCTGCTCGCCGAGACGTTCGAGTTCGCGGCCCACGGCGACCAGCCGGGGGCGTTCGTGTCGGCCGCCCTCGCCGGACCGTTGCGCTCGACTGTCCCGGTGGCGATCCTGAACGACCTGTTCGTCGTCCTCTGGTGGGCTCACATCGCCCTCGTCGCTGCGTTTCTCGTGTACCTCCCGTTCTCGAAGCACCTCCACATCGCGACCTCCTTTCCGAACATCTGGTATCGCAAGCTCGCCCCGCGCGGCGAGCTGCCGGCAATGGACCTCGAGCGGGAGGACGCGACGTTCGGGCTGAAGTCGCTCCAGGACCTCGGCTGGAAGGATCTCCTCGACGGTTTCACCTGCACCGAATGCGGCCGCTGTCAGGACGCCTGCCCGGCCCATGCCACCGGGAAGCCCCTCAACCCCAAGGCGTTCATCATGGGCATCCGGGACATGTCGGTGGAGGCGGAGCACGGCCTCGACCTGATCCCGAACAATCCGATCGTGCGCGAGACGTACGCCCTCGCCGGCGCCGCGCCAGAGGCCTCCCGGATGGCCGCGCCCATCGTCGATGACGCGATTCCATACGACGCCGTCTGGGACTGCGTGACCTGCGGGGCGTGCGTCGAGGCCTGCCCGGTCCTGATCGAACACGTCGACAAGATCGTGGGCCTGCGCCGGAACCTGGTCCTGGAGGAGTCACGCTTTCCGGTCGAGCTGACGGGCGCATTCCGGGGGATGGAGGGGCAGGGCAATCCGTGGGGCCAGCCGGCCTCGACCCGGACCGACTGGACGAAGGGGTTGCCGTTCGCTGTGCCGACGGTGGCCGCGGTGGCTGCCGAGCCTGGCGGGCTCGATGAGCTCGAGGTCCTCTACTGGGTCGGCTGCGCGGCGGCATTCGACGAGCGCAACAAGCGGGTCGCCCGAGCGTTCGCGACCTGCCTGAATGCCGCCGGCGTCCGGTTCGCGATCCTCGGCCAGGAGGAGTCATGCACGGGGGATCCGGCCCGTCGAATGGGCAACGACTACGTGTTCCAGATCCTGGCGTCGGGGAATGTCGAGACGTTGAACCGGTATGGAATGGGCCGGCGCACGATCGTCACGGCGTGCCCGCACTGCTTCAACACGATCGCCAACGAGTACGGCCAGCTCGGCGGCGCGTTCACGGTCGTTCACCACTCGGTCTACCTCCAGCGGCTGCTCGACGAGGGGCGACTCCGAGTGCAGGAGGAGTCGGCGGCCGCGGCCGGTTCGGTCACGTTCCACGACTCGTGCTACATGACCCGCTACAACGGGGTGGTGGCCGCGCCGCGGGACGTGCTCGGCGCCGTGCCCGGGCTCGAGCTCCGCGAGATGGAGAAGAACGGCAAGAACACGTTCTGCTGCGGAGCCGGCGGCGGCCGGATGTGGATGGAAGAGACGCGCGGGACGCGGATCAACACCGAGCGGACGCGTCAGGCGCTCGACACCGGCGCCGGCACGGTCGCGACGAGCTGCCCGTTCTGCATGACGATGATGAAGGACGGCCTCGCCGATGCCGACGCCTCGGGCGCGATGGCCGCGTCAGCGTCGGGTGCCGCGCTCGCGGGGGCCGGGGCGGGCGTCGTGAATGCTCGCGACATTGCGGAGATCCTGGCCGACGTGATCCAGCCCGACCCGATCCCCGCCGGCCGGCGCCTGCCCGTCCTGCAATAGGATTCTGGCCGGTTCGGGCCTCGGCCCCGGTCCCGACCCCGGCCTCGGCCCCGACCTCGGCCCCGACCTCACTTCATCTCATACGCCGATGTGGACCGCACCAGGCAGGCGAATGCGGCGGCGGCCGAGTCGAGGCGGCCGATCCGGGGACTGAGTTAGCTGGATGCGGCCAATTGCGACCGGTTTGACGCCACTGCAAAACGATCGGTAGGCGTAGTGCGCGCCTGCGTGGCGTATGGCGGAATTTCGAGGGCCGAGCCGAAATCGTATCCTCCGCGCGGCGCAACAGCTCCCCGCCGAACGTGCCGCTGAACGCGCCGCCGTGCGCGCGCCAAAACGCGGCCGAGGAGCCTCAGCCGGGCAGCTTCCGCCGGCACTGGACGCAGTTCCGATCGGTCCAGGTGTTGTAGGCGCCGCAGCTGGGGCAGCGCTTCTGACCCTCGGACGACGTCGCGTACCGACTTTCGCGCGTGGCGATTTCGCGATCGACGCGTTGGCGCCGGAGCATGAGCAGCAGTGCCACGATGGCGACCGTGGTCGCGGCGACGAGAAGGAGGAGCTGGGTCGTCTGGTCCATGACGCATCCTCGGCGGCTGGAACCCGGCCCCCGTGCCCGGCTCGCCGCGTTGCCCGAAGCCTAGCGTGTCGAAATCGGGGATGTCCGGCCCGGACCGTCCGCTGCTACGATCGGATCGATGGTCAGCTCGACGCCCAACCCCGAGCCACGCCCGACTCCAACCTACCGACTCACCGAGGACCAGGCCGCCCTGCGCGACGCCGTTCGCGTCCTCGCCGACGAGCGGATCGCGCCGCGCGCCGCGGAGATCGACAGGACCGCAGAGTTCCCGTGGGACGTCAAGGAGCTGCTCGCCAGCCACGACATCCTGAGCCTGCCGTTCCCCGAGCAGTACGGCGGTCTCGGCGGCGATCTCCTCACCGTCTGCCTGGCGGTCGAGCAGATCAGCCGGGTCTGTGCCACGAGCGGCCTGATCCTCGCCGTCCACGAGCTCGCCAGCCTGCCGCTCCTGCTGGCCGGGACCGACGAGCAGAAGGATCGCTGGTTCCCCGATCTCGCGGCGGGCAACAAGCTCATCGCGTTCGCCCTGACCGAAGCTGAGGCCGGCTCCGATGTCGCGGCTGCCCGCACGCGCGCCCGCCGCGACGGTGAGGGCGACGACGCGGACTGGATCATCGACGGCAGCAAGCGGTTCATCAGCCAGGGCAGCGTCGCAGACCTGATTGCCGTCTTCGCGGTCACGGCCGAGGACGACGACACGCCGCGCCGCGATCGGCTGACGTGCTTCATGGTCGAGAAGGACATGGCCGGCTTTGCGGTGGAGCGGGTCGAGCACAAGATGGGGATTCGCGGCAGTCCCACGGCGGAGCTCAGCTTCCGTGGCGTGCGCGTTCCCGACGCAAACCGGGTCGGGGCGGTCGGCGAGGGGTTCTCGCTCGCAATGCGGACGCTCGATCGGAGCCGGCCCGGGATCGCAGCGCAGGCCGTCGGGATTGCCCAGGGCGCGCTCGACGTCGCAGCCGCCTACGCCGCCGAGCGCGAGCAGTTCGGCAAGCCGATCAGCGACTTCCAGATGATCGCGGCGATGCTGGCCGACATGGACGCCGGGACTGAAGCCGCGCGACAGCTGCTGTACAAGGCGGCCACCGAGATCGACGCCGGCGCGGCCGATGCCGGTCGCTGGTCGGCGCTGTGTAAACTCGTCGCGGGCGACACCGCGATGCGGGTCACGACCGATGCAGTCCAGGTTCTCGGCGGCTACGGCTACATTGACGAGTTCCCGGTGGAGCGGATGATGCGCGACGCCAAGATCACCCAGCTGTACGAGGGAACGCAGCAGATCCAGCGGCTGGTCATCGCCCGGGCGCTGACCGCGCGCCAACACTGACGATCGGAGCCGCGCACTTTGCGAATCGTCGTTCTCGTCAAGCCCGTCCCCGACACCGCATCCGGCGGGGAGCGTCTCCGCCCGGATGACTTGCGCCTCGACCGGGCCGCTGTTCCGGCGGTGGTCAACGCCAACGACGAGTACGCGCTCGAGGCGGCCCTGAAGCTGACCGAAGCCCACGGCGGCGAGGTCCATCTCGTGTCGATGGCCGGCCCGACGGCGCCCGAGACGATGCGCAAGGCCCTCGCGATGGGGGCCGCGAGCGGCACGCTGGTCACCGACGACAGCCTCGCGGGTTCCGACATGGTGTCGACGACGCGGGTCCTCGCGGCCGTGCTCCGGGGGATCGAGTACGACCTGCTGCTGGCCGGCGCCGACACGTCGGACGGTGGCGGCGGCATCGTTCCGGCGGGAATCGCAACCCTGCTCGGGCTGCCGTACCTGTCGTATGCAGCGAAGATCATCCCCGACACCGAGGCCGGGTCCGTCCGGGTCCACCGGATCAGCGCTACCGGCTACGAGGTCCTCGAGTCGCCGATGCCGGCCCTGATCGTCGCGACCCAGGCGCTCGGTGAGCCGCGTTACCCGTCACTGAAGGGGATCATGGCCGCCCGCTCGAAGACACTCGACACGAACAGCCTGGCCGACGTCCCGCTCGAGGATGGAGCGGCGGTCGGCGGCGCGGTCTCGACGACGGCGGTCCTCGGATCGGAGGCGCCGCCGCCACGAGCCGCCACCCGGGTCATTCGCGAACCGGCAGAGGAGGCCGCCCGCCAGGTGGTCGAGTTCCTGGCCGATCGGAGGATCATCTGATGGCGGGCACGGCGTCCGGCGCGATCTGGGTCCACGGCGAGCTTGCCCCGGACGGTAGCCTCGCAAAGATCAGCACCGAGGTCGCGACGCTCGCACGGACGCTCGCCGGCGCGGCGGGGACCGAGGTCTTGGGGGTCGTGATCGGCGCCGATCCGACGGCCGCCGCCACGGAGCTCGCGACCTTCGTGCCGCGCGTGCTCGCGGTCACCGAGCCGGCCACCGCCGATCACGCCGCCGGCACCATCGTCGGCCAGCGCCTGGCAGCCCTGATCGAGCGCGAGAAGCCGGCGTTCGTGTTCACCGGCGCAGGCCCCGAGGGTCGCGACGTGGCCGGCGTCGTGTCCGCGCTGAGCGGCTGGGGCGTCCTGGTCAACGCCGTGGGCGTGGCGTGGGAGGATGGTCCGGTCGTCACGATGAGCGTCTTCGGCGGCAAGCTCACTACCACGAGCCAGTTCACCACGGACCATGGCATCGTCACCGTCCGCCCCAACGCCATCGCGGCCGCTCCCGCCGAGGCGGCCGGCAGCGTCGAGCCGACGACGGTCGACGTTCCGCTCAGCCTGCCCCAGGTCAAGGTCGTCGATCGAGTCGAGGAGGCCGGCGCCGCCGCTCCGATCGAGGAGGCCCGGATCATCGTCGCGGGCGGACGCGGGATCGGCGGCCCCGACGGTTTCACGGTCGTCGAGGAGCTGGCCGAGGCGCTCGGGGGCGCGGTCGGGGCGACCCGGGCCGCGGTCGACGCCGGCTGGATTCCGTACGCCCAGCAGATCGGCCAGACCGGCAAGATCGTCAAGCCCGCCCTGTACCTGGCGCTCGGCATCTCCGGCGCGATCCAGCACAAGGTCGGGATGCAGACCGCGTCCACGATCGTGGCCGTCAACCGCGACCCCGACGCCCCGATCGCCGATTTCGCCGACCTCGTCGTGATCGGGGACCTGTTCGAGGTCGCCCCTGCGCTCCTGGCTGCCCTCCGCGCCCGGGCAGGCTGAGACCGCGGCCGGGGCGAGCACGGGGCCGGGGCGCGATCGAGATGGAGCTGCTGCTCGTCCTGCCGATGCTTGCCTTCTTCATCCTGCTCGCGCTGTTCGGCCTCGTCCTGCGACGAGCGGGCCGGTTCGTCGCCCAGACCCGCGATGCCGAGCGTTTCCGACGACAGGTCGGCGACCTCGCCGGTCGGGCGGAGAGCTCGCTCGCCGAGCTGAGCGCCCGGATCGATGCGCTGCGCCGCGGTCAGCTCGGAGCCGACGCCGTCGCCGACGACCTCAACGCGACTCTCGACGCCGTGGCGCGCTACGCCGACGAGGCCCGCGACCTCCACCCGCCGACCGACGGGTTCCAGATCCGGGACGAGATCGTGACCGAGCTCGAGCGGAGCGCCAGGGCGATCGAGATGATCGAGCACGGCCGGGCGATCCAGGCGTCGGCTCGGCGCGGTGGGCGGGAAATCGAGGCGCAGACCGCGATCAAGCGCGGCTACCTCAACGTCCTCCATGCGCGCGAAGCGATCGCGGAGCACGCCAGGGCCGCGTCCGCGCTAAGGCCCGGTGGCGGCTCCCGGCGGTTCCAGCGCCGGAGCGCCTGAGGCTGCTCGAGGCCGCGGAACGTTGCCGCGACGCCGGGCCGCACCATCGCCTCAACCAGTCATCCCGGGACTCGACCCGCGGGAATCACCGCCCTGAAACGGCGACATCCCGACTCGGCGCGAGGTTCCCCCGCACAGACGATGCCGGGGGTCGTCCCGGCGGGCGCGCTTGGGCGCCGTACCAGTCCGCGAAGACGAGATGGCCAGGTCGCGTCCAACGCGGCGCCGGCACCGCGATTCGTCGCGAAACACCCGCTATGTAGTGGTATCATCGGTCGACACCACAAGTGGTAGTGGTGCGACCAGCAGGAGCCTCGATGCGCTGTCCATCATGCGGTGAGCGCGAGACGCGGGTCGTCGACTCGCGCGACCTCGACGAATCGGCAACGATCCGACGCCGTCGCGAGTGCTCCACCTGCGCGACCCGGTTCACCACGTACGAGCGGGTCGAGGCAGCCCGGCTCGTCATCGTCAAGCGCGATGGCGCCCGCCAGGAGTTCGACCGCGAGAAGCTCACCTCTGGCCTCCGCAAGGCCCTGACCCGGCGGCCGGTGGCCGACGATGCCGCCGAGAAGGCCGCCGACCAGATCGAGGCGGAGCTCCGCTCGCAGGGCACGACCGAGGTCGACTCGTCGAAGGTCGGCGCGCTGGCGATGGCCAAGCTGCGCGAACTCGACCAGATCGCCTACATCCGGTTCGCGAGTGTCTACCAGAGCTATGACGACCTCGAAGCGCTCAAGCGCGAGGTCGACTCGCTCTATGCGGAGCGCGGGACCGACGACTTCGGCAAGGCCGGCAAGTGAGCGTCCTGTCCGATCGCGACATCCGGAAAGCGATCGAGGCGGGCGAGATCGCCATCCGGCCGTACGACCCGGTGGACCTCCAGCCGTCTTCGGTCGACCTTCACCTCGATCGCTCGTTTCGCGTGTTCCGCAACAACCGCTACCCGTTCATCGACGTGCGCGCCCCCCAGCCGGACCTGACCGAGATGCTCCGGGTCGAGGACGACGAGGCGTTCGTGCTCCATCCGGGCGAGTTCGTCCTCGGCCAGACGCTCGAGTGGGTCGAGCTGCCGAACAACCTCGTCTCGAGATTAGAAGGGAAATCGAGCCTTGGAAGGCTTGGCCTCCTGATCCACTCAACCGCCGGCTACGTCGATCCGGGTTGGAAGGGCAATTTGACCCTCGAATTGTCGAACGTAGCAAATCTCCCGATCGCCCTGTACTTTGGGATGAAGATCGGCCAGATCTCGTTCTTCCAGATGTCGAGCCCCGTCGAGCGGCCGTACGGGTCGGCGTCGCTCGGCTCCAAGTACCAGGGTCAGTCGGAGCCGACCGCGTCGGCGTTCCACCGCGACTTCAGCGGCCCGCGGATCGTTCCGACCGCGACCAAGGCAACCGGCGACGACAAGGAGACGCAGTGAAGCCGCCTCGCCCGGTCTTCGTGATCGTGATCCTGTTCGTGCTCGCAGTGATGAGCGCGAGCCGGATTGGCGACCGAACGGGAGCGCTGGCGGCCGGCTACCTGTTCGGGGCGATCTTCTTCCCGGCCCTGATTGCGGGCGTCTACGTGTGGTGGTACCGGCGCCGCGAGCGCCAGGGATCCTGACGTCGAATGGCGGGCCCGAATGACGCGGTTGACTGGCGGCGCGACCTTGGGGGAGGGGTGTCGGTCGCGGTCGTCCAGGCGGGCACGTTCCGGTCCGACGCCGGCGCCCTGTTCGGGCCCGTGCCGCGGATCCTGTGGGATCGCTGGGCGGTCGGCGAGATCGATGCCGAGAACCGCCTCCTCCAGGCGCTGAACTGCCTCCTGATCGAGACGCCGGCCGGGCGGGTTCTCGTCGAGACCGGCATCGGTGACCGCCTCGACGACAAGGCCCGGACGATGCGCGGCTACGAGGGCCCGTGGATCGTGCCGGCGCTTCAGGACGCGGGCTTCGACCCCGCCAGCGTGGACGTCGTCGCGATGAGCCATCTCCACTTCGACCACGCCGGGGGCCTCCTCGCGGCTGACGGCAGTCGGGTATTCCCCGGGGCTGTGATCGTCGCCCAGCGGGCCGAGTGGGAGATCGCCCTCGGCGACAACCCGCGCCTCGTCGCCTCGTACGTCCAGCCCGAGCTCCAGCTCGTCCGCGACTGGGGTGCCGAGGGCTGGGCTGAGGGCGAACGCGAGGTCCTGCCCGGCGTGTCGGTCGTACCGACGGGCGGTCACTCGGCCGGCCACCAGGCGATCGTCGTCCGTGCCCCGGGCGTTGCGCCGCTCGCGTTCTTCGGCGATCTCGCGATGCGGCCGTGGAGCGCCAACCCGCGCTGGATCACCGCCTTCGACGATTTCCCGCTTGACTCGGTCGTCGTCAAGGGCTCGCTGTTCGCCCAGGCCGCCGATGAGGGCTGGACGATCGTCCTCTCCCACGAGAAGGATCATCCGGTCGGACGGCTCGTTCGCGACCGCGACCGGTTCCGGTACGAGGGCGAGTAGCCCTCGCACGGCAATCCTGGTCAGTCAGTCGTCCACGGACTGGTAAGCAAGGTTCGGGCGCGCCAATTCGCCCTTCGGAGCCGCGGTTAGCCCTCGGCGGCTGATTCGGTTCTTGGATCGCGGCGGCGCAGGCCTCCAAGCCGACCTATCGGTCCGTCCATGACTACTCGGCCAAGTTCTCGCCTCGCCCGCGAGGAAGGACTCGGCACGCCCGTCGATGAGTCGATTGACGTAGGCGCAAGGCGTCAGGCGTCCTATCCCGATCATGACTTCCGGCAGGGGGATGTGCGGTGGGGTTCGGTCTAGATTGTGATCAGACAGACGGACCGCCGGACAACGAAATCTGAGTCCGGTATCGCGTAGTCCAGACGGCGGGATGCCGAACGGCTACGGTGCAGGCATTGCTTCCGCCTCGGCGGTCCGTCGATCTCTCCCGCCGCTCCTCGATTAGCCGGCCGCGTTTCGCGAGCCGGCTTCTTCGTGTCCGTCAGCCGCCGGCCTCGGCTGCCGCCGCGGCCTCCTTGTCGGCCGTCACCCGGGTGTCGGCCTCAGCCATGGGCCGAGTTCCTCGCCGCCGACGATCCGGCCGTGGACGACGATGGTGGTGGCGCGCCTCGACGTTCCTCGGTTCAGGGAGCCGGGGAGGGCGAGGGCGACCCGCCGCTCGGCGCACCACCGACAGTCGGCAGGATGGCCTGAATCTGCGCTTCGGCCGCGGCCAGCGTCAGCGGGGCGAGCACGAACGAGCGGACGGCGCCGTCGGGTCCGACGAAGATCTGGGTCGGCAGGCCCGGCGGGCGATAGAGCCGGTAGATCTCGCCGGTGGAGTCGGGCGCGATCGTGTAGGCGAGCTGGTACTTCGCGGCATACGCAGCGACGTTCTCGGCGCTGGTCTCCTGGACGCTGATCCCGACCACGACGAGGCCACGGTCGCGGTAGCGCCCGGCAAGATCGCGCAGGATCGGCGTCTCGGCCTGGCACGGTGGGCACCACGACGCCCAGAAGTTGATCCAGACACCCTTGCCGCGGAGGTCGGCCAGGCGGACCGGGCTTCCGTTGAGATCGGTCAACCGGTAGGTCGTGCCGTCCGTTCGCACGACCTCGAGCTCCGGCGGGATCTCACCCGGCCGGACGCCGATCCTGGCGTTGGGGTCGAGCACGAACTGGGTGGCCTTCGGATCGTTCGGCCCGGTCGGCGCGACCGTCCCGAGCGGCGTCGTCACGACGACGAGAAGCACGCCCACCACCAGGATGATCATCGCCCCGGCCAGGAGGTGTCGGCCTCCGAACGGCCCGATCAGGCCGCGTCGCTCGCGGCGATGGGTGACCTGGGGTCGATCGGTCACCCGGTCAGATCCCGCCGAAGTTGAAGTAGCGCGGCAGGAGCGCCAGCCAGTCGAAGACCATCGCGATCCCGATGAAGACGACGAGGACGCCGCCGATCACGGACACGGCCTGCCCGTGGCGCACGAGCGGGCGCAGGAGCGCCGGAGCCCGGTCGTACACGAGGGCGATGGCCACGAATGGCAAGCCGAGGCCGATCGTGTAGGCGACGAGGAGGATCGCCCCCTGGCCGACCGTCGAGCTCGTCGACGCGAGCCCTAGGATCCCACCCAGGATCACACCGATGCAGGGCGTCCAGCCGATCGCGAAGATCGCTCCGAGGCCGAAGCTCGCGAGCCAGCCGCCGCGGCTGCTGACCAGTCGACCACCAAGGCGGTCGCCGAGGCTCGGGCCGCCGGCGGGGGCAAGGGACATCGAGCCGGTGGCGGTCGCGAGGGAGGCCGCGGCCCCGGTGTCGAGCGGGCGCCAGTTGCGGTCGAGGACCGGGATCCGGAGCAGTCCGGCGAGGTTCAGGCCGAGCAGGATCAGGACGATCCCACCGATCTGGCGCAGGACGGGCAGCCACGGCGACAGGCCCGCTGCGGCGAAGGTGGCGGTGATGCCGAGGAAGGTGAAGATCGAACCGAAGCCCGCGACATAGGCGAGCGCGTGGCGGAATGCGGTCCAGCGAGAGAGTCCCGTGACGGGCGCGGCGCCGAGCGCACCGGCCGTGCCCGGGTGGCTCGCGTCCGCGACGGCGACGGCCGTCAACTGGCCGAGGTAGGCGGGCACGAGCGGCAGGACACAGGGACTGAGGAAGCTGATCACGCCGGCCGCAAGCGCGACCAGAATGGTGAGATTGTCGGCATTCATCGCTGCGTTCCGTGGACGCCGCGGCGGCGGCGGGGGCTGGCGGTGGCTCGAGGCATCAGACGAGGCTCGCGTCGAGGGCGTCGGTCAGGAACTGGCGGACCTTCGAGGGGGAGGTCACGAGCTCCAGGCGTCGACCGCGCAGCTCGAGAAGGGGAATCCGGTCGAAGAACTGGCGCTCCCAGTCGGGGTCGGTCGCGATGTCCCGCTCGCGGAGAGCCGCCGTCCGCTGCCCGCGCGCGGCACGGTCCTCGAGCAAGCCCTGGACGATCGCGCGTACCTCCTCGCACAGGTGGCACCCGTCGCGTGTGTACAGGTACAGATCGGGGAGGGGAGTGACGACCATCTCGATCTCATTCTAGGCGAGGTCCCGTTCCCGCCCGACGAGCGCGGTACGATGGCGGCCGCGCCCCCGTAGCTCAGTGGATAGAGCGCGGCCGTCCTAAGGCCGGCGTCGGCGGTTCGAATCCGTCCGGGGGCGCTCTAGCAACGTAGCAGGCTGGAGAACGGTCGAGCGAGCGGCCTCCACTCGATGGACTCCGGTTGGGAGCTCCGACTATTCGCCTGGACCCGTTCGACGAGAAGTGAACAAGCTCTGCGAGCTGCGGGCGGGTCGCCGTCTCGACGTTTTCGGCCATCGTGACCATGACGTGCCGGTTGCGGTCGAGGGTCACCAACCTGTTAGGGTCCGGCAGCTCGGCCAGCATCCCCCGGGTCTCGGTTAAGGGCCGCGTTGAAACGTCGCCTTATCGATGGTTGGCTCGTGGTGACCGGACGGAGGGGAACGTGGCGTGGTTGAGGAGAAGGGCGCCGTCGGTCGGCGTCCCGCAGCGATCCATCCTTGACCGCACAGGTCACGACCCGTCCGTCATACGCATCTGCCGCCGTCGGCTTTCCACCGAAATCGGAAGGAAACCGCTGTCGCGGTCCCCAATACTTGTGACGGCGGCAGATTGCCAGCCCGGTCACGCTGGGTGAGCCGTGGACAGGGACCTGATCAGTCGGGCTCGCGACGGAGACGTGGACGCGTTCTCCTCGCTGACAGAACCGCGAATGCGCCAGCTGTTCGCTGTCGCCCGTCTGATCGTCGGCGACGACGAGGCCGCGGCCGACGCGGTCCAGGATGCGCTCATAGCCGCCTGGCGCGACTTGCCGACGCTGCGCGATGTCGAGCGGTTCGATGGCTGGCTTCGTCGGCTGCTCGTCCGCTCCTCGCAGCGTGCCGCAGTCGTGCGGCGCGGTCGGCGTGTCGTCGAGATCCGGCTCGTGGACGACACGGATCCTTCGGGCAGGGATGACGTCGCCATCGTCGCGATCCGGGATCAGCTCGACCGCGGCTTCGCTCGGCTGTCGCCCGAACACCGCAGCGTCGTCGTCCTCCGTCACTACCTCGGCCTGACACAAGCGGAGACAGCGGAGGCGCTCGATGTGCCTGCGGGCACCGTCGACTCGCGCCTCTCCCGCGCCCTTTCGGTGCTGCGCGCGGCGATCGAGGCCGATGGCCGGACCGTCACGACCGTGAAGGAGCTGGTGCGATGACAGAGACACGGTTCGAGGCGCTCGTCGTCGACTGGCTCAGCGACCGAGCCCCCGCTGCCGCGCCCGAGGCTCTTCACGGAACCGTTGTCGACCACGCTCGTCGGACAGCGCAGCGACGTGTTGGCTGGCGTTCGACTTCAGTCCTCGCGGTGGCGGCCGTCGTCGCCGGGTTGCTCCTCGCTGCCTTCGCGGCCCTGCTCGTGGCCGGCAGTCCGCCTCCGGCTCCGGATGGGCCACGGGCCTCGACGCAGGCCTTCAACGTGCCGTTCACGTACAGCGTCTCGGCGGCCGCCGACCTCGGGGTGGCAGACGGCGACCTCATCATCGAATTCAATACCGGCCCGTCGGCCGCCTCGGCCGTCCTGACGGGACCTAGAACGGGCGCCGGCGTTCTGATTGCCTCGATCGCCACCCCTGTTGTGCATGGCCCCGACGGGCGCCGGTCGATCCGATCCGATCCGTCAGGGTTCTTCGAGGACCTCGCCGCATGGGGACATCTCACGGTCGGTCGTGCCCGCGATGCGACGGTCGTCGGCCGACCGGCTCGTGCCGCGGATGTCGGGCCGCGGTTCGGGGACTGCTCCACCATGCCGTGCGACGTCCACGTCACTGGAGGGCTGTTCCAGGGCTTCTATCTCACTGAGCCCGGGGCTCTGTTCGCGCTCGACGTCGATGGCGAACCGCTGGCGATCTTGGTCTGGGCCGAGACCGACGAGCGCCTTGCGGCGTTCATGCCGACAGCCGACGCGCTGCTCGCGTCGATCAGGTTCGAGGAGCGATGAATGCGACGGATCCACAGTCTCTTGCCCGTGTTCCTGCTCGTCGCGGCCTGCGCGTCGGCTGCGCCGGCCGGCTCACCACCCGCTCCGCCCGTGAACGCTTCGCCGACCGCCTCGCCTGGCGTCGCCGCGTCCCCGTCCGCGGCGACGCCATCCGCGTCCACCGCGCCGCCATGTCCCAACCCATACGACGGCGGCTCGTGCCTTGGGACATTGAGGGCCGGCACCTACCGCACGACGACCTTCGAGCTGCCGATCACCTATACGGTCCCCGACGGCTGGCAGAATCTCGAAGATCTGCCGGGGAACTTCCTGTTGATCCCGCCTGCGCAAGACCTCGGCGGGGTAAACGCGGGTACCGCGAACTACGTCGGAGCCTATTTGCATGCGGTCCCGGCCAGTCGTGACTGCTCAACGGAGGCGAAGGCCATGCAACCGGAGCCGGGCATCGCCGAAACGCCGGTCGCGATCGCTGCCGAGCTTCGAAAGCGGCCCGGCTTGGTCGTCACCGAGCCGCGCCAGGTGGAGATCGGCGGCCTGACGGGCGTGGTCGTGGACGTGCGGCTGGATCCAACATGGACCGGGACGTGCTTCTGGTCTGCAGAAGGACCGGGGCCGGGCGTGCCGATGTTGAAAGCGCTGCCACCGTCGGACTTTGAATTCGCGATGATCTCTGGGATCGCGGACCGTCTCTACCTCCTCGCCAATGGCGACACGACGCTCCAGGTCCTTGTCGAGGTGGTGGATCGCGAGCGCCTTCCCGAGCTTGCCGCCATCGCCGAGGGCCTGCGCTTTGGGCAGTGACCATTCTCAGTTGCACAGGACTCGCCAAGGGTTCGACGGTTGGATCAACACATCGAGAGCGAAATGAAGCGACTGATCTCCATCATGGCGATTGCGGCATTAGTCGTCGCGTGCGGACAGGCAAGCAACCCAGTGGTCTCACCGACGGACAGCCCGGCGAGTCGCGCGACAGCAAGCGCGACGAGCGTCGAGACGCACCCGGCTGTCGGGTCCCGATCTCCTTCGCATGCCGGCGATGGCGTGCCCGACCCCGAAGGCCGGATCGCCTTCGCGCGCAACGACTATCCCGGAGACTCGATAGCCATATTCGAGATCGACCCGGACGGCAGCGACCTCATCAGGCTGGCAACGGGGAAGATGGGGGTGCCGGCGTGGTCACCCGACGGGACACGGCTTGCCTATCAGTTGGAGTTACCCGATGCGTCAGTGCAGATCGCCACGATGGCGCGCGATGGCAGCGACGTGCACGTCCTGACCTCCGG
>JACCVQ010000133.1 GCA_013698095.1 Chloroflexota bacterium
AGGATCTTGCTGACCTGGCCGCCCAGGAAGATGAGGGCGATGATCGCGACGATCGCGATGAGGGCGAGGATCAGCGCGTACTCGGCGAGACCCTGGCCTTCCTCGTCGTCCTTGCGGAAGGAAGCGAGGAACTGATGAACGAGAGCCATTGAGGCTGCCTCCTGAAAGATAAGGACCCACCCCCGAGTGAGGGCGAGGGCCATCATCACAGATGAAGGCGCGCGAGCGCAGTAGCCAATTCGTACGGGTTGGGCCGCTCAATTCGGGGGCGTCGTCGCCCGCTCGCCAGCGAACGGCGACGGTCAGGTGGTGGCGGCCTCGATCGCGTCGCCGACCGCCTGGAGGAATGCGCTGAGCGTTCCTCCGAAGAACACGAGCAGCACGACGGCGAGGACCGTCGACAGGGAGAGAATCAGGCCGTACTCGACGACGCCCTGACCGCGGGCTGACGGCTCGTGAGGCCTGGGCTCGGACCGCGGCCGGCTCCACCAGAGAGCACGACGTTCAGGCGGGTTCGTCCGGCCCATCGGCCGACGCCCCGATCTCAAGACGGAGGAGGAGCGCTCCGCCGCCGTCGCTGAGCTCCGCCGCGACGCCCGTCGTCAGGGCTCGTTGCTGGATCTCACGCCAGGTCGTTGGCGGGAGGGCCACCACCGCGGCGTCGCGGGCGGCGACGGCGGCCTCCTCGGCCCTCTCGCGCCGGTCGGCCATCATCGATTCGAGGGCGGGCGGAAGATCCTTGCCCTGGCCCTCGACCGCTCGAACCACATCGGCCACGTGCTGGTCGGCGTCGGTCATGGCCTTGGTCGGGTCGCGCTCCGCGCTGACCCGCGCCTCGACCACGTCATCGGCCCATTCGAGGTGGATCGCGACGCGGTCCGGACCGACGGAGACGTAGCCGGTCAGGGCCTCATCGATGATCCGGAACAGGGTGCTCTCGAGGTCGACGCTGAGCCGGCGATCCTGGCCGACCGTCTCGAACTCGACCGGCACGCCCGCTCGCCGACCGCGCTCGCGAGCCGCCCGGCGGAGGGTCGGCAGGAGGCCCAGGTCGTCGAGGACCATCGGGCGGACGTCGAAGATGAACGCCTTGGTGGCCTCGAGGGTCTGCTGGACCATCGAGACCAGGAGGTGGAGCTCGCCCCGCGCACCGTCCGGGTCGCGGCCCAGGAGACGCTCCACGATCTGGGCCTGGAGGGTGATGTTGGTCAGGCTCTGTGCCGGCCCGTCGTGCATCGCCCGGGCGATCTCGCGCCGCAGATCCTCCTGGGCGTTGAGGACGATTCGCGACATCGGGGCAGCCCCGTCGGACGCGCCGGCGTCCGTCGCCGCGGCGCTGCCCGGCCCGAGCCGTGGCGCGCCCGGATTCGGGTCGTCTGCGCCGTAGAGCTCGGCAAGCTCCCGGAGCGAGACGCGATAGCGGGCCAGGGTCTTGCGCTTGCCCTCGAGGACGTCGACCTGCGACTCCATGACCGACGCCCGGCGCGTCAGCAGCACCAGCTGGGCGTTGAGGCTCGCGAGATCCTCGGGCGGGAGGTTGATCGACGAGCTCAGCTTCTCGGCCGCCTGGACCCGCTTCTGCTCGTGGCGCCCGGCCTCGCTGGCGGCCTGCGCGACGAGCATCTCGATCTCGGTCAGCTCACCGTCGAGCGTGGCGATGTCCGCCGCGAGGCGCCCGGCGAGGTCGCCGGCGCTGTCGAGGACGGATTCGGCCGACCGATCGCGCTTGGATGGGGACACAGGGCTCGATCAGTCCTCCGGCATCCGGATCCAGCCTTGGCGCATCGCGTACACCACGGCCTGGGTCCGGTCGTTGACCGACAGCTTGCGCAGGATCGAGCTCATGTGGTTCTTGACGGTCTGCTCGCTGATCGACAGGGCGTAGGCGACCTGCTTGTTCGTCATGCCCTGGGCGATGTTGTCGAGGATCTCGACCTCGCGCGGCGAGAGCGGGGCGAAGATCGGGGCGGCCTCCTGGCCGTAGACCGCGAGCTCGCGGAACTCCTTGAGGACGCGCGACGCGACCGACGGCTTGGAGAAGACCTTGTCGTTGATCAGGTACTCGCCGTTCACGACCCGCCGGATGATCGTGACGAGGTCGTCCGGTCCGACGTCCTTGAGGATGAAGGCCGCGGCGCCCGCCTTGATCGAGTCGAACAGGGCGTCCTCGTCCTCCGAGGCGGCCAGGACGATGATCCCGGTCGAGGGCAACTCGCGCTTGATCCGCTGGGTCGTCTCGATGCCGCCCGGCGCCGACAGGGCGAGGTCCATCAGGATGATGTTGGGCGACGTCTCGATCGCACGATCGATCGCAGTCCGGCTGTCATCGGCTTCGCCGACGATCTCGAAGTCCGGCTCGCGCTCCAGGATGTTTCCGATCCCCACCCGGAAGAGGGCGTGGCTGTCGACGATGAGGATCCTGGTCTGCTCCCCATCGGCTCGTCGATCGGGGCCTCCCCGCCGACGTTCCTGTCCTGAAAAGCTCATCTGGACTCCTCTGCTCCCACCGGGATCGCCAGGCGCACGAGTGTGCCCCCGTCCGGCCGGGAATGCACCTCGAACCGGGCGCCGATCAGTTCTGCGCGCTCTCTCATGAATTGAAGGCCGAAGTTTCGCCGGCCGCGGGCGGCGACCGCTCCGACGTCGAAGCCGCGACCGTCGTCGCGGACAGTCAGGACCCAGTCCTCGGGCTCGATCCCGGTGGCCACCGTGACCGCCGAGGCTGCTCCGTGCTTGCGCACATTCTGCAGTGCTTCCTGCAGGACGCGCAGGACGACCGTCTGCTGGGGACCGGTGAGACGATCCGGCGACGCCTCGAGCTCGGCGCTGATGGCGAGTCCGGTGAGGGCCGTCGTCCGGCCGATCGCGTCCGAGATCGCGCCGTCGAGGCCGAGCTCGTCGAGGACGGGCGGGCGAAGCTGGCTGATGAAGGTCCGGACCGAGCCGAGCTCGCGCCGGAGCAGGTCGCGCAGGAACCGGAGCTCGGTCCGGGCCGCCCGCTCGTCCGTGTCGATCACCCGCTCGATGTACTCGACCTGGAAGATCGCGTTCGACAGGACCTGGGCCGGACCGTCATGGACCTCCTGGGCGAGGCGCGAGCGCTCCGACTCCTGGGCCTCGATGATCCGCATCTGGACATCGGCCGCAATTCCTTCGCCGTCGCTGACCAGGCTGGCGTCGCCGCGCTCCAGGAAGAGCCACGTCGATTCGAGGTTCTTCAGGGCGATCTCGAGCTTGGCCAGCTCGGTCTGCTGCCGGCCCAGCTCCGCGCCGAGCCCATCGACGTCGGTCCGGAGGGACCGGATCCGGGACGCCTCGGCGCCGGCCTCGGCCGCCTCGGCGGCCTGGTTCGCGGGTGCGCTCGCTCCGTCGTCGGCATCGATCGGGCGCCGGGCGTGGGCCTCCGGCCTCCCGCGTTCCACGGCATCGAGCTCGTCACGGAGGGCCTGCCAGCGGTTGAACTCCTCGGCATACGCCGTCCGGTAGCGCTGGCTGACGGTCCGGAGCGTGTTCGCGCTGTAACCGACCGCCTCGGACGCTTCCGCGCGGAGGCCGTCGATCCGCGCATCGCGGACTGTTCGGATGTCATCGCCGGACAACGCAGCGTCCATTCGCCCCGGAGTATACGGGCCACTCACGGACAGACGATGCGGAAGACCCGCGTGTCGACAATGGCCGCGGCGTCGGAGGGGTCCGTCGGCGTCCCGATGTCCACCGGCTCGAAGCACGCTGCATCGGCCCCGCCGGCCGCGAGGACGCCGGGCCACCCTCCGTGGTCCGTGCTGCTGACGATCAGCGTTCGGGCGCCGAAGGTTGACGCAAGGTCGACCACGCTGGACGGACTCTCGGCGGGCAGCGCCAGGGAATTCACGCCGGTTGCGGCAGCAAGCCAGATCGGAAAGTCGGTGACGATCGGGCCGAGCGTGGCGAGCGGGGTTCCGGCGGCGGTCATCTGCCGTTCGAGCGCCGAATAGCGCGCCTCGACGCTCCGCGAGTTGCCGCCGAACGACGGGAAGAGCACGGCGCTGAACAGGAGCGCACCGCTGACGGTCAACGCCGGTGCGAGCCAGGCCACCGGATTCGTCCACGCTCGTCGCAGCCCGATTGCCGCGAGCAGGCGGTCCAGCCCGAGCAACGCCGCGATGACGAGCAGGACATGGACAGGACCCGCGGCGTGAAGGAACGTTCCCCACGTCGTTGCGACCGGAAAGGCCAGGCTGGTCACGAGGAACGTGATGCCGCCGACCAGCATCACGGCCCGGAGCGACCGCAGACGGACAGCCAGCGGCAGCGCGACGAGTCCAACCAGGGACAACGGCGCGCCCGGCAGGAGCAGGACGCTGAACAGGTTGTGGCCGAGTCCTTCGACGCGCATCTCGAGCAGCCGGGCCGGGCCCACGGCGAGATACCGACTCATCGTGGGTGGGTCCTGCCAGGCGAAGATGTCGAACCCGGTGACCGACAGGGCGTTGGCGAGCGCCTGACCGGGTAGGGGGTTGCCGAAGACGAGCCAGTCGCGGATCGCCCACGGAGCGAAGATCAGGAGCGCAATCGCACCTGGAACAGCGATCAGGCCGACGCGGGTTGCGCGCGGTGCGCGGATCCCCGTCGATGCGATGACGGCCCATGCAAGGCCGATCCAGACCGCCTCATTCCGGGTGAGCGCCGCCAGCCCGATCAGGACGCCGAGGCCGAGAAGTCGTCGATCCACCCATCGGATCGCCTCTCCCGCGGCGCTGAGCCGGGTCATCAACAGGCACGCGCCGAGGGCGAGGGCCGCAAACAGCATCGTCGAGTCCGGCAGGGTTGAGTGGAGGAGCAGCGGAAGGTAGACGGCGCACGTCAAGCCCGTCCCGATGGCAAGGGTCCGTGCCCTGCCCTTCGGCAGTCCCTTCTCCGCTGCAACGTCGGCCGCGATGCGCCATGCCAGCACCGGAATGAGGGAGCCGACGATGACCGGCACCAGTTGGGCGACCCTGAAGCTGGTGCCCAGGACCAGCATCGGCAACGCGGACAGGAATGTCGGAAGCGGCAGCCAGACCTCGAAGGCGGGCCGCGGGAAGATCAGCGGCGGCGTCTGGTAGCTCCACAGGGCGTCGGAGACCAGGCCGCGGCCCTCGACCAGCGCCCGTGACGCGGAGACGTAGTAGGCCGTGTCCTCCGGGATCGGAAACACCACGAACGACGCCGTGACTGTCCGGACAACGACCGAGATGAGAAACAGGCAGACCGCGGCCTGGACGGCCTCGCGACGCGTCACGGTGTCACGTCGCGGAAGTCCGCGGTCGCGACGACCGAGCACCGCCGGTCGGCATCACTCAGGCAGATCGGATAGAGAGCGATACGCGGCGGACCGCCATCAGTTCCGGGAATCGTGAAGACCGGCGCCCCGATCCATGACGGTCGACTGTCGCCGCGCAGGACGGGGGCCATGGAGGTCGCGATCTCATCGCGCTCGAGGACGAGCCACGCCGTGCGATACGCGGTTGCGATCTCGCGCTGCGTCTCGATCGAGTCATTGGTCGTGACGACGCCGCCTCGGCCGGTGAGATAGCGATAGCCCGCGGCGTCGATCGTCAGGAGGCGGTCATCGGCCGCGGCGCCCGCGATGTCGAGGGCGGCCGCCAGCGTCAGGCGTGCCTGACGCTTCTCATTCCAATCGGCATCGACGACCACCGTCCCGACCAACGCCGCGACGATTCCGATGGCAACCGTCGCTCCGCTGAAGACATGCGTCGCGTCCTCGCGATTCCACGTCCGACGGCGCGCGGCGATCCACGCGACACCCACGGCGGTCCCTTCCAGAGCAAGAACGTAGCCATGGGGGACGAGGGCGACAGCCGAGTGGATGAATGTCCCGCCCGGAACGTGAATCGCGGACACGATCGCCGAAAACGCGAAGAGCGCGGCTGCGTATCCGAAGAACGGTCCGAAATCCACGGACCGCCGCCGCCGCAATGCGCCGATCAGCATGGGAGGGACGAGCAATCCGGCGCCGACCAGGGTCGTGAAGATGCCCACCGCCGCCACCAGCCCGCCGACTCGGGTCAGGAGGAGCGGCCCGAGGCCCATCCCCAGGAGATGGTCGAGCGTCGCGGGTGACGTGATCTGGTTCCACTCCTCGATCGAGCGGATGAAGAGCACTTTGCCCGACGCGGAGGAGGGCGAGATCGAGCCGAACACGACGAGCTGACGCGCGACCCAGGGCGCCATCACGGCGACGAACAGCCCGGCGCACGCGACCGCCGACCAGACGGGGATGGCCGGACGTCGGGATCCGGACGAGCGCCATGCACGCCAGCGATCCCACAGGAAGGCGAGTGCGAGGACGCCGCCCGCCAGGACGCCGTCGTTGCGGGCCAGCGTCGCAAGCCCGACCAGCAGGCCCCCCAGGGCGAACGATCGAGCATGGCCCTTGAGCCCCCGGGCGCCGAGGAACAGGGCGCCGGCGACGAGCGGCTGGTACAGCGAGAAGTTGTCGGTCTGGACCATGAAGGGAAAGCTCAAAGCTGGAAACGCGGTCAGGATTCCTGCCCCGACGGACACCACTCGACTCGCGCCCGCTTCGCGACCGATCGCCCACGCGAGAGGAGCGGCGAGCGCCCCGCTCAACGCGAATGGCACGGCGGCCGCGACCGGGTTCATGCCGAAGATCGTGAGAAACGGCACCTGAACGATCGATGCGAGCGGCATCCAGTGGGCATTGGATGGGATCGGCAGAACCGGATCGGCAGGAATCCGGCCGCCGACTTCGGCAAAGATCCAGACGAAGTCCACGCTGAATCCGCGGGCCTCGGCGAGCGATCGGGCGACGTCCGCGTAATAGGCCGAATCGGGGTAGGCCGGATCCGGGTGGAGCCAGATCAGGACAAGTCGGCCGACGAGGGCGAGCAGGTACAGGGCGAGAGGGGTTCGCACGGCCGGTGCAGCGTAGCACCGGGTGTCCGCCCTTCCGACTGGTACGAAGGGACCATGCAAATCGGACCCGCAGCGGGCCGCGCCCACTCCTCTGCAGTGCCTAGACTCCGGATCATGGAGCTCGGTCGGCGCTTGTGGCTGGTCCTGCGAGCCATCGCCCCAACGACGGAGCTGCTGCGCCGAAGCGGCGCGCTGCGCTGGCTGTGGCTCGGCATCGCGGTTCTCTGGGCAGCTGGCGGCATCAGGATGTTCCTCTTCCACATCTCGTACGACCCGTTCACTGACATCCACGTCTACTACGACGCGGCAGCGCGCCTGAACGCCGGACAGCCGCTCTATCCGCCGGGCGCTCGAATCTATCCGCCGCTCTTCTCGATCCTGTTCCGCCCGCTCGCGCTGCTGCCGTTCGAGGTCGCGGCCGCGATCTGGGAAGCGATCCTGGTCGGGGCACTCGGGCTGACGATCTGGCTGATCGGGATCCGCAAGCCGGCAACGTGGTGGGCGGTCCTCATCCTCGGCATCGGAATCGGCTGGACCCTTGCGATCGGCCAGGTGGAAGCTCTCGTCGCCCTGCTCCTCGCCATTGGGAGCCCGTTCACCGTTGCCCTTGCCGCCAACATCAAGATCTTTCCGCTCGCGGTCGGGATCTACTGGGTCGCCCGTGGTGACTGGAAAAACGTCGGGCGCCTCGCCGGCTGGACGATGGGCCTCGTCCTCGTCCAGCTCGTCCTCGATCCGGCCAACACCTGGGCCTTCCCCGGCACGCTGGGCCCGGGCCAGATCGCCTCGGAGGTCGGATCGGAGGGGAACCTCTCGCCGTTCGTCCTGTCACCGATCCTCTGGGCGGTCGTCGTCGCGATCGAGGTCGCGGTCGCGTTCCGGCTTGGCCGCACTCGTTGGGGATGGCCCGCTGCGGTCGCCCTGGCGGTGCTGTCACCACCGCGAGTCTTCTCCTACAACCTCATGACGCTCCTCGCCTGCCTGGGCGGCCCGGGCACGACGCGCGTTGAGCGTGACACCGCCGGGCCTGCACCTGCGAGCGGCGAACCTCAATGACGACCCTCGATCGCCTCCGCAAACCGGCGATGGCGCGGATGATCCTCTGGACCGGCGGGCTCTTCGGCTGGATCGCATTCGCGGGCTTGACCTCGCAGATGTACCGGAACACGCCGCCGCGCGCCGGGTTCGACCTGGAGTTGCTGATCGCGGGCGGGCGCGATGTGGCGGCCGGCATCTCACCCTACGACTCGGCGATGCTCGCCGGCCGGCCCGTGGACATCGCGGACCTCTTCTACGCGTATCCGCCGATCGTGGCCCAGGTGTTCTCGCTGTTCGCGTCCCTCCCGTCGGTCGCGATCTCCGCGATCGCAGTGGCGACGGCGACGCTTGCGGCCGTCGTCGTGGGTCGCGCAACGGCTACGGCATTCGGCGGACCTGCGATCGGCCGCGCGGCGATGTTGCCCATGGCGGCGCTGCTTCCGTTCTGGTTCCCCTACACGGTCGGAATGCTGTTCGGCAACATCGACATCTTCTTCCCCGCGCTCTACGGGCTCATCCTCCTCGCAGTCGTTCGCGGCCAGGGCGCGGGCTCGGAGCGATGGGTCATCGTGGGCGGACTGGCGCTTGCCCTCGCCTCCATCGTGAAGCTGCATCCGGCCGTCCTCGGCGTGTGGATGCTCGCGCGCGGGCTCGTCGAGTGGCGCCGCCAGGATCGGGGAGCGCAGCGACAAGCCGTCCCGCGAAGCTGGCGGATCGCAGGCGTGTCGATCGTCGCTGTGGCCGTGGTCCTCGGGCTCAGCCTCGCGGTCGGCGGTGTTCAGCCGTGGGTCGACTACGTGACCGTGTTGCGGGCGGGGACCTCGGTCGACCTGCTCGACACCCGGAACCTCGGGCCCGGGGTCCAGATCGTGATGCTCCTGGGTCTCGGACCCAGCGCCGTCGGGCCGGTGCAGCTGGTTGTCCTTGTCTCGGCGCTCCTCGTCGCGATCAGCGCGGCGATGCGCGTCGACGACCCGCTCGAGAGCCTCACCTGGGCGGCAACCGCCTCGTTCATCGTCCTGCCGGTGACCTGGTTCCACCACTTCGCGGCGCTCATCCCGTTCGGGATCGCGGCTCTCGCCCGCGGCGCGACCGCCGACCCGGCGTCGCGAAGGCAGCTCTGGATCCTGCTCGGGCTGACCTTCGCGATCATAACGGTCGGCTTTGCCGGACCGCCGACTTGGCTGCTCGTCCCCGTGTTCATCGCGGCCATGCGGATCAGCCGGACGCGGTCTGCGCCGCAACCGTCCCAGGAACCGGAGCCTCGGCTCGCGCAGGTCGGTGGCTGACGGCGACGCATCCGAGGAGCTCGCGGCGCACCCCAGGCAGATCGCGGCGGCGGGGAACTTTCGCGCGCCCGAAGAAGCGTCGAGCTCATGGTGCCGGGAGCGCCGGGCAGGCCGGATCCACGGCGCCGTACAGGTACAACGGTTCACTCGGACCGACCACGAGGTACTGCCGGTACGCAGTCGCGTCAAGGTGGACGAGGTGGTACCCGTCAGCGTCGAGCGGGCTGTTCGACAGCACGGCGCAGGGGCGGGCCGCCAGAAGGAAATTCCAGTACCACGTCAGGCCACGGGCTGGCGAGTCGGCATTCGCCGGCTCGCCACGGTGGAAGCCCGCCCACTCGTAGCCCGCGTCCACGGTCTCCGGCGCATAGCCCAGGCCCACGGCGGCTGCACCGGCGCGCCAGCGTGCCGCGTCATAGGCGAACGAGTTGGCGCCGATCACCAGGGCTGAGGCGCCGAGCCACGCCAGCGCCGCGTGGCCGAGCGGTCGGCTCCACCGCGGGCGGCCCGCCCCCGCGGCTCCGGACGCGAGGAGGATCGCCACAATCGGAATCATTGGAACCAGGTAGCGGTCGAGCGGGTAGGCAGCCATCGAGATCAGGGCGCCGAGTTCCGCGACGTAGCCGATGGCGAACGCCAGGAGCAGCGCGGTCGGGGTGTGAGCGATGGAGCCCGCCCGCTTCCATGCGGCCCGGATCGTGCGGACGCCGGCCAACTGCCGCGCGGCCCAGCGGACCACGACGGCTGCCAGCAGGACGGCCGCGAGCACGGCGAGAGCCTCCGACATGGACCAGGCGATCGGATGGATCAACGGGTCGCGCGTCCCGCTGAGCATGGCGTTGCCGATCAGCCCCTCGGGCATCCAGAACTGGCCGACCAGCGGCCCGATCGTGGGCACGCTGAACGCGATCGCCACCAGCCCGACGCCCAAGAGCAGGTGCAGCGGGCTGAACGAGGCGAGACGACGCCCGACCGCCGGAACCAGTGCCGGGAGCAGCCCCGCCGCGAGGGTCGTCAGCGCCGGGCCGAGCAGGATCAGCCGCACGGGTTCCGGTGGCCGGCCGAGACCACCGTTGATCGCGGCTGAGTCGACAAGCGCGAGGACCGTCGCGACGGCTGCCGCCCCCAGGACCGCCAAGGTCAGAATCAGGAGGCGCTCGCCGGGTCTGCTCCGGACCAACGAAACGGCAAGCACAGCGACGGGTGCGGCGATCGCGAACTCGCGGATGCTCACCCCAAGGACGCCGACCAGGATGGACGCGGCCAGGGCTGATCGACGCCCGCTGCGGAGCCATGCCATCCCCAGCCATAGCGACAGCATCTCGAGCGCAAACGCTGGGCCGTCGGTCATGAAGCTCGCCGACTCGCGCGCGAACCCGGGGAATGTGATCACCAGGACGGCGGCAAGCACCGCAGCCCGGCGGCCCGCCCCGTATCGCCCGAGCAGGTACGTGGCGACGATTCCCAGGGCCGCCATGGCCAGGCCGAATGCCGTGTAGGCCCAGCTGGCACCGCCGGCCAGCCACAGGAGCGGCTGCACGAGCACGATCTGCCCCACGGCGGCGGCCGTGTGACCCGGTATCGCGATGCTGCCGGTGCGATAGAGGCTGTCGGCGCCGCGGATGTAGACCCAGTCGTCATTGCTCGGGACGCCCACCGCGCCAGCGGCTGCGGCGAGCGCCAGCGGCGCCCCGACACCGACCAGCAGCAGCGCGGCAAGGGCCACGGCATCGCCCCGGTCGAGGCGCGACTCCGTCACCCGGGGTCGAGGTGCGGGCCGGGCCCCATGTTGCCCGGGTCCACCAGCGAGGCGCCGGAGCCGAACCCTGTACTCCGTGCCGACGTGTCGGGGCCGACGGGGTGGGCCTGAGGCGGAGCGCCCTCGAGGGCGGCCTGCGGCGGCGCCGGGCAACCAGGGCCGGTAGCGCCGTACAGGTACAGCGGCTCGCCCGCCCCGAAGAACAGGTAGTTGCGATAAGCCGCTTCGTCCTCGCGGATCAACTGGAACCCAGGGATGTCCAGTGGGCTGTTGGAAAGGACTGCGCAGGGACGGAACGACGGCCACCGGTCGTCGTAGTCCGTCAGGCCGTAGTCGTGGATCCCCGCCGACTGCTGTCCGCTCGCGTGGAACTCGACCCACTCGGGGCCAACGTCGATCGTCTGGGCGGCATAGCCGAGGGTGACCGCAGCCTCGCCCGCCCGGTAGCGCGTCGCGTCGTACGCGAAGGAGTTGGCTGCGATGAGGATCGCGGACAGCGCGAGCCAGGCGAGAGCGGCATGGGAGAACGCTTCGCTCCGGACCTGCCGGGCCTGCGTCCCGAACGGATGGAGGAGGAGAACGGCCGCGGGCGGGATCAACGGGTAGAGATAGCGGTCGTAGAGGGGGAAGAACGAGCCGAAGACCGCCAGCCCGGCGGCATACGCGAGCAGGAACAGGACGAGCGGCCCCTCGCGACTGCGCGCGACCTCCATCGCAGCGCCAGCGGCCTTCGGCAGCGTGGCGACACGGGCGAGGCGGCGGCCGCCCCAGCGCAGGATCAGCGCGGCGAAGAGGACGGATGCGACCAGCGCGAGCTGCTCGGACATCACCCACATGCGGGGCGGGATGACCTGATCGCGGAAGCCGCTCAGCAGCGCGTCGCTCACGGCGCCGGTGGGAGCCCAGATGTAGCCGATGAAGGGCCCGTCCGGCACCACCACCATCCCGGTGGCGACGAGGCCGGCGCCCGCTACGACGTGCGACGCCTGGAGGTCCTTGATCCGCCGGCCGACGGCCAGCGCGATGGACGGCAGCAGGGCGGCGGCGAGCGTCATGAACGCCGGCACGCTGTACGCAGACAAGGACAGGCCGAACGTCGATGGCGCGCCCCGGGCCGGCAGCGAGCTCGCAATCAGGGCAATCGCCACGATCCCGAGGGCGAAGGTGGCAGACACAGCCGCGAGCAGTCGCCGCTCATCGGCGCGGTTTCGCGCCCACGCGGCGACGAGAATGGCCACGGGGGCCGCGATCGCGAACTCCCGGATGCTCACTGCCAGGAGCCCGACCCCGACGGACGCGATCAAGGTGAGGCGTCCGCCAGCTCCCTGGAGCCACCTGACCCCGAGCAGCAGGCATAGCGTGCTGAGCGCGCAGGCGGGCAGATCGGTCATGAAGGTGGCCATCTGTCGAGCGAGCCCGGGATAGGCGAGCAGCACCGCCACCGCGAAGACGGCCGAGCCCGCGCCGACGAACCGGCGCGCCAATAAGTACGTCGAGACCACGGCGATCAGCCCCATGGCCAGCCCGTACGCCGTGAAGACCCACATGGCGCCACCGGTCAGCCACAGCAGTGGCTGCACCAGCGCAAGCTGCCCGATGGTCGCGGCCGTGTGCCCTGGCGAGTCGATGGCGCCCGTTCGGAACAGGCTCAGGGCGCCGCGCATGTAGACCCAGTCGTCATTGCTGGGAAACCCGATCCCGCCAGCCGCGGCCGACATCCAGAGCGGGATGCCGACGGCGACCAGCCCGAGCCCGGCGAGGGCAACGGCGTCCCGTCGGCCGAGGGGCTCAGGCACGGAGGCGGTGGTCGTGGGGTCCTCGGACCTGAGCATCTGGAGCATTATGGACGGGGCAGTGCAGCCACGGTGTCTCCAGGAGCGGCGCCACCCGAGCTAGAGTGGCGGCGGGAGCCCGAGGGCCACGTCAGCGAGCACGGCAACGCCGACGACCCAGCTCCGATTTGAGCCCGCCAGAGGCGCACGCGTGCGAAACGGAGCCATCGTCAGGGTGATGCGATCCAGGGTGGAATCGGCCCAACCGTCGCCCGTAGACTTGCGCGGATGACCCCGACGCTGACCCTGGTCCTGCCGGCGTTCAACGAGGCCGATCGAATTGGCCCCGCCCTCGATGAGCTGTTCGGGTACCTGCATCGGCGCGGCTCGGAGGCACGGGACGGTGCCCCGGGCTCAGCGGATCTCCCCGAGCGGATCGAGGTTCTCGTGGTTGACGATGGAAGCGACGACGGCACAGCCGACCTCGTGCGCGCCCGGCCGGAGGCGAAGCCGCCAGCGGATGGATCGGCGCCCGAGCTCACCGTGATGACCGTCGGCCATGCCGGCAAGGGAGCCGCGGTACGGGCGGGGATGCTGGCTACGACGACGGACCTGATCGTGTTCGCGGACGCCGACATGGCCACGCCACCGGACATGCTGCCGCTCGTTGTCGGCGCACTCGATGTCCATGACATCGCCCTCGGCAGTCGCATCCAGCCTGACGGCTCCGACATGCGGAAGAGCCAGCCTGTCTATCGCCGCTGGCTTGGCAAGGTATTCCATCTCCTGGCGTCTGCCTGGGTTGTCGGACCGGTTCAGGACACCCAGTGCGGTTTCAAGGGCTTCACCCGGAGCGCGGCGCACGACCTGTTTGGCCGTCAGCGAATCACCAGCATCGTGTTCGACGTGGAGCTGATTTTTCTCGCTCGGCGACGTGGGTACCGGATGAAGGTCGTCCCGATCAGGTGGGCCGACCGGCGCGGCTCGAGAATGCGCGCCCGGCCGAGGCTGGCACTCCGCGTCGCATGGGACCTCCTCCGAATCCCCCTGATCCATCGGCGCCTTGGAGCGCCGGTCCGGCCGGTCGATACGGCCGACCACACCCATGGCTCTCGCGACGCCTGAGAACGCTGGCCCGGCTGGGCCGGGCGCAACGACGGCGGCAGCGGCTCTCCGCGTGGCGGCCATCCTGTCCATCGTCGTCGTGCCCGGGGTGGTCATCCTGTCCGCCGTCGGGGCCGGGACCTTCGGGTACGACTTCCTCGCCTATCACCAGGCCGTCGAACGGGTCGTCGCCGGGGATCGCCTGTACGATCCGTCGGTCCAGATCACGGGCGGGTTCGGGCTGTTCTACTACCCGCCGCCCTTCGTCCTGCTCCTGCTGCCGCTCGGGCTGCTGCCTTCCGCCATCGCCTCGAACCTGTGGCTCGGGACTTCGGCCGTCATGCTCCTCGCTGGGATCGCGATCCTGCCCGTTCGACCGACCGTGCGCTGGGCAATCCTCCTCCTCGCCGGCCTGTCGTGGCCGGTCGCGTACGCCCTGAAGCTCGGCCAGGTCGGACCACTGCTCCTCCTCCTCTTTGCCGTCGGTTGGCGCTGGCGGGATCGGCCCATCGTGTTCGGCCTGGCCGGCGCGATCGGCACGATCGTCAAGATCCAGCCGGGGATCGTGCTGGCTTGGGCGGTCCTGACCCGGCGCTGGACGGCGGTCGTCGTGGCGGCGGCCCTGCTTGTCCTCGCGTCCGTCATCGCGACTGTTGTGGCCGGTGGCCCGTCGATCTGGGCTGACTACCTGACTCTCCTTCGAATTGTCAGCGATCCGATCACGACGCCGCACAACTTCACGCCCGGCGCCGTCGCCTACCAGATGGGCGCCCCGGTGGGGATCGCAGCGGGCATCCAGGTGGTCAGCTCGGTCGCCGCAGTCGCCGCGGTCGTGGTCGCGGCGCTGCGCATGCCCGCGGACGTGTCCCTCCTCGTCGCGATCGTCGCAAGTCAGCTCCTGTCGCCGGTCCTGTGGGATCACTACGCCTTGCTTCTGCTCCTCCCGGTCGCCTGGCTGCTCGAGCGCGGGCACTGGTGGGCGATCGCAATCCCCCTGTCGACATCTGTGCTGATGCTTCCGGTGGGACTGCCCGCAATCGTGTTCCCGATCGCCTTCTGGGTGACGATGGCGGCGTTGCTCGCTGTCGGGTCGAACGAGGCGGCCCGAGCCAGGGTGACGGCGGACGCTTCAGCGCCCGAGGTCCGGCCGCTGTCACAGAGCCTCCAATGAGCTCGACGCCCGGGACGCTTGCGCCCGTGACCGCCCGCGCCACGTTTGCCGAGCGCTTCGACCGCGCGGCCCAGGTCGGCGTCGCCGTCACGATCCTCGCGGCGCTCGTGTACTGGCTGTCGAACCGGATGTTCGACGCGACCCGGGGCGACTTCTTCTACCTCGCCGACGCGTTCCTCCATGGTCGGGTGTGGCTCGACGTCCGGCTCGGCTACCAGGACGTGATCCTGCAGGACGGCCACCCCTACGTTCCGTTCGCGCCATTCCCGGCTGTCGCCCTGATGCCGATCGTCGCCCTCGTCGGGCCGGCCGTCGCGGACCAGTGGGAGACCGGGATCAATGCCGCCCTCGCCGCCGCGTCGGTCGGCCTGGCGTGGTGGTTCACCGGGCGAGCGGGCGTCCGATCGCTGATCGACCGGTTCTGGTTGGTGCTCCTGCTCGGTTTCTCGACCCAGATCTGGTGGGTCACGACCCGGGGCGGGGTCTGGCACACGGGGCACCTCGTCGCGACGATCCTGACGATGGCCTGCCTCGTCGAGCTGTGGGGCTCGCGCCGGGCCTGGCTCATCGGCCTGCTGGCGGGGGCAGCGTTCATGACCCGGGCGCCGCTGGCCTTCGCGATCCCGTTCTACGCCCTGCTCCTCGGCGGCGATCGGATCTGGGAGCCGCGCCGCTGGCCGTGGCGGGCGTGGGTCGAGCTCGCGGCCGGCGTGCTGCCGTCACTCGTATTCTTCTTCTGGTACAACGCCGCGCGGTTCGGATCGCCGCTCGAATCGGGCTACGCCCTGGCGCTGCTTCCGGAGTGGCTCGAAAACCAGCGCAAGCTGGGCCTCTTCTCGACCGCCCACATCGGGATGAATCTCGAGTACCTGTTCGTGAAGATGCCGCGCCAGATCGCGGAATTCCCGTTCTTCCGTCCGGACGGACTCGGCATGTCGATCTTCATCACCTCGCCCGGCCTGCTCTACGCGAGCCGCGCACCGTGGCGATCGTCACGGACGTGGTGGCTGGCCGGGGCGGCCCTGCTCGTCCTGATTCCGACGTTGCTCTACTACGGCGGCGGCTGGCTCCAATACGGCTACCGCTACGCCCTCGACTCGATTCCGTTTGTGTGGGCGCTGTGCGTGCTCGCGGCGGCCGGCGCGGCCGAGCGACTGGCGAAGCTGGGGGTCGAGCGTCCGGTGATCGGTCTCGGCTGGCGGCTGTTGATCGCCCTCGGCGTCCTCGTCGGCCTGGGCAGCGTCTACTGGGCCTATAACCTCAAGTGATGCTCGCGGGGCGGGTTCCCCCCTAGCGTGCAACACTCCCCGGCGAACCCGGCCCAATGGAGGAACCGTGCGCCATCCCCGCCTCGTCCTTGCGATCTTCATCCTGTCCGGCGCCGCCGGGCTGATGTACGAGGTGGTCTGGTCACGCCAGCTCGTGCTCGTCTTCGGCAACACGACCCAGGCCGTCTCGACGATCCTGACGGGGTTCTTCGGCGGCATGGCGGTGGGCTCGTTCCTTGGCGGGCGGCTGGCCGACCGGGTGCGGTCGCCGCTCCGGCTGTACGGGATCATCGAAGTCGTGCTCGTCGTCGTCGTCCTCCTGACGCCGGTCACGTTCCGCCTCCTCCATGAGCTGTACCGCGGGATCTACCCCGCGATCGAGGGCCAGCCGATCGTCCTCGCCCTGCTCCGCTTCGCACTCGCGATCCTGGCGCTCGCCCCGGCGACGGTCCTGATGGGGGCAACGCTGCCCGCGCTGACCCGCCAGCTCAGCCGAGACAAGCACTTGTCCGCCGCCTTCGGACGGCTGTACGCGGCCAATACATTGGGCGCGATCTTCGGGACGCTCGCGGCCGGTCTGGTCCTGATCGAACTGGCCGGATTGACGGGCACACTCGTCATCGCCGCCGCCTGCTCCGCGGTCGCCGGGGCGGTCGCTCTTGTCCTCAGCAGGGGTCCGGGCGCGGTCGATCCGCTACCGACAGTCGCTCGGGCCCAGGAGGCGTTGGCAACAGCGGTCGCTTCCAGCCGACGCCCCACTCTCGCCCTGGTCCTTGCCTTCGTCTCGGGACTGACATCCCTTGGCTATCAGGTCCTCTGGACGAGGTTGCTGTCGTCGGGCACGGGGAATTCGACGTATGTCTTCACGCTGATCCTCGCGATGTTCCTGATCGGGATCACGATCGGCGCATTGATCTTCAACGCGAATCGCCGACGAATTCGCCAGCCGGTCGCCCTGATCGCGATGGCTCAGGCGCTGGTGGCCGCGATCGCCTTCGTGGGCCTCGTGCTCGTGATCGGCAAGCCCGGTCCAATTGACCCGGGCAATGCGTTCGAGTCCGCCCAGGCGATTCTCGGGCCGATCATTCTCGTCGTCCTGCCCGCAACGATCGTGATGGGCTTCACGTTTCCGGCCGCGTCCACGCTCCTCGGCGACGATCCGGACCGGATCGCCGCCAATGCCGGTCGCCTGCTGGCCGCCAACACGGCGGGCTCGATCACCGCCACCTTCGCGATCCCGTTCTTCGTGATTCCGGCGGTCGGCTCACCGAACGCCGTCGCCCTCCTCGCCCTCGTCAACGTTGCGACCGCGATCGCCCTTGTCGCCAGCCGTGCCGGAGCGCGGTCCGTCTCGCCCAATCGTCGCCTCGCGACGGGGCTCGCCGCCGCCGTCGTCGCTGTCGCGATCGTGGCCGGGCTCGCGAGGCCGGGCACGATCGTCGACCCGAGCGTGGCCCGGATCCACGAACGGAAGGCGCAGCTGTTCGAGAGCCAGGAGGACGAGATCGCGTCGGTCCAGGCCGGCGCAACGGCGACGCAGCAGCTCTGGGTCACCGGCACCGCGATGACGCTCCTGACGGTCGACGCCAAGCTCATGCCGATCCTGCCGCTCGTCCTCCGGCCAGAGTCGCAGAGCGCCGCGACCGTCGCCTTCGGGATGGGCTCGGCGTTCCGGGGCGCCCTGATCGCCGGCATGAAGACCGAGGGGATCGAGCTCGTCCCGACCGTGCCGAAAATGTTCCACTGGTTCTACCCGGATGCCGGCAAGTTCCTCGCCGACCCGAATGGCGAGATCATCGTCACCGACGGCCGGAACCACATCGAGCTCACCACCGAGACCTACGACATCATCGTCACCGACCCGCCGCCGCCGATCTTCAGCTCGGGTGCCTCGGTCATCTCATCGCTCGAGTACTACCAGGCCGGCCACGCCCGCCTCAATCCGGCCGGGATCATGATGCAGTGGGTCCCATACGGCGCCACGATCGACGAGTTCAAAGCGCACGTCCGGACGTTCAAGAGCGTGTTCCCGCACGTCACGATGCTGTTCGGGCCGGGCGGCTACGGGCTGTACATGATGGGCAGCGACCAGCCGATGGCGTTCGACGAGGCGACGACACGCGAAGTCCTGGGCCGGCCCGGCATCCTCGAGGACATCTCGTCGGCGTACGACTCACGAGCAACGACGATTGACCAGTGGGTCACCAAGATCGACCAGCTCCGCTGGATCGACGATGCCGCGGTCGATCGGTTCACCGGGTCCGGACCGCTGATCACCGACGATCGCCCGTTGCCCGAATACTTCCTCCTGCGCCGGGTGCTCAACCGGGATGTCCCGCTCGCGCACCCGGGCCTGCTGCTCTCCCTGACCCGCGGCTGACCGGGCCCGTACTCGGCGCACCGACATTCCTACTTGACCGGGTGCTGCGCGTCGCCACGATGAGGACGTGATCGAACCGGGGGCCGTCACCGACGGCGCAGATCCGCCCGTCCACGCCCACGCCCACGCCGACACGCGTCGGCGATGGCTGGCCCCGTCGTCGGCCGTCCTCGCCTTCGGCGGGGTCATCGGCTGGTCGGCGTTCCTGCTGTTCTCGGTCGAGCCGCTGATCGGCCGGCTCGTCCTGCCGGTCTTCGGTGGAACGCCGGCCGTCTGGGCGACGACGCTGTTCTTCTTCCAGGCTGTCCTGCTGCTCGGCTACCTGTACGGCCATCTCTCGGTGACACGACTCGGGATCCGGCGCGGCGCCGTGCTCCACATCGCGCTCGTCCTGGCTGCCGGCGCCGCACTCGCCCTCTCGCCGGCGCGCCCAGCGGACCTCCGCGACCCGGCCATTCCGGACGTGCTCAACCTCGTCGGCATGCTGGCCCTGACGATCGGGCTGGCGGCGTTCGTCCTGACGACCACGACGCCACTCGTGTCAGCGTGGTACGCGGCCAGCCGGACCGCCACCAGCGACGGCGGCGACGCCTACTGGCTCTACGCCCTGAGCAACGCGGGGTCCCTGCTCGCCTTGCTCGCCTATCCGTTTCTCATCGAGCCACGGCTGGGGCTGTCGGCCCAGCGTGGGGTGTGGGCCGTCGGCTTTGTCGTGTTTGCCTTGGCGATCGCCGGGTGCGCCGCATGGGCGAGCGGACGCGCCGGACGGACGTCACCCGCGGCCGGACCGGACGAGCTCGAGACAACCGGCGCATCCGAGCCGATCGCCGGGCGGCGGCGGGCGACCTGGCTGCTCCTGGCAGCGGTGCCGTCCGGGCTGCTGTCGGCGGTCACCACGTTCATCGCCACCGATCTCGTCTCGGCTCCGTTGTTGTGGCTTGTGCCGCTGGCGATCTACCTGCTTACGTTCATCGTCGCGTTCTCGGATCGCGGTCGTCGCATGGTGCCTGCGGCCGCACTCGTGGCCCCCGCCGCGGTCACCCTGATGTGGGTGCCGTTCGGGTCGGCCGGTGGCTGGCCGATCCTGCCGCTCGTCGTCCTGATGTACGGCGGCCTAGGTGTCGTCGCCACCGCGATGCACGGCCGGCTCGCCATGGACCGACCGGATCCGGCCCATCTGACCGAGTTCTACCTCGTGATCTCGATCGGCGGGGCGCTCGCCAGCGCGTTCGTCGCGCTCTTCGCGCCAATCCTGTTTCCGGGCGTTTGGGAGTTCCCGATCCTGCTCGTCCTGGCCCTCGTCGCCCTCGCCGCGACGGAGCCACGGCGTCGCGGCAGTGGCGTCGCGCGGACCAACCGACCACCGATCAACCTGGCGCCGTTCGTCCGCGGCGCCCGGAGCCGAGTGCTGCCCTACCTCGCGGTCGCCGCGATCCTTGTCGTGTTCCTGGTGCGCGACACGTCGCTCGGTGCGGAGGCCGGTATCCGCTGGCTGCTCGTCGGCGGACTGATCCTGCTCGTCGGCGCGCGGCCCGCATTTCTGGCCACATCCACGGCGCTCGTTCTGGCGCTCGCCGTCCTCGTCCTCCAACCGGCCGCGATCTTCCGCGACCGGAGCTTCTTCGGCGTGACCGAGGTCCTCCGACCGGACGGCGCACCACAGACCACGTTGATGAACGGGACCACGGTCCACGGAGTCCAGTGGACGGATTCGGCGAAGGCGCAGATGCCGACCGCGTACTACGCGCCGGCCGGCCCGTTCGGCGACGTCTTCGCGGCATTGGAGAGCGATGACCAACCAAAGGACATCGCGATCGTCGGCCTCGGCGCCGGCGCATTGACGTCGTACCTCCGGCCGAACTGGACGATGACCTACTTCGAGATCGATCCGCTCGTGGCAGAGGTCGCGTCGGATCCGCGCTTCTTCACGTTCCTGTCGAGCGCGAATCCGCGGCCATCGATCGTCTTGGGCGACGCCCGCCTGTCCCTCTCGGACGTTCCGGCTCAACGATTTGACGCGTTGTTCGTCGACGCATTCTCGTCCGATGCCGTGCCCACGCACCTGCTGACCAGCGAGGCCTATGCGCTCTACGCCCGGCTCGTCAAGCCTGGCGGCCTGGTCGTGACCCACATCCCGAATCGCTATTACGATCTGGCCCCGGCCGTTGCGGGCGCCCAGGCGGCAAATGGCCTGACGGCCCTGATCCGAACGTTCCAGCCGACCGAGACCGAGGCGCGTGAGGGCGCGGCGCCCACGATCCTCGCGGTCGCATCGTCGATCGGATCGTCGCTCGCGGACTTGCGCGACGGCGGCTGGCAGCCGCTCGAACCGACCGTCCCTCCGATGACTGACGACTTCATGGACGCGCTGCGGTTTCTTCGTCCGCTCTGGTAGCTGGTGGCTCCGCACGGTCGCTGTTTCCGCGCTCCGTTGCGGCCGCAATCGAATCCGGGGACCCGGTGCTATCCTCGGCCCGTGACCACCCACGCTCCCAGCGCGGAGCCCGCCTGTCCGGGCGCGACCACCCCCGACAGGCCAGCCGACCAACCGGACGCAGCCCTGGATCCGGCCGCCCTGCGCGTTGAGCGACGAGCGTTCGACGACGTCCCGCGGGCAACCTGGGATCGCCTGGCGGCAGCGAATTCGTGGGCGACGCCATTCTCGTCGTGGGCCTACCAGCGGGCGTGGTGGGATGCCTACGGCGCGAGCGCTCACGATCAGACGCTCATCGTCGTCCGCGCCGGCGGCGCGCCAACAGAGCCCGTCGCGATCGTGCCCCTCATGCACCGCCACGAGGTGGAGCCCGGCGATGAGGCAACGGCCTCGAAGATCCGTCACGGCGACCCGGGGAACCTGACTCCCGTCCCGCCGACCGCCAAGGCGATCTTCTTCGGCGCCTCGTACCACGCCGACTACGCGACGATCCTTGCGGCGCCGGCCGACATGCCCGCGGTCGCCACGGCTCTCGTCGACCACCTTGCCTCGCCCGACGCGGTCGACCCCGGCCATCCGGAGCCGTGGGACGCGGTCGACCTGCGCCGCCTCCGCTGCGGCGACCCAACCGCCGACGCCCTGGCCAGAGCCTTCGGAGTGCGCGAGATGGGCGAGCGTTGGACGCTCAATCTGGAGCGCGAAGACGTCTGCCCGGTCGTCACGTTCCCCGAGAACGTCGATTTCGAGGGCTATCTCGCGACCCTCGACAAGAAATCGCGCCACGAGATCCGGCGCAAGATCCGGCGAGCCGAGGCCTCGGGAGAAGTCCTCCTGGCGCCATCAGCAGACCCCCTCGCCGACCTGCCCGACTTCATCGACCTCCATCAGCGCCGCTGGGGTGCGGACGGGCTGTTCCCGCCGACGCCGGGCGGTGACGCGTCGCGGGTGTTCATGCGCCGGCTGTTCGAGGAGAACGGCCCGGACGGCCCCGTCCGGCTGTCGTTCCTGACCGTCGGCGAGCGGCGCGTTGCCGCCGGGATCCATGTCGCGACGGCCGACACCTGGATGTTCTACAACGCCGGGATCGACCCCGACGCCCGCGAGCTGTCGCCGGGCGTCCTGCTCGCCGCGCGCTACGTGCAGGCGGCGCTCGAGGCCGGCATGGGGCGGTTCGATTTCCTGCGCGGTAACGAGCCGTACAAGTACGAGTGGGGCTCCGAGGACGAGCCGATCCAGCGGCTGCTGGTGCGCCGGGACGCCGACGGGAGCTCCGCCTGATGGGAGCGCCCCCGACCTGGGACCCATGTCTCGTCCCGCTCGAGCACGTTGACCTGCCCGGCCCGCAGCGCGTCCGGGTCGTCGAGATCCTCGCCACCGGCACCAGCGGCGGCGCACAGGAGCACCTCTTTTCGCTGCTGTCGCGGCTCGACCGCACGTTCTACGAGGCGTCGGTCGTCGCCTTGTCGGGGGGCAGCGCGGTCCGCAAGCTCCAGCGCCACGGCTTCGATGTCACCGTCATCGACGAAGCCGACGATGCGGCCGCCGTCCGCGCCCTCACCGCCCACCTGGCGATGGTCCGACCGGACGTCGTCCACACCCACATGTACCGGGCCGACATCGTCGGGACGAAGGCCGTCATCGCCCTCCGCGACAGCGGCCATCGGGCACCGTACGTCGTCTCGACGGTCCACTCGTCGCGGATCCGCTCGCACGAGGACCGCGACCTCCTCCGCCAGCTCACCCCGTCAATGGACCAGCTGATCGCGGTCTCGAAGTCGATCGAGCGCAAGATCGCCGACGAGCACCGGACCGGCGCGCCGGTCCGCCTGATCTACAACGGGGTGGACCTCCAGCGCTACGACCACCAGGAGCCGTGCGCCCCGTTCGGCGACCAGTACGGGATCGAGACCGGATCGAAGATCGTCGGGGTCGTCGCCCGGCTCGAGTCGGAGAAGGGTCACCAGACCCTGATCGAGTCCTGGCCGGCGGTCCTCCGCGAGGTCCCGGACGCGTACCTGTTGATCGTCGGCGAGGGCTCGCGACGCGACGCGCTCGAACAGCTGGCGTCGGCCCGCAGGGTCGGCCATCGAGTCGTCTTCACCGGGCGTCGCGACGACATCCCGGCCGTCACCGCCGCGCTTGACGTCGCCGTCCTACCCTCGTGGCGCGAGGCCCAGGGCCTGTCGATCCTCGAGGCGATGGCGTTGTCGCGGCCGGTCGTCGCATCCGATGTCGGCGGGATCCCGGAGATGGTCGAAGACGGCGTCACGGGCCTGCTCGTGGAGCACGACAACCCGGCTGCCCTGGCCGCTGCGATCGTCCGTCTGCTGAAGGATCGCCCGTTCGCCGCGAGGATCGCCAAGGCCGGCCACGACCTCGTCCACGACCGCTTCTGCATCGAGTTGATGGTCAAGGCGATCGAGCAGATCTACGACGACGGCGCTCGCGCCGTTCGCCTGGCCGAGGCCGCGGCGAGCTAGCTCTCGCATCGCCGGTAGGACCATCGTCGTGGTGCGGAGGCGCACCGGGGCGGGCTAGGATCGCCCTTGTGAGAGACCGCCTGCTGCGCGACGGGTTCGTCATCCTTGCCGTCGCCTTCGTCGCGTTGCGTCTCCTCGCGATCAAGCCGTGGGCCGACAGCGTGGATGCGTACGCCTACTGGACGACACGCGACGGTGTCTTCTACCAATACGCGACGACGGGGCGGATCGGGGCGTACCTCTATTCGCCGGCGTTCGCCCAGGCCCTTGCGCCATTCGTCTGGTTGCCGCTGGCGGTCTTCACAGCGCTGTGGACCGCCCTGAACAGCGCTGCGCTGTGGTTCATCCTCCGACGCTGGGCCCTGCCGAGCATTCTCTTCCTGCCGATCGCCTTCGAGATCGTGTCCGGCAACGTCCACCTCCTGTACGCCGCCGCAATCGTCGTCGGGTTCCGCTGGCCGGCGGCGTGGGCGCTGATGCTCCTGACGAAGGTCACGCCGGGCGTCGGCATCCTGTGGTTCCTGGTCCGGCGCGAGTGGCGCTCGCTCGCCATCGCGCTCGGCGTGACCGCGGCAATCGCCGGAGTCTCGTACGCCCTCGACGCGACTCAGTGGGCACGCTGGATCGAGATCCTGCGGGCCGATGCAGGGGGCGCCGGCGAGGGCACTTTCACGACCGTCGGCGGTTACCTCCCGATCGCGCTCGCGCCGCGCCTGGCGGTGGCCGTGGTCGTGGTCGTCCTCGCCGCGCTGACGGATCGTCGCTGGCTTGTCCCGGTCGCGGTCGTCCTGGCAATGCCCGTCGTCTGGGTGAACAGCCTCGCCGTCCTCGCCGCCTGCGTTCCACTGTGGCGCGAGCGCCGCGTCCCGGTCGCGCGACCGGAGACGTTTGGCGGCACGCCGCCGCTCGGGGCACGCCCATGAGCCGGTCCACGAGCTCGCCCCCGCGGCCCGCGTTCGGCCGACGTCCGGCCGACATCGTGTCGATCGTCGCCATCGGAGCCGTCATCGTCGCCTACATCGGGTACGGCCTCCTGACCGCCCAGAGCACGCTCGGTTGCGACTTCCTCGCCTACTTCAACGCGTCCGTCAACTGGGCCCACCACAGGCCGATCTACGACCTCTCCGTCGCCTCGACCGGGACGTGCGGGATCTACCAGTACCCGCCGCCCTTCGTGATGCTCGCGATCCCGTTTAGCGTCTTCGGGTTCGACATGGGCAACGGCCTGTGGATCGCGTTCCTGCTCGCGTGCTGGGGGATCGGGACGGCGATCCTGCCGGTCCGGCCGACGACGCGCATCATCATCCTGCTGGTCGGCGCGGTCGGCTGGCCGCTGCTCTACGGCGTCCGGCTCGGCACGGTCGCACCGATCCTCTACGTCCTGTTCGCGCTGGCCTGGCGGAACCTCGAGCGGCCCGTCTGGCTCGGCGCGAGCGTGGCGATCGGAGCCATGGTCAAGCTCCAACCGGGGCTGATCGCCGTCTGGCTCCTTGTCCGCCGCGACTGGCGTGCGCTGGCGGCCGCGGCCGTCGTGGGTGCGGTCATCGCCGGGATCGCGGCGGTGGTCGGCCTGTTCGATTGGCTTGGCCTCCTCACCCTCCTCAGATCGCTCTCGAATGCGGTCGACATCCCGGTCAACATGGCGATCGGGGCGACGCTGCGCAGCCTGGGCATGGATCTCGAGCTCGCCCGGACCATCCAGACCGTCAACACGATCGTGATCCTGGCGATCGTCGTCGTGACCGGGATCCGGCTACCGCGAACGGCGGGCTTCCTCGTGGCGGTCGTTGCGAGCCAGCTGATCTCGCCGATCGTGTGGGCCCACTACGCCGTGATATTGCTCCTGCCCGTGGCGTGGCTCCTCGATCGGGGGCAGTGGTGGGCCATTCTCATCCCGCTCGTCCATCTCTGGGTGCTCCTGCCCTTTGCTCCCAACTGGACCTATGCGGTCGCCTTCCACGCCACGTTGATCGGGTTGATTGTCGTGGGCTGGCGCGACGGCAGAGAGGCGGAGGAACCGACTTCGGCCGCAGTCCTGGCGGCAAACGAGCCGGCCGCCTGATGCAGTACGGGGTGATCGGGGCAGGGGTCCTCGGGATGACCGCGGCGCTGCGCCTCCTGGAGCGCGGTCACGAGGTGTCGATCCTCGAGGCCGGCGATGGCGTCGGCGGCCTTGCCGGGAGCTTCGAGGTCGAGCCCGGCATCTGGCTGGAGAAGTTCTACCACCACATCTTCCGATCGGACCGCCGGATCACCGCCCTGATCGAGGAGCTCGGGCTCGGGCCGAGCCTGCGCTGGCACGAGCCGGAGACCGCGATGCAGTCAGGCGGCCGAGTCGAGGCATTCGACACGCCGGGCGCCGTCCTGCGCTTCAGCGGCCTGCCCCTGATCGACCGGGTCCGACTCGGCGCCGGTGTCGCTCTCCTCAAGGCGATGCCGCGATCCGGGCCGATCCAGGATGTCAGCGCCCGGCGCTGGCTCACCCGGGTGATGGGCGGCAACGCCTGGCGAGTCGTCTGGGAGCCACTGCTCCGGGGCAAATTCGGGGATGCGGCCGACGACGTCTCGATGGCCTGGCTGTGGGCCCGGATCCACGATCGAACGCGTCAGCTCGGGTACATCGACGGCGGCTTCCACCAGCTCTACACCCGGATCGCCTCCCGGATCGACGAGCGTGGCGGGCGGCTCGTCACGGGCTTCCGGGCCGCGGCGATCGAGCCGCAGGGAGCGGAGATTTCGGTCAGGAGCGCCGACGCTCGGGTCGAGACATTCGATCGCCTGATCTCGACCCTGCCCGCTCACCTGACGCTCGGGATCACCAAGGACCCGGCGATCGACCCCACGGCCGGGCCGCGCCCGCCGGATGCGCTCGGCGCGCACTGCCTGATCCTCAGTCTCGATCGACCGCTGACGGGGCGCTACTGGATCGGCGTTGCAGATCGCGGAAGCCCGTTCCTTGCCGTCGTCGAGCACACCGCGATGCTGGAGCCGGCCGCGTACGGCGGCCGGCACCTTGTCTATCTCGGCAACTACGTGCCCCACGACGACCGGCTGTTCGAGGAGACCCCGGACGAAACCCTCGCCCGCTACGCACCGGCGATCCGCGGCCTGAACCCGGCCTTCGATCCGTCCTGGGTGGGCAAGCGCTGGGCGTTCGGTGCCCGGTTCGCCCAACCGATCGTGACCCCGGGCTTTCGGATGCGCATCCCGCCGTTCGAGACCCCGGTCCCGAACCTGTTCGTCGCGAGCATGTTCCAGGTGTTTCCCCACGATCGCGGCCAGAACTACTCGATCGAGCTGGCCGAGCGGGTGGTCGCCCGCCTCGAGGGCCCGGCGCGCACGACGCCCGCCGGCGCGGGCCGATGAGCCTCGCTCGCCTGTGGGCATTCCTTGCGATCGGGTTGCCGGTACTCGCGGCGCTGATCGCGAACCTGTCGGCGGTCGATCTCGCGTACCACCTGCGGGCCGGCGGGATCGTCCTCGACACCGGCCGGATCCCGACGACCGATACGTTCACGTTCACCGCCGCCGGCGAGCCGTGGCTCAACCAGCAATGGGGCGCCCAGGTGATCCTCGCGACGGTCTATCGCGTCGCCGGCTGGACGGGGCTGGCGCTCCTGCGCGCCGTGCTCGTCGGTCTCACGTTCGGACTGTTGTTCGAGGCGTGTCGGCGGCGCGGCTTCGACCTTCGACGTGCCGCCTGGCTGACGATCGCGGCGTTCGTCGTGACCGCGGTTGCCCTGGCTCTTCGGCCGCAGCTGTTCGGGATGGCGCTGCTGGCGCTGACGCTCCTGATCGTCGTGGAGCGGCGCGCCCATCCGCGTCTGTTGTGGGCGGTGCCGGTCATCGTCTTCGCCTGGGCCAGCATCCACGGCAGCTTCATTCTCGGCCCGGTCGTGCTCGGGCTCGCCTGGCTCGAGGACGTCCACGACCGCGTGCCCGGCCGGCACCGGCTCCTCGGCGTCGCAGTCGTCGCGGCGGCGGCCGCGCTCGTCAACCCGTTCGGCATTGGCGTGTGGGCCTATGCCGTGGGGCTGTCGACGAACAGCTTCGTGACGAGCCGGATCAGCGAGTGGCAGCCGACGACGCTCCGGACGATCCCCGGGATCCTGTTCTTCGGATCGGTCGCGGTGGCCGTCCTCCTCCTCGTTCGGCGTGGCCGGCCGCCCACTTGGCCGGCGCTCGCCTGGCTGGCGGTCTTCGCCGCGATCGGCACGTATGCGATCCGCGGTGTCGCCTGGTGGCCGCTGGGCTCCGCGGTCGCGATCGCCGGGGTGCTCGCGGCGCGCGAGACGTCCACGGAGGCCGCGCCTGCCCCGCGGCGTGCCGAGCGCTCGAGCCGCCTCAACGTCGTCTTCGTGGGGTTGATCGTCCTCGTCTGCGTCGCCCTCGTGCCAGTCTGGCGCCCGATCGACAGCCGCCTCGGCGTCCCGGTGGGGACCGTCGGCGACGCCCCTGGCGGGATCACGCATGCGCTCGGGAAGGCGGTCCGGCCGGGCGACCGGATCCTCAACCCGCAACCGTGGGGATCGTGGTTCGAGCTGGCCCTGCCGCAGGCCACGGTCGCCCTCGATTCCCGGATCGAGGTGTTCCCGGCCGCGGTCTGGGACGACTACGACGCGGTCCACCGCGGGACCGACGGATGGCAGGCCATCCTCGCCCGCTGGGCGCCGACATTCGTCGTTGCGACCGACGACGAGGACGCGTTCGTCGCGCGCCTGACACTGACGGGCTGGACGGTGCTCTACGCCGACGATGACGGCACGATTCTGCGGCGCCCGGCCTCGTGAGACGCGGTCCGACGTTGCCGGAGGGAGTTCGGCCCATGGCTCCATCCCGCGCCGGACTGGTACGGTCTGCGCATGCCACCTGAACTCGACGTCGTGGTGCTTGGCGGCGGAGGTCATGTCGGGCTCCCCCTGAGCCTTGCCTTCGCCCGGGCCGGCCTGCGGGTCGGCATTTACGACATCAGCCAGCCCGGCCTCGACCGGATCGCCGCCGGCAAGATGCCGTTCAAGGAGAACGGGGCCGACGAACTCCTCGCCGAGCTCCTGCCGACCGGCCGTCTCGAGATGAGCACGGATGGTGCGATCCTCGCTCGGACCATGCAGGTCGTCGTCGTGATCGGCACCCCGGTCGACGAGTTCCTCGGGCCATCGATGACGGTCTTCGAACGAGCCGTTGCTCAGATCAGCCCATACCTCCGCGATGGCGCGCTGATCGTGTTGCGGAGCACCGTGTATCCCGGCACGACCGCCTATGTGGCCCAGCACCTTGCCAGGCGCGGCGCCAATGTCGACGTCGCCTTCTGCCCGGAACGGATCGCCGAGGGCCACGCCCTCGAGGAGCTCCACACCCTGCCCCAGATCGTCGGCGCCGACACCGAGCCGGCCGGCGATCGAGCCGAGGCACTCTTCGGCCGCCTTGCCAGGAAGACGATCCGGACGACGTCCAAGGAGGCGGAGCTCGCGAAGCTCTTCACGAATACCTGGCGCTACATGAAGTTCGCCGTCGCGAACCAGTTCTTCATGATCGCGGACCAGGCAGGTATCGACTACTCGAACGTCCTCGACGCGATCCGGACGGACTATCCGCGCGCGGCGGACCTCCCGTCGCCGGGCTTCGCCGCGGGCCCTTGCCTGTTCAAGGACACGATGCAGCTCGCCGCCTTCACGACCGACCACTTCCCGCTCGGACAGGCCGCGATGCAGGTCAACGAGGGTCTGCCGGCGTATATCGTCTCGGCGCTCGAGCGCCGCTACGAGGGGCTCCATGGCAAGACGGTCGGGATCCTCGGCATGGCGTTCAAGGCCGAGTCCGATGACGCCCGGGCGTCGCTCAGCTACAAGCTCCGGAAGCTCCTCGCCTGGGCTGGCGCCACTGTCGTCTGCACGGACCCGTTCGTCCAGGACGACCGGCTCACGACTCTCGAGTGCGTCCTGGAGGAGAGCGACGTGCTCGTGCTCGGCGTGCCGCACAAGGCGTACCGCAGCCTCGACGTCGGGGGCAAGGACGTCGTCGACGTCTGGGGCGCCCTCGGCGAGGGCATCCGGCTGTGAAGATCCTGATCACCGGCGCCGCCGGGTTCATCAACGGCTATCTCGTCCCGGAGCTGCTCGAGGCCGGCCACGAGGTCATCGGGCTCGACGACTTCAGCAAATACGGCCGCCTGACGAAGTCGTACGACCATCACCCGCGTTACCGCTTCTTCGAGGGCGACGCCAAGGACGTCGGGCTGATGACCGAGCTGGCGGCAGACGTCGACCAGGTCGTGGCCGCCGCTGCGATGATTGGTGGGATCAGCTACTTCCACGAGTTCGCGTACGACCTGCTGGCCGAGAACGAGCGGATCCTCGCCTCGACGTTCGATGCGGCGATCGCCGCCCACAAGACCGGCCGGCTGAAGCGGATCATCGTCGTGAGCTCGTCGATGGTCTACGAGTCGGCGACGGTGTTCCCGACCCCGGAAGGCGCCGAGAAGACCTCGCCGCCGCCGATCTCGACCTACGGCTTCCAGAAGCTCGCGTCCGAGTATTTCGCGGCCGGTGCCAGGGAGCAGTTCCAGCTGCCGTACACGATCGTCCGACCGTTCAACTGCGTCGGGATCGGCGAACGCCGGGCCACGCGCGACACCGACATCATGTCCGGCAACGTGAAGCTGGCTCTCTCGCACGTCGTACCGGATCTCGTGCTCAAGGTGCTCAAGGGCCAGGACCCGCTCCACGTCCTGGGCGACGGGTCGCAGGTCCGCCACTACACGTACGGCGGCGACCTCGCTCATGGCATCCGCCTTGCGATGGAGTCGCCGGCCGCCGAAAACAACGACTTCAACCTGTCCACGGCCCGCTCGACGACCGTCCTCGAGCTGGCCGAATGCATCTGGTCGAAGATCCACACCGACGGCCGCCCGTTCAACTACACCTCGGACACGCCGTTCAAGCACGATGTCCAGCTCCGCGTCCCGGACGTCCGGAAGGCGAAGGAAGTCCTCGGCTATGAGGCGACGACGTCGCTCGAGACGATGCTCGACGAGGTGATCCCGTGGATCCGCGACGAGGTCGCGGCGGGGCGGCTGTGAGCGCGAGCGGCATCCCTCCCGAGCTCTCGATCGTCCTGCCCGTGTACAACGAGGGCGAGGGGGTCGAGCCGGTCCTCCGGGCACTGTCGGCCGGGATCAAGACGCCCCACGAGCTGGTCGTCGTGTACGACTTCGACGAGGACACCACCGTGCCCGTCGTGGCCCGGCTCGCACACGAGATCCCGAACCTGCGCAGCCTCCGCAACGATCTCGGTCGGGGCGTGCTCAATGCGATGAAAGCGGGCATCGCCGGCACGACTGGACCGTTTGTCCTGATCTCGATGGCCGACGGCTCCGACGAGCCCCACGTCGTCGACCCGATGGTCGCGCTCGCCCGCGACGGTGCCGACATCGTGTCGGCCAGTCGGTACATCAAGGGTGGCCATCAGGTCGGCGGGCCACGCCTGAAGCGACTGATGAGCCGAGCGGCCGGGCTCAGCCTGCATCACCTCGCCGGCGTCCCGACCCACGACCCGACAAACAACTTCAAGCTCTACCAACGGACGTTTCTGGCGACGACTCCGATCGAGAGCAGTGCCGGCTTCGAGCTGGCCCTGGAGCTGACGGTGAAGGCCACCCTCGCCGGCAGCCGCATCGCCGAGATCCCCACCACGTGGCGCGACCGGACGGCCGGTCAGAGCAACTTCAAGCTCCGCAAGTGGCTACCGCACTATCTCCACTGGTACCGCGTCGCATTTGCCGGCCGCATTCGTCGGCTCGCCGGCCGCCGCCCTCGAGCCCGCTGACTCGACTGCCTCGGTGCGGAGAATCGCGATCGTCGCCGCGAGGATCGCGAGCATCGCGAGGGACCCGGCGACTCCGAGCGGACCGCCGACCGGGAGGGTCGCGCCGACCTCCGGAGTCGGCGGCACGGCGGCCAGCAGGTTCAGCGTGAACACGACCCCGAATACGAGGGCCAGCCAGGCCGCCCGACGATCCGGGAAGGCGAGAGCGAGGAACGCCAGCGCCCCGAAGGCGTAGCGCTCGTGCATCGTCGTCAGCAGGCAGAACGCGACGAGGACGGACGCAGCGAGGCCATACGCCAGCCCCCGCGCGGAGCGCGCTCGATACGCCAGGCCGAAGACAGCCAGCTCGCCGAGCAGGGCCAGGCCGTATCCAACGTGGCGCAGGGTCAGCGAGCCGACGACCGCGCCCTGGTCGGATACGAACTGACCGCCCGCGAAAGCCTCCTGGACCAGCCACCACGCGTTCCACGCCCGGAGCGAGAGGATCGCGAAGATGTCGCCCTGGTACTCGGCGAGGTTCCGGGCGTAGCCCTGGACCCCGCCGGCCGCGAGGAACGGCAGCCACAGCAGGACGATGACTGCGGCCCCGACCAGCCCGGCCCGGACGGCGCCAAGCCAGCCGTCGCGGGCCAGGAACCACGCCCCGAATGGCACGAGGAATGGCAGGGCCTGCGGCTTGGTCATCAGGGCGACCGCCAGCGCCGCAGCGGCCCAGAGCGAATGGCCGCGGACCGCCAGGACGTAGGCGACGGCGCCGCCGAGCACGTAGATCGACTCGTACTGGCCCCACCACGCGCTGACGTCGATGACGGCCGGGTGAAGCAGGATCGCGGCACCGCCGAGGATCGCCCAGCGCCGGGTAGCCCGGAGGTGCCAGATGACGACGAGGCCAAGGGCGATGTCGGCCAGGCTGGCCGGCGCCTTCATAATCGCCCGGATCCCGGGCTCGGCCGATGTCGTCACCGTTCGGAACGCCGGCTCGATGGCCGCGAGGACGCCCCAGATCCAGGCCATGACGGGCGGGAACGACAGGTTCTGGTCGTACGCGTTGCCGAAGGAGCCAGTCGCGAGGCCGTGAACCCACAGGACGAACTGGTCGAGGTCGCCGGTCAGGCCCGGCGTGGGCCACAGGGCGATCCGAATGGCGATGGCGAGCGCGACGATCGCGGCGACTGCCCCGATGAACGGGATCCGGGGCGTCGCGTCACGGGTGCGTTCACTCAAGGCGGACCCATCGTAGCGTCGGGGAGGGGGTCGCTCACCCGCCCGCCTGCGATGTTCGAAAGGCGCGTGCGAGTCGGCGGCCACATCGTGCGACGGCCAGCCCGGCCCCGACCGTGCGACCATGCGCCCATGGAGAAGCATAACCGCGAACAACGACGGCAGGCGAAGTTCGGCGGCGGCCGAGCCAAGGACCAGGGCGGCTGGCCGACCGGCGAGCCGAATCCGGTCTTCGGCGGCGGCGAGGCGCCCGAGGAGGCGATCGCCGGCCGACCGGACCAGGATCAGACCAAGCTGACCGGACCGGGAACGGGTGGCGCCACGGAGCAGGACGAGCGGATGCCGCACCACGAGGGCGTCCACGGGAGCAACAGCGCCAAAGGCTGACCCGACGGGTTGCACCCGGCCAGGACTATGCGGCTATTCGAAACGGCGGCGCGGTCACGTTGGGCCGCCCCGCACGCCCCACCCCGGCGACCGCTACGCCTGCGCCGTCGACCAGTAGCGCTCGGCGGCTCCGCCTGACCCGTCGAGCAGGGCGACCTTCCGGGCATACGCCCGGACCTGTCGAGCCATCTCCTGGGTCCCCTCGAACAGCCGATCGATCTGGCTCTCGTACAGGTTGATGCCGCTGATCTTGCGCTCGAGCTGATCGCCGATGTCGGCGAATTCGGGACTCAGGTGGACGCCGTCAGGCAGGTCGGCGAAGGCGGTTCGCGGCAAGTCCTCGAGACGCGAGAAGTCGTTCCACCAGGCGTAGGGGAAGTCCTCGTAGAACGTGACGATTCCGGCGTAATCCGGTCCGGGCATGACCCAGCGCCGGCCCTCGCCCAGGAGCTTCACTCCCACGTCGCGACAGAGTTGATGGTCGACGTGGTTGCCGACGCCGAGCGGCAGGTACAGTTTCTGCGGCTCGAGCCGGACGATCTCGCGGAGCAGGATCTCGTACGGCGCGGCGTCGTCGGCGCGCGGCGCATTCAGCAGCTCCTCGTCGTTCTCGTACCCGCGGAACACGGCGTCGGGCAGGTCGAGGAACACGATCGAGGCTTCGGCAAAGGCCGCGAACATCTCATCTTCGAGACGCCGTTTCGCCATCAGCTCGCCCGCGGCGGCGGCATCGACCAGCTCGTCGGTCGCGACCGCGCCCTGCGTGCTGAGCGTGTCCATCACCGGCTGACCGGCCAGCGACTCGGACCGGATGCTCGCCCGGCGGTACCACGACGAGCGCTGCCAGAAGCGCTTGGCGGCGGCGTCGGCGTCGACCTGGGTGGCCTCGAGCCGGTCGTCGGTGGCCGCCCAAGCCGGAAGCACCTCGGGATCGCCGTAGACCGGGAAGTCGGCCGCGATGTGGGAGCGGTTGAACGCTTCCGACACCGGCCACATCGTCTTCGTCCCGAAGCCGAGCGCCTCGCGCTGGTAGGTCGTGAGGCCGTCGCCGTTCTCGCGCTCGGCCCGGCCCGTACCCGAGAACACCGTCAGGATCGTCACGTTCTGGCCGAGCTCGCGGAGGCTCGCGATCAGCCCGCCGCAGGAGAGCGCAACGTCGTCGGGATGGGGGGCGACGAAGACGTGGGTCATGGCCGGGCGAGTATAGCGAGGCGCCTCCCCGCTCCGTGCCCTTGGGTCGGAGCGCCCTCGCAATTCGACATCCTCAACTGGTATCGTCCCGCGGGGCGAACGCACCGGGATGTGTCGCCCGCCCGTGAACGTCCCGTGCGACAGGTGGAATCGAGGGGAGAGGCAGTGCCGTCGCTTGGGCTCGCCGACGAACTCGCCATCACGATCGCCAACCCGGACAGCCTCCTCGCGATCGGGCTGGCGCTGCTGCTGGGCGCCGGCTGCTGGCTGCTCGGATTCTGGATTGCCCGGACCGTCGGTCTCTTCCGGCCCGACGCACCTGCAGGCGAGATGCTCGGGGTCGGGCTCGCCTTCGGGTTGATGGTGGTGACCGCCTGGTGGGCAGCGATCTGGTCCGGCGGACGGAGCTCGTTCGTACCGGTGGCGATCGGCTTCGCCCTGGCGCTCGTTCTGGCGATCGCGCGACGTCCGCCGGCGCCGGCCGTCGCCGTGTCAGTGTCGGATGCGAGTGACGGCGACGAAGGGACGACCCAATCGCGATCCGCCCGCCGACCGTCCCTCCCGCTGACGGCCGTCGGGGCAGGCGTCTTCGTGGTCGCCGTCGCCCTTCTGTACGGCTCGACCATGTCGCTGAGCCCCAGAGACGGCGTTCAGCCGGTCGAGAAGACCGACATCGCCTTCTACGCGGTCCTTGGGCGGGACCTTGTCACCACCGGCACGGAGACGAACACGCTGCCCTCCGGCTTCGACGATCTGGCTGGGGCCTCGCCGCAGGTCTGGTACCACTGGGGCGAGCTGTGGCTGGCCTCGGCGGTCATCAAGCTCTTCGGAATTGCCCCGCTCGGCGCGCGCTACCTGGTGGTGCTGCCGTTGTTGCTCCTCGCGACGGCGGCCATGACCGGAACCTTCGTCCGTCGCCTGGCGGGGACCTCGTCTCCCGCCGCCTATCTGTTCGGCTTCGTCGTCTGCCTGCTCCTCGCGCCCGTGCCGCTCCTGGCCGGCCCGTTCTTCAGCGTCTGGGCGGCCGGCATGATCTACGGCATCGCCGTGTTCGGCCTCGCGGCGGTCGCCGTCCTGTGCGTGATCCATGCCCTCGCGATCCAGAGCACGCTCCAACCCTCCTGGACCCTCGCCGTATTCCTGGGGAGCGCGGTCGCCTTCGTCCTGCCAGCGCACATCATCGTCGCGCTGCTCGGGCTGGTCGGGCTCGGGGTCCCCGTCGCCATCCGGATCGGCGGGTCCCTCGTCGCGACGCGTCGGCCGCCCAGCGCCTCTCCGCTCTGGTGGCGAACGCTGATCGCGGCCGCGGCCGCTGTCCTGTCCACCGTCGCCTGGGGCGCGATCACCGATCACGGTCTCGGAGAGGGCGGACCTCTTGTCGGGATCACGCCGTTCAACGACGCCTGGCGCGACACGGTCCTCGTTGTGACGCTTGGCGCGGGCCTGCTGCTGGCAATCCCGATCGCGGGGATTCTCTCTCACCGGGGCAATCGCCTGCTCTTCGACGCCTGCGTCGGCACGGTCGCGATGGTGGTCGCGGGCGCGTTGCTGTGGGGCTGGCGAGTGGCCGCCTTCAACACGTTCTACCTCTTCTTTGCCGCCATCGCCGTCTTTGCGACGCCGATCGCCGCCGCGGGGGCCTGGTGGCTGATGCAACGGCTTTGGGCCGCCCGGCGTCGCGGATTGGCGATCGGCATCGCCACGCTCTGCTTCCTCCAGCTGGAGTTCGGCTTGCTGATCAGTCTCAGCCGGCTCCACGGACAAGACTCCGTGTACGAGCCGATTCCGGTCGCCGTCCTCGCGGCCATCGAGCGCCTGCCACCGGACGCAAAGCTCGCGTATGCCTGCCAGTCGTTCGAGGAGATCTCGTTCGTCAATTCGAAGCTGCTCAGCATCGACGCCCACACGGCGCGGCGGATCGTACCGATGTGCTTCCAGGCGGATGTCAACGGCCCGCTCTTGGGCGCGGAGGTCGACGATGCGGTCCCGGACGCCGGGTTCGTGTTCGCGCCTCAGGCGGCCCTCTATCCCGACTCAAGCACCCGCCCATCGTCGGCGGCCGTGGCGGCTTTCCTCAGGGCCCACGGCATCGAATACATCTATGCCGACGCTGGGCACCCGAATACTCTCGTCACCGGGGCAATTCCGGTCGAGACCGTCGGCAGGTTCGAGCTGCTTCAGGTCCCCTGATGGCGACGATCGTCCTGCTCGTTGCCGGACGGTTGTGGAGATCCACCGGCTCACCGACCCCCGGTACACTGGCCGCCATGGTTCAGGCCTCGTCCCGTCACGAGTCGGGCTCCTCGTGAAGGTCGTCATCCTCGCCGGCGGTCTCGGGACCCGGCTGTCCGAGGAGACCGCCTCGCGACCCAAGCCGATGGTCGAGATCGGCGAGCGGCCGATCCTCTGGCACATCATGAAGAGCTACAGCCATCACGGCTTCAACGACTTCGTCGTGTGCCTGGGCTACAAGGGCTACATGATCAAGGAGTACTTCTCGAACTACTTCCTGCACATGTCCGACGTGACCTTCGACATGCGCGACAACGCGATGACCGTCCACCAGAACGCGGCGGAGCCGTGGCGGGTGACCCTCGTCGACACGGGGGCAGAGACGCAGACCGGGGGCCGGATCAAGCGAGTCGCCGAGTACATCGGCGACGAGACGTTCATGCTGACGTACGGCGACGGCGTCGCGGACATCGACCTGGCGAAGCAGCTGGAGTTCCACCGATCCCACGGGAAGGCGGCGACCATCACGGCCGTGCAGCCCCTGGGACGCTTCGGATCCCTCGAGATCGATGAGGACGCGACCGTTGGTGGGGTCATCGCGCCCGGGGTGCGGGCATTCCAGGAGAAGCCAGTCGGCGACGGCGCCTGGGTGAACGGCGGCTTCTTCGTTCTCGAGCCGACGGTCCTCGAGCGGATCGCCGGTGACGACATGCTGTTCGAGCGCGAGCCGCTGGAGAGCCTGGCCGCCGACGGCGAACTCGTCGCATACCGGCATCGCGGGTTCTGGCAGCCGATGGACGCCCTGCGCGATCTGCGCGTCCTGCAGTCGTTGTGGGAATCGGGGACAGCACCGTGGGTCGTATGGACGACGTAACCGGAGTCGCGTCGCGGGCGTCGGCGCTGGCCGTCGAACGACCGATCCGGCCATGCCCGGTCTGTGGCTCCGGAATCCACGACGTCCTGTACGAGCAGCGGTTCGAGGACTTCGCGGCCGGAAGCATCACGGACGCCTATGACGTCGTCGCATGCCGGAGCTGCGGCATGTGCTTCGCGTCGGGGCTGCCGGAACATGGGCGTTTCGCCGAGTACTACGGGCAATCGTCCAAGTACGACATGGGCGCGGCCGGCGCCGAGGTGTCGCGTTTCGATGCACAGCGGTATCGGGACGAGGCGGCATTCATTGCTGCCCATGTTGCCGACCGCAGCCGCTCGGTCCTCGACATCGGAACTGCAACCGGAGACCTGCTGGTGGCGCTCCGTGACCTCGGTTTCACGAATCTGCACGGGGTCGAACCGTCGGCAGAAGCCGCGCGCAAGGCAAGAGAACTCCATGGCCTGGATGTAATCCCTGGCGACATCCGAACAGCTAAAGAGCTTGCCGAGGAATTCGACCTCGTCAGTCTGGTTGCCGTTCTCGAGCACCTCGTGGATCCCGCCTCGGCTCTTCGTGAGGTCGCTGCACTGCTCAGCACGACCGGAATCCTCTATCTCCTCGTTCCCGACGCGACAAGCTTCAGTGAACACGTCAACGCGCCTTACCAGGAGTTCAGCGTCGAGCACATCAACTACTTCACTAGTGCATCACTGTCGAACCTGCTCGCGATGGTGGGCTTGCATGTGTCCGTGCAGCAACGAACCGTTCTTGAACAGAGCGAGGACTCCGAAGGTGGTGCCTTGGAAGTGCTCTGTCAGCGAAGTACTGCTCCCGCGGAGATCCAATTCGACGCGGCCGGACTCCATGCCCTTCGTGCCTACGTCGACCTCAGTGCGAGGAAGGAAGCTGGCGTAGTAGCGAAGATCAACGAGTTGGCCGAGAGCCAGAGCCCGATCTTTGTTTGGGGCACGGGAACTAACACGCTGCACCTTCTGATTGCCTCGCGCCTGGCAGAGTGCAACATCGTGGCCTTCCTGGACTCAAACCCCCACTACGCGGGCCGCGAGCTGGCCGGCCGGCCGGTGATGATTCCGACAGCCGTCGCCAACCCGGACGCGCCGATTCTGGTGGCGTCCGCGATCAGCCAGACGGCGATCGCGACGGCGGCGCGGACCCTTTTCGGCCAGGACGTCCCGCTCATCCTGCTGTACTGATGTCGAGCCTCAAGGACGCCTATCTCGGGCGCCGCGCCTTCGTGACCGGTCATACTGGGTTCAAGGGCGCTTGGCTCGCGGAGTGGCTCCGGACGCTGGGCGCCGAGGTCACCGGGTATGCGCTGGATCCGCCGACCCAGCCGAGTCTCTTCGACGCCCTGGACCTCGGAAGCCGGATGAAGCATGTGATCGCGGACGTCCGTGATCACGAGCGACTCCGGACCCAAGTCCAGGACGCACGGCCCGACGTGATCTTCCATCTCGCCGCTCGGGCCCTGGTCCGGCGCGCCTACGAGGAACCGCGCGACACCTTCGAGACCAACGTGATGGGCACGGTCAACGTGCTCGAGGCGGCCCGAGCCTGCCCCTCCGTGCGCGCGATCATCATCGTGACGAGCGACAAGTCCTACGAGAATCTCGAGACGGGCCGACCGTTCGTCGAAGCCGATCCCATGGGTAGCCGCGATCCGTACGGCGCGAGCAAGGCGGCCGCAGAGCTCGTCACGGCCGCCTATCGCGAGAGCTTCTTCGCCGACGGAGCGGCGGTCGCCAGCGTCCGCGCCGGCAACGTCCTCGGGGGCGGTGACTGGGCGCCGGATCGGATCATCCCGGACTCGGTGCGCGCGCTCGTCGCCGACCAGCCGGTGGTGGTCCGGAACCCCGAGGCGGTCCGGCCCTGGCAGCACGTCCTAGAGCCGCTGTCCGGCTACCTCCAGCTCGGCGCGCTCCTGTTGGACCATGGGCGTCGTTATGAGGGTGCGTGGAACTTCGGGCCAACCGTCCAGGGCTCAGAGCGGCCGGTCCGCTGGGTGGTCGAGCGGTTTCTCGCCGAGTGGGGCTCGGGCTCCTGGACGACGCCGGCTTCGACCGCCGGCCAGCCCCGGGAAGCCCACCTCCTGAGCCTCGACAGCACCAAGGCCCACGAGCAGCTCGGATGGGCCCACGTCTGGGAAGCGCCCACGGCCATCCGCCGGACGGCCTCGTGGTATCGCGAGTACTACCGAGATCCGGGCGCCACTCGCGCGCTGGTCGCCGACGAGCTCCGGGCCTACCAGGACGACGCCGCCGAGGCCGGACGGTCGTGGGCCGGCGTGGCCCGAAGGTCAGCCACGTGACTGCCCCGCGCGAGGGCGCCCCCGGCACACGCGACGACATCCTCGCGTTGGTCGGCCGCTACTACCGCGAGCGCCACACGCCTCCGTCGTTCGACCCCGCCCGCGACCCGGTGCGCTATGCGGGCCGCGTTTTCGGCGAGGAGGAGATGCGCCTGCTGGTCGACTCGAGTCTCGACTTCTACCTGACCGCCAGCCGCTTCACCGAGGAGTTCGAGTCGAGCTTCGCCGAGCGTCTCGGCCTGTCCGACGCCCTCTTCGTGAACTCCGGATCGTCGGCGAACCTCGTCGCCCTCACGACGCTGACGTCGCCGAAGCTCGGCGACCGCCGCCTCGTCGCCGGAGACGAAGTGATCACGGTGGCGGCGGGCTTCCCGAGCACCGTCACTCCGATCGTCCAGAACGGCCTCGTGCCGGTCTTCGTCGATGTCCGGCTTGGCGACTACAACGCGGATCCGGAGCAGTTGCGGGCGGCGATGTCGCCGCGGACGCGAGCCATCATGCTCGCCCACACCCTCGGCGTCCCGTTCGACCTCGACACGGTCATGGACCTCGTGAAGACCCACGACCTGTGGTTCGTCGAGGACAACTGCGACGCCCTCGGCGCGACGCACCGTGGCCGGCTGACCGGGACGTTCGGTCACCTGGCGACGTCGTCCTTCTATCCGGCGCATCACATCACGACCGGCGAGGGCGGGATGGTCGTCACCGCTGACGAGCGGCTCGCCCGCACCGCCCAATCCATCCGCGACTGGGGCCGTGATTGCTACTGCGCCGGGGGCGAGAACAACACCTGCGGCAAGCGGTTCAGCCAGCAGTTCGGCAGCCTGCCGTACGGCTACGACCACAAGTACGTATACAGCCAGCTCGGCTACAACCTGAAGGCAACGGACATGCAGGCGGCGATCGGCTGCGCCCAGCTGAAGCGGCTCGACGAGTTCGTTGCCGCCCGCCGGCACAACCACGGCCGGCTGCTGGATGCGCTCCGGCCGTTCGAGGACCGGCTCATCCTGCCGGTCACGCCGCCGAACACGGATCCGTCGTGGTTCGCGTTCGTGATCACGGTCCGCGAGGACGCCGGCTTCACGAGGGCCGACCTGACCGGCTACCTCGAGGCCAACCGGATCGAGACGCGCGGCCTGTTCAGCGGGAACCTGCTCCGACACCCGGCATTCGAGTCGATCGAGCGCCGGGTCGTCGGCGACCTGGCAGCCACCGATGTGGTCATGAATCGGACGTTTTTCGTGGGCGTGTACCCGGGGATCGACGATGCGCGCCTCGACTACATGGTCGACGCGTTCGAGCGCTTCATGGCGGGCGATCGCACGAGCCGCACACCCGCGGGCCGGCTCACGCCCGCGCCCGCGGATCGCTGAGCGGGGCGGTGGCCGTCGTCCGCAGGATCTCATGCGCGGTGCGCGCGATCGTCGATCACGGCGAGCGCGTCTACACGGTGGAGCTCGAGCCCTCGACCCGCGTGCCGCTCTTCAAGCCGGGCCAGTTTCTGCACCTGGCGATCGATCCGTTCGATGGAGCGGGTTTCTGGCCTGAGTCGCGGGTGTTCTCGATCGCGAGCTCGCCCCACGAACGGGTTCGGCTGACGATCACCTATGCCGTCAAGGGCGCCTTCACGACGCGGATGGAGCGCGAGCTGGCGCCCGGCGCCACCGTCTGGGTCAAGCTCCCGTACGGTGAGTTCGTGGTGGACGCGACGAACGACGCGGTGCTGTTCGCGGGCGGTACCGGCGTGACGGCTTTCACCGCGTTCCTCCAATCGCTCACGCCCGACCTGACCTCGCGCGTCCTGCTTTTCTACGGCGCCCGGACGGCGGATCTCTTCGTCTACGGTCCGCTCGTCCAGGCGTGTGCTCGGGAGGTCCCGTCGTTGACCTGCCACCTGGTCAACGAGGAGACGCAGGGCCGCCTCGAGGTCGACGCCGCGTGGCCGGCCATCAGCCCCCTCCACGACCCGGTCTTCTATCTCAGCGGCCCGCCGCAGATGCTGGACGCCCTCGCGGCACAGCTCCGAGGACGCGATGTCCCCGCCGAAGGGATCCGGACGGATGCCTGGGAGTGACGCGCGCCCGCTGCCGGTGCAAGACCTGGAGCACATCCTCGAGCACACCGAGGCCCTCTGGCAGGACCTCCGTGGCGCTCGACTGTTCGTGACCGGCGGAACGGCCTTCTTTGGTCGGTGGATGCTGGAGAGCTTCCTCAAGGCGAACGACGACCTTGGGCTGGGCGCCGAGGCCACAGTGCTGACGCGCGATCCAGCCCGGTTCGCCGCGGCGGCGCCACACGTCGCGGAGCACGCGGCCGTGACCTTGCACCGCGGCGACGTCAAGTCGTTCGAATTCCCGACATCCGACTGTAGCCACGTGCTACATATGGCCACGGAGGCTGGTCCGGGAATGTCTCAGCGCGCCTCGTTCCAGACGGCCACCGCGGGCACCGAACGCGTGCTGGCCTATGCCGCCCTGCGTGGGTCGCACAAGCTATTGCTCACCAGCTCCGGGGCCGTGTACGGCAAGCAGCCGCCCGACTGTGACCGCCTCTCCGAGGAGTACGCCGGGGCGCCACAGCCGGAAGACGCGAACGCTGGCTACAGTTTCGGAAAGCGGGCGGCCGAGTCCCTTTGCTTGGCCGTAGCGGCGGAGTCCGGCGTCGAGGTCAAGATTGCGCGCTGCTTCGCGTTCGTCGGTCCGCTCCTGCCGCTGGACCAGGATTACGCCATCGGCAACTTCTTCGGCGACGCGTTGGATCGCGATCACATCGAGATCAAGGGCGACGGCACCGCGCGCCGCTCCTATCTCTACGCGTCCGACCTTGCCATCTGGCTCTGGACGATCCTGGTGCGGGGCGAATCGGGCCGGCCATACAACGTCGGCTCGGAGCAGGATCTGAGCATCGCCGAGCTGGCAGGAAAGGTCGCCGGCGCGGTCAGGCCGGGCATCCCGGTTCGCATCGCCCAGACGCCGACCGGTGCCGCTCCCTCGCGTTACATCCCGTCCACCGCCCGGGCCAAGGGCGAGCTGGGCCTCCAGGCGCATGTCATGCTGGACGAAGCGGTGCGTCGGACGGCGCAGTGGCACCGCGACGGACCAGCGCCCGCAGGCGCAGGCTAGGCTTGATGGACACCGATCGGACCGACAGAGTTGTCGCGGGCGCCCCACGCGCTGATTCGCTCCACTAGAACCGCCGGGAGACGCACTTGATGGAAGTTCAACTGGGGGGACGGCCCGTCGGGGACGGACAGCCCTGCTACGTGTTGGCCGAGATCGGGATCAACCACAACGGCGACGCGCAAATCGCACGGAAACTGATCGATGTCGCCGAGTTCGCGGGCTGTGAAGGGGTCAAGTTCCAAAAGCGAACGGTCGACGTCGTCTACACCGCCGAGGAGCTGGCCAAGCCGCGCGAGAGCCCGTTCGGCGAGACGAACGGCGATCTGAAACGCGCGCTGGAGTTCGGCCAGGCAGAGTACGAACAGATCGACGCCTACTGCCGGACCAAGCCCATCTCATGGACGGCTTCGCCCTGGGACGAAGCCTCCGTCGACTTCATCGACCAGTTCGACCCGCCGTTCTTCAAGGTCGCCTCGGCATCGCTGACCGACGACGGGCTGCTCCGCCACATCCGCTCGAAGGGCAAGCCGATCGTGCTGTCGACCGGGATGAGCACGCTCGAGCAGATCGACCACGCCGTCGACGTCCTCGGCAAGGAAGATCTGATCCTCCTCCATTGCTGCAGCGCCTACCCCTCCCAGTACGCGGAGCTGAACCTCCGTGCAATTCCGGTCCTGCGCGAGCGCTACGGCATTCCGATCGGGTATTCGGGGCATGAGACCGGCATCGCATCGTCGGTCGCCGCCGCGGTCCTTGGGGCGTGCATCGTCGAGCGCCATATCACGCTGGACCGGTCGATGTGGGGATCGGACCAGGCCGCCTCGCTCGAGCCGAACGGGATCATGCGGGTGGTTCGCGACATCCGGCTCGTGGAAACGGCGATGGGCGACGGTGAGAAGACCGTCCTCCCGTCCGAGGTTCCCATCATGCAGAAGCTTCGGCGGGTCGGGCTCTGAGCGTGACGATCAAGGCCGTCGCGATGGACGTCGACGGCGTCCTTACCGACGGGACGGTCTGGCTCGACGAGAACGGTGGCGAAGGGAAGGCCGTCTCGTTCGCCGACATCATGGGCGTCTCGCTGGGCCGCCGCGCTGGCCTGCTCTTCGCGTTCGTTTCGGGAGAGGGCGGACCGTGCCTCGATCGGATCGCGGCGAAGTTCGGCGTCGGCGACGTGTACCGCGACTGCAAGGACAAAGCTGGCGCGGTCCGCGACTTCGCCTCCCGCTACGACCTCGACCTCGCCGAGGTCTGCTTCATCGGCGATGACGTCAACGACGTGCCGGCCCTCGAGATCTGCGGCCTCGCCGTCGCACCCGCCAACGCCCAGGGGCCCGCGGCGGCGGCGGCGTCGATCGTGACGACGAGACCGGGTGGGGGCGGTGCCGTGCGAGAGGTCATCGACGACCTTCTGCGCGCCCGCGAGGTTGCGCAGTGAGGCTCGCCGACTACGTCATGCAACGGGTCGCGGACGCCGGCGTCGGGCATGTCTTCATGGTCCCGGGCGGCGGCGCGATGCACCTGAACGATGCGCTGGGCCTGTGCAAGGACCTCGAGTTCGTGTCCACCCTGCACGAACAGGCTGCAGCGATCGCGGCCGAGGCCTATGCCCGCGTCACGAACAACCTGGGAGTCGCGCTCGTCACGACCGGACCGGGTGGCACGAATGCGATCACCGGCGTAGCCGGCGCCTGGTTGGAGTCGACCCCGTGCCTGATCCTGTCCGGCCAGGTCAAGCGTGCGGATCTGAAGGGTGTCCTCGGCGTCCGCCAGCTTGGCCCGCAAGAGGTCGACATCGTCTCGATCGTCACGCCGATTACCAAGTACGCGGTCACGGTGATGGATCCGCTGGCGATCGGCTTCGAGCTGGACAAGGCGCTCCACCTAGCCCGGACGGGCAGGCCAGGCCCGGTCTGGCTCGACATTCCCCTGGACGTCCAGGGTGCGCAGATCGACCCGGCCGTGCTGGAGCGCTACGACCCAGGGTCCGCGGAATCGATTCCCGTCGATGTCGCCGGCCAGATCGAGCGAACGATCGAATTACTGAACGCCGCCAAACGACCCGTCCTGCTCGTGGGCAATGGGGTCCGGCTCGCTGGCGCCGGCAACGCCTTGCTCCATTTCGTCGATGCCCTGGACATCCCGGTCCTCGCGACGTGGATGGGCGCGGACCTGCTGTGGGAGACGCACCCGCGGTACTTTGGCAAGCCCGGGACCGTAGCTTCGCGAGGTGCCAACTACACCCTCCAGAACGCCGATCTCCTCCTGTCGATCGGAGCCCGGCTCGATGTTCCCGTCACGGGCTTCGATCGCACCCAATTCGCTCGCGCGGCCCAGGTCATCGTCGTGGACATCGACCCGACTGAGATTAACAAGCTGGGCGCCGTCGTCGATCTCCCGGTGTGTGCCGACGCAGGGACGTTCATCTCGGGCGTTCTCGAGCGTTCCCGAACGATCGCCGCCGTGGACCGATCGGCCTGGCTCGAACGCTGTACCGAGTGGAAGAGCCGCTATCCCGTGATCCTGCCCGAGTACTGGGAGCGGGCCGACTTCGTCAACACCTATGCCTTCTCCAGCGTGCTGGCTGACGAGCTCGACGGCGACGACCTGATCATCCCAGGCAGCTCCGGGGTCGGGATCGATACGTTCTGGCTCGCGTTCGCCGTGAAGCAGGGGCAGCGACTGTTCAGCACTGGCGGCCTCGGTGCGATGGGCTTCGGCCTGCCGGCCAGCATCGGCGGATGCCTCGCGAGCGGTCGCAAGCGGACGATCAGCGTCGATGGGGATGGCGGCTTCCAGCTGAACATCCAGGAGCTGGAAACGGTCGTACGCCTCGACTTGCCGATCAAGTTCTTCGTCATCAACAACGACGGCTACGCCTCGATCCGGGCGAGCCAGAACAACCACTTTCACGGGAATCTGGTCGGCTCCGACGCATCGAGCGGCTTGACCCTGCCCGACCTGATGAAGATCGGCGCGGCCTACGGCATCGCCACGGAACGCATCACCGAGAACGCGGGCCTCAAGGCCAGCATACGCGCAGTGCTGGATCGACCCGGACCCGTGCTCTGCGAGGTCGTAGTCGCGCCGGACCAGGCGATCGGGCCGCGCGTTTCGTCGGTACTCCGGCCGGATGGCACCATCGTAAGCCGACCGCTCGAGGACCTGTGGCCGTTCTTAGAACGTGACGAGCTTCGCTCGAACATGCTGATTCCGACCCTCGATGAGTAACCTTGGCAACGAACGAGCATGACCAGGATCGGCATCATGCAGGGACGACTCGTGCCCCCGCTGGGCGGCCGCTTCCAGTGCTTTCCGCGCGATGGCTGGGCCGGCGAGTTCGCGTTCGCGGCCGCTGCGGGAGTGGACACGATCGAATGGATCTACGACGAGTTCGGGGCGGACGTCAACCCAATCGCAAACGACGACGGGATCGACGCGATGCAACAGCTCTCGGATCGCCATGGCGTCCGGGTCGTGTCGCTCTGCGCCGACGTCTTCATGGATCGCCCGCTCGTTCGAGCTAGCCAACCCCAGCTGGAGGAGCGGATCGGCGTCCTGATCTGGCTGATCGATCGCGCCCGACAGGTCGGCATCGGGCGGATCGTGCTGCCCTTCGTCGACATTTCGAGCATCGAGACCGATCCCGAGTTCGAGCAGGTCGTCGATACGATCCTGGGCGTCGTGCCCCGGGCACAGGAGGCTGACGTCGAGCTCCATCTCGAGACGTCCCTCGGCCCGGACCGGTTCGCCGCGCTCCTGGCGCGACTGCCTCCGGGGGTCGTCAAGGTCAACTACGACATCGGCAACAGCGCTTCGCTCGGGTACGACCCGCTCGAGGAGCTGGCGGCGTACGGCGATCGCGTCGGGAGCGTCCACGTCAAGGATCGGGTCCGAGGCGGAAGCACCGTCCCGCTCGGGTCAGGCGACGCTGATCTGCCAGCGGTCTTCGATCGCCTGCGAGAGTTGCAGTACGCAGGCGACTACGTCCTGCAGGTCGCGCGTGGGGAGCCCGGCGACGAGGTCCGCTGGGCCCAGCGAAATCGCGAGCTCGTCCAGCAGTATCTGGCGGCTCCGGGGGCGAGCGGCCCATGAAGCTTCTGGTGGCCGGTCTCGGCGGCATCGGCCAACGCCACGTCCGGAACCTGCGGACGCTGTTGGGCCCCGAAGCCGAGATCCTCGCCTATCGCGTGCGACGGGACTCGCCGACGCTCACCGACAGCCTCGGTGTCGAGCCCGGCGCTGAGGTGGACGAGAAGTACGGCCTCAAGGTCATCACCGACCTGGACGCCGCGCTCGGTGAAGGGCCGGATGCGGTGCTCATCTGCAATCCGAGCAGCCTTCACCTGTCCATCGCGCTGAAGGCCGCCCATGCCGGCGCGGCGATGTTTGTGGAAAAGCCCCTCTCCAACGACCTCGCCGGGGTCGCGGAGCTCGTCGACCTGGTCGAGAGCAGGCGGCTGGTCGGCCTCGTCGGGTACCAGATGCGGTTTCACCCGGGTCTGCGCCGCGCCCACGAGCTCCTCGAGGCCGGGGCGATCGGCCGCGTCGTCGCCGTCAGGATCGAGGTCGGCGAATACCTGCCGGGATGGCACACGTATGAGGATTACCGCCAGATGTACGCCTCGCGGGCAGACCTCGGCGGGGGCGTCGTCCTGTCCCAGATCCACGAGCTGGATTACGTCTACTGGCTGTTCGGGATGCCACGCCGGGTCTTCGCTCTCGGCGGTCATCTCACGCGGCTGGAGGTGGACGTCGAGGACACGGCCAGCATCCTGCTGGAGTGCACCGTCGATGGGCGGGCCATCCCGGTCCACGTCCACCAGGACTACATTCAGCGGCCTCCGAGCCGGACCTGCGAGATCATCGGCGATGCGGGCAAGATTCTGATCGACCTTCGCCAGGTGACACTGACCGTGTTCGGCGTAGAAGGGACCATGACGGAGTCGACGGCCAACCCGGACTTTGCACGAAACCAGCTCTTCCTCGACGAGATGACCCACTTCCTTGCTTGCCTCGAGGGCCGGGAGACGCCGAGCGTCACGATTCGCGACGGGGCGCGGAGCCTTGCGATCGCCCTGGCGGCCAAGGAGTCCATCGCGACGGGACAGGTCGTTGAACTCTCGCAGGCCGGCCTGTGATGCGACCAAACGATCTCTTCGACCTGTCGGGCAGGGTCGTGGTCGTCACGGGAGGCGCCGGGTTGCTCGGTCAGCGGCACGGGGAGGCGGTCGCCGGCGCGGGCGGCATCCCCGTTCTGGCCGACCTTCGAACGGATCGGCTCGACCCCGCCCACGCGGGCTTCGCTGCGCGGTTCGGGCCACAGGCCTCGGTCGTCGGCGTCGACATCACCGATCCGCGGAGTGTCGAGTCGCTGCTCCAGACCGTCCTGGGCACATATGGTCGAGTCGACGTCCTGATCAACAACGCGGCGAACAATCCGAAGATGGAGCCTGGGTCGGACGTCGAGTTCTCCCGCCTCGAGTCCTTCCCGTTGGCGCAGTGGCAGGCGGACATCGCCGTCGGTCTCACGGGATCGTTCCTGTGCAGCCGAGAAATCGGTGCTGAGATGGCGAAGCGGGGGCGCGGTGTCATCGTCAACGTCGCTTCCGATCTTGCGCTGATCGGCCCCGACCAACGGCTGTACCGGAAGGACGGGCTCGCCGAGGACCTGCAGCCGGTCAAGCCCGTAACGTACTCCGTCGTCAAGTCGGGGCTCATCGGCCTGACGCGCTACCTCGCAACGTACTGGGCGAGCGCAGGCGTTCGCGTGAACGCGATCTCGCCAGGCGGCGTCTACACCGACCAGACGGAGGACTTCGTCCAGCGTCTCTCGAGCCTCATCCCTATGGGGCGCATGGCCAACGTCGACGAGTACGCAGGAGCGATTCTGTTCCTTTGCTCCGACGCCTCGTCGTACATGACCGGCGCCAACCTCGTCGTGGATGGGGGCCGGACCGCCTGGTGAAGACCCGGACCACCTCTTGGTGTCGCTCCCGTGAGTGACGTCGGGCCTACCCCCTCCTCTCGAGGCCCGGCCGGAACCAGCGATTCCCTGGCGGCTCTGCTCGACCACGATCCGGAGGACTGGCGCTCGGCGCTGGACCGGCGCTACGCAGTCCTCGACGACGTCCTGGACGGCCGACGGAGTGCGATCGTCTACCCGGCCGCCCGGCTCGGCAGGGACGTGGTGCCTCAGTTGACGGCGCTCGGGGTGCTGGTCGCGGCGTACGGCGACCGCGACCCGAGCGTGCATGGCGGCGCGGTCGACGGGCTGCCGGTTCTCTCGCCGGCGCGGGTCGCGGTTCGCCACCAGGCGGACGTCATTCTCGTGGCGAGCACGATGTACGACTCGGCGATTCGTGAAGACCTCGAGTCGCGGGGATGCCAGCATGTGATCCCATTTGGCTACCTCAACCTGCGTCTGCCGCACATCTTCCGGACGCGCGAGTACGACGGCGCTTGGAAAGGCGCGCTCGACCCGACCAATCGACCCGACATCGAGGCGGCGCATGCGCTGCTCGGCGACCTGGAGTCGCGAACGGTGTTCGAAGGAAAGCTCGGGTACTACCTGGCCCGCGACAAGGCGAACATCGACGGCATCCGATCGACCAACACGATCTATTTCGACCGCAGCGTCCACGCCCTGAACCCCGAGGAGGTCGTCGTCGACGGCGGCGCCTTCGTCGGGGACACGTTGTCGTCCTTCGTGGGCGAGAGCGCAGGCCGCTTTCGCGCCTACTACGCCTTCGAACCGGATCCTGTGAGCTTCGATCGCCTCGAAGTGGAGGCGGCACGCGACCCGGCGCGAGTCACGGCCGTCCGGGCAGGTCTGGCCCGCCAGACCTCCAGCGCCCGTCTGCTGAGCACGCATGGGGCCGACGCACGCTTCCTGGGCGCCGAGGAATCCGGCGGAGACGAGGTCCCGGTCGTCGGCCTCGACGAGTACTTCGCAAAACGGCGTCCCCCAACGCTGATCAAGATGGACATCGAGGGCGCTGAGGCGGATGCGCTGCACGGAGCGGCGCGCATCATCGCGGCGGTTCGGCCGAAGCTCGCGATCTCCGCCTACCATTATCCGACCGATCTCTGGCGGATCCCGCTTCTCCTGCAGCGGCTGATGCCCGATAGCCGACTCTACCTCCGCCACTACACGCGGGAGGTCGACGACACCGTGTGCTATGCGATCCCGGGGGACAAGTCCTTTCAGCCACTGGTGGGGTGATGGGTATCGAAGACGAACTGGCTACGCATGTGGCCGCGGTCCAGGGGATGGTCGCGAGGTCGTCGAACGTGATCGCCGAGATCGTGGCTCGTCTCTGTCCTGCTTCGAGCACGGCGGCAAGCTCCTGATCTGCGGCAACGGCGGAAGCGCGGCAGACGCACTGCACTTCGCGGCCGAGTTCATGACCGATTCCGGATCGACCGCCAGCCATGGCCGGCGATCGCACTCTCGACCGATACGTCGGTGCTGACCTCGATCGCGAACGACGCTGCCTTTGACGACGTGTTCGGCCGGCAGGTTCAGGCTCTCGGGCGCCCCGGTTACGTGCTGATCGGCTTGTCGACGAGCGCACGGTCAGCGAATGTCCTCGCCGCGCTGCGAGCGGGCCGCGAGCGCGGCCTGGTGATGATCGGCTTCACCGGCGAGGCACGATCGGAGGCGATGTCCGGAACCTGCGATCTCCTCCTCGCGGTGCCCTCCGAAGACACGGCCGGGATCCAGGAGTGCCACGAGTTCGTGTACCACGTGGTCGCCGGAATGGTCGAAGCGCGGCTTCATGGGCGCCCATGATCGATCGGCTCTGGGGGGTCGACCACGGGAATCAGTCGAAGTTGATCCGTTCCTTCTCTACGACGAGGGGTCGTTTGTGGACCTGGGTGTGGATGGCGCCGATGTACTCGCCGAGCATGCCGATGAAAAAGAGTTGCACGGCACCGAAGAAGTAGATCCCGATCAGAAGTGGTGCCAATCCCAATTGAAGGTCATCCCAAAACAGCAACTTCGCCACGAGGTAGCCGAGCGCGATGATCAGGCTCAACACGGAAATGGCGAAGCCCGCCATGGTGGCCAGCCTTAGTGGCACCTTGGAGTGATTCGTCACACCGAGCATCGCGACGTCATAGAGACTGAAGAAGTCGTTCTTCGTCCTGCCACTGTGACGGGCCGGCTGGGCGTAGGAGACTTCAGCTCGCTCGTATCCGAAATCGCTGACGAGGCCCCGGAAGTAGGGATATTGCTCTTCGGTTCCACGGAACTTCTCGATAACGTCGCGGTCGTAGAGACCGAACCCAGTGAAGTTGTGGACGAGTTCGACGTCTGAAGAGAGCCGGCCGACGAGCCAGTAGTAGAACTTCCGCGTTCGCAGCATCAGCCACGAGTCCTTCGTGCCCTGCTTCACACCGATAACGACCCTGTACCCCTCCTGCCACTTCTGGACGAACTGGGGGATGAGTTCAGGAGGATCCTGCAAGTCCGCGACGCAGCTCATGACAGCATCGCCGCGGGCCTGAAGGAATGCGTGGTACGGCGAGCGAATGTGGCCGAAGTTGCGGGTGTTGACAATGACCTTGACGTGATGGTCGGTCGCCGCCAGTTCGCGCAGGATCTCGACTGTCTTGTCGGTCGAGGCATTGTCGATGAACAGGTGGTCGTAGTCGTAGCCGGGGATGGTCTGCATCGCGGCTTTGACCTGCCGATGGACCTCGCGGACGTTCCCTTCTTCGTTGTAGCAGGGCGTGAGGATCGTCAGCAGGGGCACGGCGGTTCCTCTCGGGCCTTGGGCATGCGTCAATCCTCCGACACGGCAGGGGGATCGTAGAAGGGCGTCGCGGGTTCGTCCCTGTGACGAGCGCCACCGAAGCTGTAGTACCGATGGGTCAGATAGCTCGCGACGATCACGACCACTGTGAGAAGCGCCTGGACGACGTAGATGCTGAACGGCAGCACCGCCAGAAGGATCGGCAGCGCGACGAGGCCGACGATGAGACTCGTGACGTACACGAGCGAGAAACGCGGGAGCTCTCGCAGGATCGAGCCGCGGCTTCGGAAGACCAGGTAGCGGTACCCAAGGTACGCGTTGAGCACTGCGATCGGCCAAGCGATCACCACGATCACGAGGTAGTGGAGGCGCTCGCCGAGGAGGAACTGGAGCAGGGCCCAGACCCCATACCCGAAGGCCGTGTTCCAGCCGCCGACGACGAGATACAGCAGCTGCTCGCGGCGGCGGAGGTAGAAACGAACGGGTAGCCCGAGCGCACGATGGCCCCTGAGTCCATCGAGGCGTTTGTCGATCCGGCTCGGCGTCCCGGGCGCTGTGGGCTGCACGGCCACCATCCTACGCGCAGCGGTCAGGTCGGGAACCCCGCCGCGCCGATGAGCGGCACGAACATCACCGGGCCATCTGAGGTCTCGGTCCAGCGATCGCCGTCGCGCGCAACCACGATCAGCTGCTGGCGATCCCGGCCGCCGACAGGCAGCACGAGCCGACCGCCATCCGGATGGAGCTGGTCGCGCAGGGCCGCGGGGATCCATGGTGCTGCCGCCGCGACGAGGATCCCGCGCCACGGGGCGCCCTCGCGCAGGCCGAGCGACCCGTCTCCGACCCGGATATCGACGAGCTCGGCGTAGCCGAGTCGCTCCAGCCGCGCCCGGGCCGTGCTCGCCAGCTCTTCGTGCCGCTCAACGCTGACCACCCGACACCCGAGCTCGGCGAGCACGGCGGCCTGGTAGCCGGACCCGGTCCCGATCTCCAGGACACGATCACCCGGGCCGACCCGCAGCAGCTCGGTCATCCGGGCGACGATGTACGGCTGGCTGATCGTCTGGCCGGCTTCGATCGGCAGGGCGTCGTCGGCATACGCGGACCGCCGCTGTGCCTCGCCGATGAACGCCTCGCGCGGGACGGCGCCGATCGCCACGAGCACCCGCTCATCGGCGACTCCGCGGCTCCGGAGCTGGGTTTCGACCATCCGGGCCCGCTCCGCGGCAGCGCCGGTGTCAGCGCCCGCCTCAGCGTCGGGCGGCGGGCGATCCGGACCGGTCCCGCCGTCCACGGCCGATCAGGACGGGGCGGGCGAGCCCGATGCGGCCGGTGAGGTCGACGGGGCGACCGATGCGGACGGGACAGCCGAGCCCGAAGCAGCCGGCGAGCCCGACGGGGCAACCGAACCGGACGCGGCCGGTGAGCCCGACGGGGCGATCGAGACCGACGGGGTCGGCGTGGCGATCGGCGTTGGTGACGGGCTGGGCGAGACGTATGGCGTCAGGATTCCGCCGGTCCCGAGGAAGATCCCGTTGAGGAAGATCAGGCCGAACACCGCGAACGTGGCGATCACGAAGATCTTGGATGCCCGATCCTGGACCCGGATCGCGGGGTCGACCACGACCTTCTCGGCCTTGACCGGCTTGCCCTCGCGAGCGGCCCGAGCTCGGGCGGCCGCGGACATGGCGCGACCGGTCCCGGCAGCGGCGGGCACGGCCGGGAGCTCCTCGTCGGCGGCGACCTCCTCGTCCGCGGCGAGCTCCTCGGCGACGTCGGCGTCCTCAGCCGCGAGCTCGTCGTCGACATCGGCCTCTTCGGCCTCGAGCTCTGCCTCGACCTCGTCATCCGTCGCTTCGTCGACGACCGCGGCGGTCTCCACGACGGGCTCGGGCGCCGCGACGGCGACCGGCTCGGGCGCAGCTTCCGGCTCAACCGCCGCCGCCACGACCGGCTCGGGCTCGGGCTCGTGCACCACCTCGGGCTCGGGCTCGTGCACCGCCTCGGGCTCGGGCCGGGGAGCCGGCTCGGGCTCGGCCTCAGGCTCACGTTCAGCGGCCGCGACAACCTCGACCGCCACGGGCTCGACCGGCGCAGCCTCGGCCGGCGGAAGCTCCTCGACCGCGATGGCCTGCGTCTCGTCCGAAGGGGCGTCAGCGGGGCCGTCGGCTGCCGCATCGCCCTCCTCGTCCTCGGCCCCGAGCTCGTCAGCCGCGGCAGCCATCGCCTCGGCCTCAGCCCTGCTTGCGTCGGCCGCGTCCGTCCGCCCAGCGTCAGCGCTCGTTCCGGCGGCCGATTCATCGCCCGTCGTCGGCGTTGCGAGCGACTCGGACGCGTCGGAGGCGTCGGACGCGGTGTCCCTCGGTTCGGTCATCCGGTCGTGTCTCTCCTGTGGTGGACGCTCGGCGGCTCGCGCCGTGCATGTCGGCGTGACGACGCGCGGCGGCGCCCGGTGCGGCCGCCAGTGTACCGAAGGTCAGGCGTCGCGCATCTCCGGGACGAGCAGACCGGCCAGTCCGGCAAGAACCGTGACGATGCCGCTGAACACGAGCACCGGCACGACCCCGATCGTCTGGCCGAGGATTCCACCCACGGCCATTGCCAACGTCATCGACCCGAAGACCAGGGCGAACCGGAACCCGATCACCCGTCCGATCAGCTCGGGCGGCGTCCGCTGCTGGAAGAGCGTCTGGCTCGGGATCACGAAGATCATGTTCGCGACGCCCGCCCCGAACAGGATCCCGAAGTCGAGCGCGAGGTTGCCGCTCAGCGCGAACGCGATCAGGAACAGCCCCCACAGGACGTACCCGCCGATCACCATCCGGCCCTTGGCGAGGCGCATCCCGATCAGGCCGATCACGAAGCCACCGATGAGGTTGCCGACGCCGATCGAGGTCTCCAGGAAGGCATATGCGGCTTTCGGGTCGACCCCGTTGGCGGGTCCCAGGATGTCTTGCGCGAAGATCGGGGTCAGGGCGGTCAGCGACCCGATCGCGAACTGGGCGAATGCCGCCTGGATCGTGTTCGCGAACAGGACGGGCTCGCTCCTGAGGAACCGATAGCCCTCCTTCATCTCCTCGACGACACCGGTGCGGGCGGGTTCGCTGATCGCCGGCTCGGCGGCCTGGGCGCCGGGCGACGCAGCCTGTTCGATCCTGCCAGCCGCGCGCGTCGGGTCGATCGCCTCATCGGCGACCTCGTCGACGACCTCGCCGACGGTCGCCATTTCCGGCCGCGCCCGACGCTGGATCGCCGGGACCGCGATCGTCGCGATCAGGAGCGCCGAGGCGGCGTACGTCGCGGAATCGACCCAGAAGGCGAGGGCGATCGCGGGCCCGAGGAAGCCCACGAAGATGCCGGCCAGAGGGTAGCCGATGACGTCGGCGAAGGTCTCGCCGGCCCACAGCGCCGAGTTGGCGGTCAGGAGCTCGTCGTCCCGAACGATCCGGGGCAGGATCGCCACCCGGGCCGGACGGAAGAAGATCGAGATCGAGGTGATCAGGAAGATCAGCGGATAGACGAGCACGACCGAGGTGACCGCGACAATCGGCATGACCAGGACCACCGCGGCCCGGAGAAGATCGCTGACGATCATCACGTCGCGCTGATTCCAGCGATCGACATAGGCGCCGGCGAGGGGCGACAGGAGCAGGTTGGGGATCGTGGCCGCAACGAAGACAAAGGCGACCGCGACCGCGTTGTTCGTCAGGCCGAGGACCAGGAACGCGATCGCGATCTGGTGGATCCGGTCGCCGAACATGCTGATCATCTGGCCCGCCCAGAGGGCCGAGAACGAGGGGTTGAGGGCGAGCCGGACGTAGGGATGGCGGCGGACCCGATCCTGGACGTCGACCCGTGGCCGGCCGGGCAGGGCGATCGCCCCGTCGTCGTCCGCGGCGGCGCTCGTGGCAGACGGGACCGGGGCGAGCGCGATCCCGCGATCGGTCGGGTAGTGCGGCGCCCACACGTCGGCGACCCGGCCGTCGGCGCCGCGCACGCGGTCCACGACCTCGCGCGCACTCGGTCCCGCCAGCCCCATGCCGCGACCGCCGAGGACGAGCGGGCGGTCGAGGGACGCGGTCTCGGCGAACCCGGTCGTGAGCCCGGTCCCGGGGCGGACACGTTGCTGGCCGAGGGCGGCCCCGATGCCGCGCGGCAACCGGGTCGTGCCCGCCAGGCCGGTCAGCGGTCCGTCGTGGTCCGATGTCGCGGTCTCGTGGTCCTCGTCGCCGGGGTTTCGAACCACCGTCGCGAACAGGAAGAAGGCGAGCCCGATGGTCAGGAAGACATCGCCGATCGAGGCGACGTTTCGAACGAACGGGAGCGGGATCGGCAGGATGTCGGCGAGCGGCCCAGCGTGCAAGAAGAAGTTCGCATTGAGCTCGGCATCGAGCGGAACGTGGAACGCCGAGGTCAGGTCCTGGAGCCGGAATCCGGCGGGCTCGAGGCTCGGGATCCAGATCGGCATGTGGCCGCCGTTGGCGATGATCGCGATCGTGTTCGAGAGGATGCCGACGAACGCGAGACGCATGCCCGGCTGGTTCCGATTGACCCACAGCGCGGCCAGGAGGAGGACAAACGCCAGGAAGAACAGCGGCAGCCGGACCGCCTCGATGAAGCCGTTGCCGCGGTTGAGGAACCACTCGGTCCCGAAGCGCAGGATGACCGCGATCATCAGGACCCCGACCCAGCGCAGGCGGACCGCGGCGAGGTTGGCGAGGGACCCGCCGGCGAGGAGGCCCAGGACAAGACCGAAGGCGATGCCGCCGATCAGCACGGGGTCTCGTCCCCGGCACGCTGGTGGATCGTCATCGTCGACGAATCATGGCGGTTTGAGAAAACGGGCGGGCTTCGATCGCGTCGCGCTGGCAGTCGTGACGGGCGCGAGGGCCCCGAATAACGCAGTCCTGCCGGCTCAGGCCTGGTCGGCCGATGCCGAGGAGGAGGCCGAACCACTGGCGATCCCGCGCGACGCGGTGGCCTGCGTCATCCGATTGGCCGCCTGGCCGATCAGCGGAATCTGGCGCGGCTCCTCGCGCCGGCCCGGATCAGACACGCCCTGGACCCACGGCGTGCGCACGAATGCATCGACGACGACCGGATCGAACTGGATCCCGGCGAACTTGCGGAGCTCGTTGAGGGCCTGCTCCGCGGTCAGCGGCGTCATCCGATACGGCCGCTGGGCGGTCATCGCCTCGAAGGCGTCCGCCACGTGCAGGATCCGGGCGAGCTTCGGGATCTCGTCACCGATCAGGCGATCCGGGTAGCCCGAGCCGTTGTACCACTCGTGGTGATGGCGAATGATCGGCAGCTCCGGGGCAAGCTTCGTGACCGGCGCGATGATCTGGGCACCGAGCACCGGATGGGCGTTCATCTGCATCCGTTCTTCGCGCGTCAGGCGGTCGCTCTTGAGCAGGACGCTGTCTGGCACGCCGATCTTGCCGACGTCGTGGAGCAGGCCGCCCCACTCGAGCGCTTCGAGCTCAGAGGCACTGACCCGCATCTCCCGCCCGATGTCAACGGCGATCAGCTTCACGTTCTGGCTGTGCTTGCTGGTGAACGGATCGCGCTTGTCCACGGCCTCGGCCAGTGCCCCGATCGTCTGCGTGAACATGTCCCGCATCTCAACGAACCGGTTGTACGCCACCCGAGTCGTGTAGAGGGGCAGGGCAAAGAGGAGGGATGCCCACCAACCAACTGAGTACATTTGAGCCATCAGCCACGCCAAGGGAGCCAACGCCAACGAGTTGACATATGTACCCTGAAAGTCGCCAAGGGCAACCAGAGCAAACGACTGCCCACTTCTCATCGCGACGATTAGCGACGTAGCACCGGTATTGAGCAGGTAGAACGCGGCCGCTCCAACAATGGTCGAAACGAAGACGACCCACTCTTCCTGCGAGCCACCCCGAAGGAGTTCCGTGATCAGTCCGCCGACGACGGCGGGCAGGACGAGACCGGCGTGATTGGCTGCTGTGCCGTACCAAGGGATCCGACCGCGAAGCTCGCGGACCTCCGTTGAGCCAACGAGCGCAACAATCCCTCCCGCGACGGGACCTCCGAGCGAGAAGGCCGCGATGATCGGCGCCATCGACACCGACACAAGACTCCCACGAGGCATCTTCACTGGTAGGGCACCGGCGAATAACGTCAACAAAGTCCAGAAGCCGATGCCCAGCCAGAGGTCGATCGGCGCCTTGGAGCCTTCGACGATCGAGATCGAGGAGCGGATTCCCGCGACGAAGTCGCTGTCAGTTCGCGAGGCAAACACAAAGCTCGTGAGGATCAGCGCAAAGACGCTGACGCTCACGAGCCCGGTGATATAGAGCTTTAGGGACCTGGACATCGGTTCCCCGTACGTGGCTTCCGATCTATGACTCTAATCCACCCGAGCCACAATCGGTCTGTGCCAAACGTACTAGAAGCCCTTGAGCGACGCGCCTCCCGCGATCGCCATGGCCGCGACGGCTCCCGCCGCGGTAAAGAGCCGGATCAATCGATCTTTCATCGATGAGGCTCCTGCTACCAGCCCTTGCTGCCGAAGGTGGGTTCCACGCTCGTTCCTCCTTACGGCCTCCGCGTCCCATAGGAACACGAAAACCGACCTGACACGATGGTCGGTCGGTTGCACTACTCGCTCGGCTCCACCCTAAGTGCCCATTTCAGGTGGAGCTTCGGCGCGTCCGAGCGTATTAACTTTGCTTCCTAGTACCTCCGTACTGGGAAGTAGGCCGGACTATAGGGAGACGTGAGTGACCCGGTCAATACGTCATCCTACCTATCTTCACAGACTCTCTATGGGTGGCGCCTCAAGCCCAAGCTCGCGTTTCAGAAGGTCGGAGTAGTAGGCATACTGCTCTGCAGCCGCCGAGTGGGCGCCGGAACTTCGAAGCAGTCGAAGCAGCGCCAAGGCCAGGTCCTCATTCCCTGGGTCGACTTCGACGGCTCGTCGAGCGAGCTGGATAGCCTCCTCGAGCCTTCGAGCATCAACATGACTTCGAACCTGGCGGTCGATGACCCTCAGGTACGAGACGTGTAGCCACTCTCGATAGTCGCTGCTCCATTCCTCGTACGAGAAATCGAGCGCGAACTTCGCCGCGTAGTTTCCGCTCAGCTGGCGAGCGATAGTGGGTCCAGGATCTCGTTCGAATCTGGCGACTAGCCTCGCGCACATCTGACTGCGCGAGTCGACAAGGTCGCTGTCGAGCCAGATCAGGTCAGAATCCTGATGCACGTACCCGGCCGAGGTGTCCTCGCTGTACTCGGGTTCGAAGATGCGGCGCAGGAAGTACACCGACTGGTTGAGCGAGTTGATCGCTGCGGAGGGTTCAATGTCGGGCCACATTGCATCCATGACCTCCTCGCGAGTGGCCGAGAACCGAGGGCGAGAAGCCAGGAAACACAACAGCGCGAGCACCTTGCGCCGGACCTCGTGGCCACCGACCAGTTCCGTGCCCACGGTGATTGACAATCGTGCTAGGTCCTCGATCACTACTTGGGGAGCTAGCCGCCTGGCAAGCACCTTCCCCAGGTGTCGTTCAGTTCCGGATAGGCGACGGTCCTTGGCAGCCGAATTCAGCAGGGCGACGACCTCGTGGGACCCAACACGTGCAAGCAGTCTTGCGACGGCTGGCACCTGCGGTCGAGCAGCACGTGAAATTTCTACCCTAAGCGCAGGCAGCCATCGGCTTGGCCTCCGGATTGCTTCCTCTGCCACTCGATCGAGACTGGCCTCTGACAGCTTCTCGAGATTCATGACCAAGAGTTCGGTGACAATCGATAGCACGAACTGCAGGCGCGCCGGCAGCCCGAGCACCGCTCCGTCCAACTGGTCGAGGGTTCCGGCGAGGCAAATTGACGCGACCTCCCGCCATAGCCCGGCATTCTGGCGGTCTGCAAACGCGAGGGCTTCGCGAGCGACATTCGCTGCCTCGGGCGACCGCTGAAGGGTCGCGACGACCGCCGCGGTTGCCCTGACGCGACTTACATGGCCGCTATAGTTCGACGGACTATCAGGCCTCAGATTTTCGAGGACCGTGAGGGCGCCGCCAAGGTCTCCAGCCCGAATTGCCAAGCCGACCCTAACGAGGTGTAACGCTTGAGCCATCGAATGAGTCACGGTCAGGTCGACTTCAGCGATCAGGCGTTGGGCCGCCTGCGCGTCCCCGACCTGGGTCTCGAAGTCAGCAAACTCTCCCAGAAACTCGGCGCGAGCGCCGTGGCGCAGAGTCCTCCCAGCTTCAACGAATAGGGCCCGGGCCGTGTCCATTTCACCGCTGTATCCGATCAGCGAAGCCTTGAGAAAGCACGCGGACGCCCACTCAGATCCCGAAGAACTATTAGCCAAACAGTCGATGGCCATCGACGCATTTGCGAGGGCTCGATCCATGGCTCCTTGGGATCTCAACGTCAAACCCGCATTCAAAAGGCTCACGCCCTCGTAGTGCGCCAAGCCTTCCCGACGCGATCGTTCAGCAAGAGCCGTAAACGCTTGCTCGGCCAATACCAAGTCCATATCGACGGATGCCCTGATTAGCGCAGAGGTTGCAGCCGCGACCTGACGCAGTAGATCCGACTTCGCTGACGCCATGAAGTTCTCAGTCATCGTCAAGGCGTCCGCGAATCGGCCTGAAGTTAGGAGGCCCGTGATCAGGTTCGCCTTTGCGGCGTCGTTTCCGGGGTCTATCTCAGTCGCTCTTAACGCGTGCTCGACGACGCGAGCGATGTCGCCCTCGACGCTGGCCTGGCGCGACGCGATGACTTCGATCGCTGCCGATCGCGGCGCCTCAGGAAACATGCGGACGAAGTCCGCGGCTGCTGAGAAGGCACCCGACGCGACGATCCGTTCGAGGTGCAGCTCCAGGACGCGCAGCAGGTCGAGCCAGCGGGTCGCCGACGCGTAGTGATGGGCGGCAGTTCGCCAGTCGGAGCTCTCAGCCCAGGCAGCCACGGCGACGTGAAGCGCATCGACGCCGGTTCCGCCCACGTCGCGCGTCAGCCGCTCCTCGAGGAACTCGCGGACGAGCGGGTGGTAGCGCTGTTCGGAGGCCCGCCGGTTGGCCCGACGACCGAGCATGCCGAGGCGCTCGGCATCGCCGATCATCGACTGGACCTCGACCGCGGACAAGCCCGACGCAACCTGGGCGAGCTCCGGCGTCACTCGCTGGAGGATCGAGGTCCGCATGAGGAACTGTTGTTGGATGGTCGGCAGATCGCCCACGACTTCCTCCGCGAGGTAGTCGTGGAGCTCGTCGCGAGCGCCCGACAGGCCACGCACGAACGCCCGCGTCTCCGCCGGCGTCCGCTCGCGCAACGCGGCCTGGACCAGGGTCAGCGACGCCGCCCAGCCTTCCGTCCGCTTGGCGAGCTCGACGAGCACGTCTGGCTCGAGCGGCCGCCCGTACGTCTCGCGGAAGAGCTGCTCCATCTCGATATCCGAGAACCGGAGGTCCGCGATACCGATCTCGGCGAGCTCCCCGAGCGAGCGCAGCTTCGCGACCGGCACTGACGGAACGCGCCGGCTGGCGAACACGATCGACAGGCGCTCCGGCCCCTTGGCCACGATCTCGCGGGCGATCTGGCGGATGTCGGCTACCTCGTCGGCCAGGTGGAAGTCGTCGAGGATCAGGGCCGCCCCATCGCCGGTGATCGACGGCAGCTCCTCGAGGAATGTCTCGATGGCGTCCTCGCGGGTGGGTCCTCCAGGTTCGAGCGAGCGGAGAATCGAGGCCGTCCGCGGCGCGAAATCCGGCTCGAACTCGCGGCCGGCTGCGATCAGATGGGACAGGAACCCGATCCAGTCCCGGTCCTCCTCGTCGAGCCGATACCAGATCGTGCGCAGGCGGGTCCGCCGTGAGAAGTCGGCCAGGAGCGTGGTCTTGCCGTAGCCGGCGTCGGCGATGACGAAGATGACCCGGCTGTGGATCTTAACGTCGAGCCAGGCGAGGAGGCGTGTCCGCGCGAGCGTCTCGTCGCGCAGCCCCGGCGCCGCGATCTTGCCCGGTTGAATGGGATAGGACACGCCGCCCCCAGGGTCGGCACGGTCGCGGTCGGATGCCGCGATCGCCGCGCGGCCCGGGCCGACCGCGATTGGCGCACGCGTGGGTGCCTTCCCTCGTGAGCCGAGCGTGACCGGATCGAGCGGCGCGAACGATACGGATGCGGTTCGGGCCGTGTCAACGACGCGGACGGGCTGATCGGGCATGCAGCGCATGGTGCCGGTCGAGACTCACCGGCCGCTTAGCTGCGAGTCCATTGGCTCGTTGCCGCGGCGCCGCCTGCGGCTCGCCTACTCCGTCTCGTCGACCAGGAGCGGCCGGAGGATGAACGTGGAGAGCTTGCCGTCCGGGCCCTTGAGGACTGGCCCCTGGAGGCCGCCCGCGACATCGGTCAGCTTCAAGGCTGCGATCTCGTTTGCGGTCATCTCTCGGTGCGGAAACGCCGAACCGCCGGTGCCATCTCCGGGACCCTTCTTGAAGTCTGTCACCGCGATGGCCGGCCACGGCCAGGCGATCGGCTTGAGCTCGGGAGCCGGCTCACGCTCCAAGATCATGCCGCGGTATCGCTCGGGGACGTAGACATCGGAGTCGATCGTGCCGCCGCGGTCGAAGTCCTTCAGGCGCTGGGAAAGTTTGAAGAACGCCGCTCGGGCGACCTGGTCGGGACCAGGCTGCGGGATCTCGAACAGGGCGGCGACCTCGACGGTCTTGTCGAGGCCCCCGGCGCGAACGGTGAAGTAGGAGGTCGGCGCGTCCATGGTCGTGTCGTCGAGGTACTTGTCCCGCGCGCCACCGAGGCCACCGGCGCCCAGGGCAAAGTCGAGGAGCTCCTGGATCTGGTCCTCGGCGAGCTTGGCGGTGCGCCACGGGGCCGAGTGGACGACGCCGCCCGCATCCGGCTCGGGGAACGTCGCCACGATTCGTTTGAACACGATCACGCCGTCGCCGAAGAGGGTGAAATCGGGTGCCTGGCTCGCGTTGAACTCGATCGGGACGAACCCGCCGCCCTCTTCGAGCCGGAGGATCACGTCTGTTGATCCGGTCTTGTGGTCGATCTCGCCGACGCTGGCGCCCGGTGGGACGCTCGGGCCGGAGGTGGGCGGCGAACCGCTCGAACCGCTTGATCCGGGGGGGCTGCTGGGGGTCGGCGAGGCCGTCACGCCGCCGCACGCGGCGGCGACGATCGTGAGGACGACGAGAGCGACAGGCCGCGAGATGGGCAGGGCAAACGACAACTTCGGCATGGCGCTCCTGACGCCGGTACCGGCGATCGAGTTCCCGTGACGAAGCTTCGGCATGGACCCGATCCTGCGATCGTCGTTGTCCGGCGGGCGCTGTCCGAAGCGGTCCGAGCTGATTTGCCGCTTGACACCACCGCTACTGTCCGTTCATGAGTCCGGGTCCGATCTCGGCTCGATCCACTTGGGCGTACCGAGCTGTCAGCCCATTTGGACCGACCCGAAATCGAGCGGGGGGCCGCGACCGTTGCCGGGGCGACCGCGTTCTACAGGAGGAACGGGCAAGCGTGTTCCAGGACCGGACTCTCACCTGCCGCGACTGCGCAGGTGAATTCACGTTTTCCAGCGGCGAGCAGACGTTCTTTGCGAGCAAGGGCCTGCTCAACGACCCCCAGCGATGCCCGGCCTGTCGGGCTGTCGCCAAGCGCGCCCGGACCGTCGGTGCCCCGCGCGAGTTCCATGCTGCGATCTGCGGCAGTTGCGCCGGTCAGGCGATGGTCCCGTTCGCTCCGCGCAACGACCGGCCCGTCTACTGCAGCACGTGCTTCGACAAGGTCAAGGCTGCGACCCAACCGGTGACCGTCACGGCTTGAGCCATTCGCGCACTGCGCGCCCGTCACGGCCAGTGGAGGCCGGCCCGATCGGGGTCGGCCTCATCGATTCCAGGGCTAGACTCGTGACCTGAGCACGCAGGAGGAGATCGATCGCATGGGCGTCATCATCATCCGCGAGATGGTCGGCCGGAGCCCGACCTCATGGAGCGACGCCGCCCGCCGGGCGGTCGAGACCGCGTCGAAGACGGTCCGCAACATCCAGACCATCGAGGTTGTTCGCTCGACCGCCGAGGTCCGCGACGGCGAGATCGTCGAGTACCGCGTCGACGTGAAAATCGGCTTCGAATACGAGGGTTAGGGCCGATTGCATTCGTCGCTCGTTGAGTGCGATCCTTACCCGGCTTCGGCGTAGCGTTCGCCGGCGTAACTGACGAAGCGGGTCTGCTTCTTCTTGAACCAGAGCTGGATCTCGCCGGTTGGGCCGTTGCGGTGCTTGGCGAGCTTCAGGTTGATCACCTCGCCGTCCTGATCCTGGTCGTCGGCGCCGCGTTCCTTCTCGCGCCAGAGGAAGCAGACGAGATCGGCGTCCTGCTCGATGGCGCCCGATTCGCGAAGGTCCGACAACCGCGGCTCCTTCGACTCGCGCATCTCCGGCTGGCGGCTGAGCTGGGAAAGCGCGATGACGGGGACGCTCAGCTCGCGGGCGAGCGCCTTGAGGCCGCGTGAGATCTCCGACACCTCCTGGACGCGGTTGGCGTCGCGCGTGGTCGTGCTCGACTGCATCAGCTGGAGATAGTCGACGATGACGAGGTCGAGGCCGGCCTCGGCCTGAAGGCGGCGGGCCTTCGTGCGGAGCTCCATCGTGCTGATGTTCGGCGTGTCGTCGATATAGACCGGCGCCTCGGACAGGGAGTTCATGGCGGGTGCGATCCGGGCGAAGTCCATTTCCTCGAGAAAGCCGGTCCGGAGGCGCTGGCTGTCGATGTTGGCGACGCTCGAAAGCAGCCGCAGGACGAGCTGCTCCTTGCTCATCTCCAGACTGAAGATGCCGACGCTCTTCTTCTCGCGAACGGCGGCGTGCTCGGCGATGTTCAGCGCGAAGCTCGTCTTGCCGACGCTCGGCCGGGCGGCGAGCACGATCAGGTCGCTCTTCTGGAGGCCCGCCGTGAGCGCATCGAGGTCCGTGAAGCCCGATCGGACGCCGCTGATCTCGCCGCGGTGGGCATGGAGGTAGTCGAGCCGGTCGTATGCCGAGTGAAGCAGCGAGTCCAGCTTCGAGAAGCCGACATCGATCCGCTTCTGGCTGACGGCAAAGAGCTCCGCCTCCGCGCGATCGATGGCCTCCTGGATCTCGGCCGGGTCCTCGTAGCCGATCCCCGCGATCCGGCCGGCTGCTCCGATCAGGCCGCGAAGGACCGCCTTGCGCTCGACAATTCGTGCGTACTGGACCGCGTGCACCGCGGTGGGCGTGGAGTTCGAGAGGCTCGACAGGTATGACCGACCGCCGATCGCGTCGAGCTCACCCGCCCGCTCGAGCGCCTCCGCGACGGTGACGATGTCGATCGGCTCGCGCTTCTCGAACAGCTCGAGGACCGCTTCGAAGATCTTGCCGTTCGCCTGGCGATAGAAGTCTGTCGGCCGCAGGAACTCGGCAACCTCGACGACCGCGTCACGGTCGATGAGGATGGCGCCAAGCACCGATTGCTCGGCCTCGAGACTCTGGGGCGGCAGACGATCGATCACGGGCACCTCGAAAAGTAATGGCTGGCTGTGTCACCTCCAGTGTCACGGCCAGCCCCGAGTGCCCTCTAGGGAGTTATCCCCCAAACCCATCCACGAAGTCGCCGGGAGCGTGGTTTCGTGTGGACGGACTGTGGGAAACAGGGCGACCTCAGGTGGCGTCAGCGCAAGGCGCCGACGAGCACGCGATCGAGGGCACCGCAGTGCCTGAGTGAGCGCGCGCAGGAGGCAACGCCGCGATGGGGCCGCATGAGGCCGTCCCGATCAGTCGAGGCGGCGGATGACGCCGATCAGCTTCCCCTGGATCCGGACGTCGTCGTAGAACATCGGCGGATAGGCGGGGTTGGCCGGTTGCAGGCGGACGCGGTCCTTCTCCTTGAAGAAACGCTTGAGCGTGACCGCGTTCTCCTCGACCTGGGCGACGACGATGTCGCCATTGCGGGCCGTGTTCTGCGGCCGGATCAGCACGAAGTCCCCATCCGCGATGTGCGCCTCGATCATCGAATCGCCGCGGACCTTGAGGACGTACGCGTCGCCCGAGGGAGCGAGCATGTCCGGGACGCCGATGGTTTCCGATGCGTCGGCGTAGGCCTCGATCGGACCGCCGGCGGCGATCTCGCCGATCACCGGCAAAACGTGGGCTTCCATGGTCACCGACTGCGGCACGAGCTCCGCGGCCAGGCCGAGACGCATCGCTGCGAACGGCGTCAGGCGGATTGCCCGCGACTGTGCGGCACCGCGCTCGAGATAGCCGTCCCGCTCCAGGATCTGAAGGTGGTGGTGAACGGCAGACGTCGAAGCCAGCCCGACCGCCTTCGCGATCTCGCGGACGGACGGCGGGAAGCCCCGCGAGCGCAGGGTCGCTGCGATGAAATCGAGGATCCGGACCTTGCGGTCGGCATCGTGCTTGGTCACCTGCGCCTCCTTGTCGATGCATGATACCGAACGGACGTTCGATGTCAAGGCGAGCGGGGCGGCCGATGCGGCCGAGGCTGATAGACTCCCGGTCCCCGATGGCTCGGCAGTGCGCGTGCGCGTCCGCGTCGGTGGCAAGAAGGGATCGCATGGCGCGCGAATCGAAGGGCAAGGACAGGAGTCGACGGTCGAGCACGCTCGGCCGGGCGCTCGGGCTGATGGCGTTCATGCCGCTGGCCAGCCGGGCGCCGCTGTACGCGCGACTGATGCTGGCCCTGATCCTCGACGAGCGGACGCCGGCGTCGCGCAAGGCGATGCTCGCCGGGGCGGCCGGCTACATGCTCGTCGGCCGCGATCTGGTCCCCGACGACATCCCGCTCCTGGGCGGCCTCGATGACCTCGTCATCGTCGTCCTCGCCCTCGACTTGTTCCTCGACGGCGTCCCTCAGGATCTGATCGACGAAAAGCTCGTCGAGCTCGAGATCGATCGCACCGCTTTCAACGAGGACCTCGCCCGGATCCGGCGGTTGACGCCGGGCCCGGTTCGCAAGACGATCCGCCGGATCCCGGATCTGCTCGGCCAGGCCGGCGCAGCATTCCAGAACTCGGGCGTCGGCCCGCGGGTCCGCCAGTGGATCAGCAAGGAGGAACGAACCGCGTGAAGGTCATCTTGACCAAGGACGTCGAAAAGCTCGGCAAGAGCGGCGAGATGAAGCAGGTGGCTGACGGCTACGCCACCAACTTCCTGATCCCGAACGGCGTCGCGGTGCCCGCGGCCGGCGGTGCTTATCGCGCCTGGCAGCACGACATCGCGAGCCGCGAGGACAAGCGCGTGCGCGAGCGCGCCGACGCCGACGTTGCTGCCACCCGGATCGCCTCGACCACGCTCACGATGGGCGTCAAGGTCGGCGAGGGCGGCAAGCTCTACGGCTCGATCACCTCGAAGGACATCGCCGATGCTCTCGGCCGGCGCGGGATCACGGTCGACCGCCACAAGATCGATCTCGACGAGCCGCTGAAGTCGCTCGGGACCTACAAGGTCGCGATCAAGGTCTTCTCGGGGATGTCGCCCGAGGTCACGATCGTCGTCGAGCCCAAGGGGTAGGTTCCGGGGGCTGGGCGGGCGGAGCCCGAACTTGGCCAGATATGCACCCACGGACTTTTGGGCGTCATTCCATGCCCCGCCGCAGGTACCCGCGGTAGATCAGTAGCGCCCCGCAGCTGACTCGAGCCGATTTGGGCGGGGTTCCGGCTTCCGATCTCGCCGAACAGTCCCTCCGTGACTGTTTGGCCAAGTTGCCGATCGGCCGAGCGGCTCCGCCCCGCTCCGCCTCGAAATGTGAACATCCGGTCGAAATGCTCGACATCGGTGCGATGATCGACGGGTGACGACGCCGCCCGCCCCGGTCTGGAGCCGGACGATCCTCCATGTCGATCTCGACGCGTTCTTTGCGGCGGTCGAGCAGCGCGACCGGCCCGAGCTCCGCGGCAAACCCGTGATCGTCGGTGGCGGCGGACCGAACGATCGCGGCGTGGTCAGCACCGCCAGCTACGAAGCACGGGCGTTCGGTGTCCGCTCCGCAATGCCGCTGCGCGAGGCCGGACGACGCTGTCCGCACGGGATCTTCCTGCCGGTCGACGGCGCGAAGTACCTGGCCGCCAGCAAGGACGTGCTGGCCGTCCTGCGGCGGTTCACGCCCGCCGTCGAGCCGATCTCGATCGACGAGGCCTTCCTGGACGTCACCGGCTCGCGGATCCTGTTCGGCAGCGGAGAAGACATCGGGCGCCGGATCAAGGAGGAGGTCAAGTCGTCCGTCGACCTGACGATCTCGGTCGGAGTCGCGACGACGAAGCTGGTGGCAAAAATCGCGTCGGACCTGCGCAAGCCTGACGGCCTGGTTGTCGTCCAGCCGGGCGACGAGGCGACCTTTCTTGCTCCGCTCGAGATCCGCCGGCTGTGGGGCGTCGGCGAGAAGTCGGCCACCGCCCTGCGCGAGTACGGGGTGCGCACGATCGGCGATCTCGCCGCCCTGCCCGACGACCTCCTGATCCGCCGCTTCGGCAAGCACGGGGCGTCGCTCGCCCAGCGGGCTCGCGGTCTGGATGACGACCCGGTCAGCGATCGCGACGCGGCAAAGTCGATCGGGCATGAGCACACCTTCGACGTGGACACCTCCGACCGCGAGCAGATCGAGCGGACCCTGCTGGCGATGAGCGAAGGGGTGGCCGGCCGGCTGCGTGACAGTGGCACCAAGGCGACCACGATCACGGTCAAGATCCGCGACACGACGTTCAGGACGATCACCCGGCAACGGACCCTGCCCGACGCCACGGACATGACCGAGCCGATCTACCGGACCGCCCTGGACCTCGCCCGGCCCGAGGTGCGCGGCCTCCAGATCCGGCTTCTCGGCGTGACGGCAAGTGGGCTGGGTGAACGCGAGCAGCTTTCGCTGTTCGCGGCCGAGGACCCGCGCCGGCGGAAGGTGACGGAGGCAGCCGATGCCGTCCGACACCGGTTCGGCGAGCGGGCGATCACCCGAGCGCGCCTCGTCGGCGCCCGGCTGCCGGCCCCCTTCGAGCGCGATCCCATGACACCGGTCGATCCGCGCGCGCTCGATGCCGCGGATCCCCAGCCCGATCCAGGCGCCGACCGCGGTGATGACGAAATCGACGAGATCGAACCAATCGACTGAGGCGCCTCCCATCAGAGGTGCAGCGTCCCGTGCGGGACGCGAGAGGGAGCGCCGACATGGAGCGTGGATCGCTGCACGACGACGGCCGGTGACTCACACCGGGCGTTTCGCGCCGCCGTGACAGCCTAGATGTCACGACCGACACGCAGGATCGCTTCAAAGGATGCTTGACATCGAACATGTGTTCGATGCAGGATCACGTCAGAACAGAACAAGTGTTCAGTCGTTGATGTGCCCCGACGATCGGACGCGACCCAGGCGATCCCGCCGGAAGGAGCCCGGAATGGCAATGATCAGAGTCGAGCCGGTGGAGGTCCACGTCCGGACCGGTTGGTTCGACGGCAGCCCCCGAGAGATCACCTGGGGAGACGAGCGGCTGCTCGTGACCCGCCTGAACGCCGTCCGCGAGGAAGCCGCGGCCTACCCGGTCATCACCGGACCGCGGACCCTGTTCGAGGTCGAGACGCCACGAGCCCGGCTCGCCCTCACCTATCAGCATCGCTCGCGTCGCTGGACGATCACCGCCCTCGACGAGGAGCGTCGCGCGGCCTGAGACCTGGGGGGTCTAAGGTCGCGCGCCGGACAGGTTGCCCACCGGTCCGGGACGAAGAGCGGGGCGAGCGCACCGGTACTGCGC
>JACCVQ010000137.1 GCA_013698095.1 Chloroflexota bacterium
TCCTCTTCGCCGAGGAGGCGGCCGATCGCGACCACTCCACCCGGGAAATGCACCGCAAGGCGGCTCGCCTTCCGTCGGGCAAGACGTTCGACGCCTGGGACCCCAAGGCCTCGGCGATACCGGGGGACGCCCAGTGGGCCCTCCGGACCCTCGACTGGATCGGTCGGGCCGAGAACTTCGTCCTCATCGGACCGCCGGGACCGGCAAGAGCCACTGTGAGACTGAAAGTCCGGTCCACAGCCGGGCCGGGAGCCCAGACTGGAGCCGGCAGCGGCGGGGATGACCCGAAAGTCTCATTGGCCGCCGGGTGATCGCGGGCATGACCCGAAAGAGTCATTGGCCGCCCGATCTCCCTCGGGCGTGCTCTTCGCGAAGATATGTCTGCCCGCTCGCTGTCGGCGCCGGCCTGGGACGCCGCGGCAATGGCCTGATCAGAAGCCTGTCCGCCCGTCAAGGGCGTGACCCATCACAGTCCTGCCTGCTCGGTGGTCCAGCCCAGCCCGGCGCCGATCGTTGGCCACCATCCGAAGCGGAGGGCAACCATGGCGATGCTCGCAGACCAGGTCGACGCCGTTATCGGGGTCGACACCCACAAGCACACCCATACCGCGGCGGTGGTGACGCCGACCGGCGGCCTCGTCGCCGATGTGACGATCCCGACCGACGCGTTCGGGGCCAAGCGCGTGCTGGCCTTCGCTCGAGAGCACGCTCCCGGGCGCCGGGTCTGGGCGATCGAGGGTTCCGGCAGCTATGGCTCGGGCCTCACGACGTATCTGCTCGAGCAGGGCGAGTGGGTCGTCGAGATCGACCGCCCGGCCCGACCGGCCCGCCGGAACGGCGCCAAGTCCGACGAGCTCGACGCCGTCCGTGCAGCTCGCGAGGCGCTTAGCCGGGAGCACCTGGCCCAGCCCCGACGGCGCGGCGATCGTGAGGCGATCCGGGTTCTCGTCTGTACCCGCGAGGGCGCCATCCTCAGCCGGACCCGGGCGATCACCCATCTCCACGCGCTCGTGGTCAACGCCCCGGAAGGGATCCGCAACCAGCTGCGGAAACTCTCGACCGACGATCTCCTCGAGCGCTGTGCGCGCCTGCGGACGGGCCCGAGCCAATCGATCGAGCACCGCTCGACGATTGCCGCCCTGCGCTCGACGGCCCGCCGGGCGCTCGCCTGCGAGGCCGAGGCCGGCGACCTCGAGTCGGCGCTCGAACTCATCGTCACCCGCGTCGCGCCCGAGCTGCTCGCCGAGCCCGGTGTCGGCGTGGTGAGTGCGGCACGCCTGCTCAACGCCTGGTCGCACTAGGGGCGCATCCGGAGCGAGGCCGCCTTTGCCAGCCTCGCCGGCGTTTCGCCGATCCCGGCGTCGTCAGGGCAGACGATCCGCCATCGGCTGAACCGGTCGGGCGATCGGCAGCTCAACCGAGCGCTCCACACCATCGTCCTTTCACGACTCCAGCATCATCCCGAGACGCGCGCCTATGCCGAGCGGCGCCGGGCCGAGGGCAGGACCGCTCGCGAGATCAAGCGCTGCCTCAAGCGGTTCGCAGCGCGCGGGTTGTTCCGGCTCCTCGAGCGGTCGACGCTGATGGCTTGACAGACATAGAAGCATCGTCGCCGAGGCGGTCGGCCATGCCGCGATCGATCGCGACCCGCGGGTCAGCTGGTTCAACCCCGAGTCACTGACCGCGACGCCGATCGAGGCCTCGACCGGCAAGGTCGTCGAGGGGATCGTTCGTTCGGACCTTGTGGTCGTGGACGATATCGGCCTCCTGCCGGCCGACGCTGACGAGGCCGAGGCGCTCTATCGCCTCGTCGATGCCGCGTACGAGAAGCGTTCGCTGATCCTCACGAGCAACCTGCATCCGGTCGCTTCGACTCGATCTTTCCGAAGGCCCTCGCCACCGGCGGCCGTCGACCGCCTCCTCCACGCCGCCCATGTCATCGTCACCGAGGGTCGCTCACATCGACTGACCGAGGCTCTGGACGGTCGCGGCGTGACCGCGCTCCACGCGCCGGCTGCTGACGGGCAAGTCAAGACCGGCGACGTGCCCTGATCCGCCTCACGCTTCGTTTGGCAGCCACGAGGGGTCGTGACAACAGCTCGGCGGCTCTGATCGTGCCCGCGATCACACGGATCCAGGGTTCAATCGACGCCGAGTGCTTGCGAACGGCGGCATCAAGATCGGCCGGTCTCAAGCCTGGGAGTCGACCGAGCGAGCGGTCCTCGACCTCGGGCTCGGGATACGGCCTCGCCCCAACGTTCTCCGCAATCTCCATCAGGACGCCTCCCAGTGTCCCGGCCTTGACCGACTTCCGGAGCGCGATCGCCTGCGGCGGCGCCCGGAACCTGAGCCCGTCGACCGTCATCAGGCCGTGCGCGATCAGACGCGGGAAGCCGAAGCTGATCTCGTCGAACGTCGGGATGGCTCGATTGGTCCAGTCCGCGTTGTCGACGACTGGGGCAGGGTCACCGGTCGACCGTCGTGAGATCCCTCCGTCAGGGCCGCCAGAAGCCAGGCGTCCGAACGGGTCAGGGCGGGACGACCGGTCGACTCCGCGTCAGGCCGCACCATGCCGCACGTCCTCGGCGCGTTCGTTCGTGGCCAACGCTCGCATCGCCGTGACGATACCGCTTGGGGTTATCTGCGGTGGAAGCCGGGCAGATTCAGTGGCCGCAGTTGGGCAGCTTCAGTGGCCGCTCGCGGGCAGAGCCGACGACCGCCTACGGGCAGATCGCGCTGTCCCTTGACACGAGGGAGCCGTGCCGTTGGCAGAATGAGGGAAGAACGCCAAAGGGGCGGCGGATCCCATCGCGCCCGCACTCGGCGACTCGGCCGGGCTTCGAACAGCAAGCACGGCGGTGACGACGAGCATGAGGGCAACGATCGAGCTGAATGAGGCTCCCGACACTCGCGCCCGAAGTCGTGGTCGCACCGAGTCTTGGGCGACTGGCCGGAGTTGCTCCGGGGAGGTCCGTCGGCGGTTGCGCAACCGCAGAAGCCGCGTCCGGAGTGGCTGGTCCAGGTCGTCGGTCACTTCCCGTCCTCGAACGCAAGCCCCAGGGACGCCGGCGACGGCGCTCGTCGATCGCCAGGCGGACGCCAACAACGGGTAGCCACCGGGCGAGTCTTGCAGGCACGAACGGCCATCGCTCGACGGCACGGGCGAGGCAGCGATCTGAGCCAGGTCCTTGGCCCTCGGTTGGGTCGCAGACGAGGGCGAGGCACCGGACCAGCCACGGCTGATGCTCCGCGATCGCGTCGGCAGTGGACGGTCGGTCTTCTTCCGGCCCTCGGAGGAGGACCCAGTCCCCTCGCTAGGTCGAGCGGGACAAAACGACGCGGTCGCGTGTCATTATCACTGTGATCGCGCCACAAGTCCCCGATCCCGGACGCGCGTCGTCGTTCGAAGACGTCTACCGGCGCCACGAGCGGGGCGTCGTTCGGTACGTGACGCTCCTGCTTCGGCGGCCCGACGACGCGGAGGATCTCGCCGCGGACACGTTCCAACGGGCGTTCGAGGCTTGGCGCGACGGCCGTGGCCCGGCCGGGAACCCGCTCCCGACGTCGGTCAAGTGGCCGATGGAGGAGCGGTGGCATCGAGCCTGTTCGCGCGGCTGCGGGCCGAGCCTGAGTGACCGTTCAACCGGCTACCTCTTGACCGCGGGCCCGGCATCACGGACGCTGGCCTCATAAGGAGAGCGACAGTGTCGTTCGCGATACGCGGACTTGCCGTCGGGGCATGCGCGGCCTCGGCGGCCGCACCGGGACGACGCGGCTCAGTGGCCACAGACAGGTCCGGCACAATCTGACCTTACGTAGCGTCTTTGTGCGGAGGACTCCAATGAAGGTCCTGGGTTGGATGTCCACTTGGTCTACGTGCGCCTCGCACTGACAAGGCACAATGCCTCGGTGCACGAAGCAACGGTCCGCGCGGCGGTCGAGGCGCGCCTTGTCGCCCTCGACGCGCACCCCGGCGAAACGCTAATCGTTCACGAGCTTGGCCTCTGCCAAGCCGAAGCGCGCGTCGACATCGCCGCCGTGAACGGGCTGCTTGTAGGGTGGGAGATCAAGACCCGACAGGACACGCTTTCGAGGCTTCCGCACCAGCAGGAGGTCTACTCTCGAGTGTTTGACCGCGTGTGGCTCGTTGCCGACGAGAGGCACATCGGGCCGGCACTCCCAATGATCCCGACGTGGTGGGGCGTGATGCGGATCCGAGAAACGGGGCAGAACTGCCGGCTGGTCATTGTCCGTCCGTCGAGGCTCAATCGCGATGTCGACCCGCGGTCCTTGGTGCGTCTCCTGTGGCGCGTCGAGGTCCTTGCTGAACTCGACGTTCTTGGACTGGCGGACGGCCTTAAGCGCGCACCGCGGCGTGTGCTCTGGGAGGCGCTCGCTGGGTCGGTGCCGGAGCACATCTCTCGCCGGAGGCTTCAGGAACGCGTGCGAACCCGGCTCAAGACCCGAGAAGGTTGGCGAGTTGATCGACCACGTACGTCAGGTGATGGTTCGTCGTGACTTTCCGCCAAACTCCCTGACGTCCCGGCGCGGCACCGTTGTTCACGACCTCCCACAACCACCAGTCACCCCACGAGAAGTCGCGACCGCTGTAGATCTCAGGGTTCGACACGATTCTCTCGGCGAGGCCCCTTATCTGATCCGCTCCCCCATCGACGGCCTTCATACCACGGCCTCGCACGACGAACCAGGTGTTCGGCGTGGTGTATCGCAGCTGGGCGGATGAGTCCATGAAGCGAGGGTCGAAGTTGCTGATTGGGTCGGGGTTCTGGACACCGTAGTCACCGAAGCTCGGCCGTCGGTAGTCAGTGTCTGTCAGAGCGCGCCACAAGTCCCACTCGCGCCGCGACAGGTGCTTCTCCCCGTCGCGACCGACCTCTTGAGTCCCTGCCGGCATCGCCGTGCCAAGGACGGTGACGGATGCCCACTGGTTCGAGAAGGGGAGGCCCCGCAAGACCCCTCGAATGGCCGCGGCAACCATCGCGGAACTCGGAACCTCTTCCACATCGAGGATCAGATGTAACTCCTGGGGATCCCTTCCGGTTTCAGTCACGAGGCCCTGCACATACCCATCTCCAAGCGGTGTTCCGATGTTTGCCCACTCGTCCGATGAGAGGCGCAAGGCGAGGGATGTGTGCGCGGCCTTGGAAGCCTCGACCGCTGCCTCCCGGTAGGAGGGCGAATGCACGCCAGAGATCGCCGGAGCCAGTGGAAGGCCGCGTTCACGACACTGCATCACAAACGAGACCAGCGGATGTAGCCCGTCCTCCAGCGGGGCCGACGTGTCTAAAAATCGAAGGTCGACAAATGCCGGGGATCGACCCCAGTCGCCGGACAACTGACGAGCGAGTTTCGACAGGTGCGTTGTGACGGTGCGGACCGGTTCATCCGTCCCCGGCCTGTTGTCGATGGGATGGACCACGAACAGAGGCGTCATGGCCGCGCGCGTAGACTCGGAAAGAGAGCGAATTGCAAGGCGCTCCCCCTGGCGCGTCAGGATTGCCGGAACGTACCGGTCACGGCCGAACGGCAGCGGTGCGAGCGCCGCCTCGTCTTCTAGCGCGGTCTCGAATGACATTTGCTGCACCCCCGTGAACCACCGCATACATTCGATAGTCGTACAGACATACCGCCTTTGCCCAGGCCGTCGTTGGTACTCCCGGTGCGAAAGCCGGTGTATTCGCCTCGAGATACACCCGAAGGGCCTCTAGATTGAGGCGGTCATCGGGAAAACCAAGCACTGCAAGGAGGACATCTTTCAGCGGGACCTGGTCCGTCAGCGTCTCGAAGTCGCCCCCTGCGTTGCCGATCAACGTCTGCGCGCGGCGAGCAGACCAGCCATTCAAGGGTTTAGGTCGGCGACCCACCCGCTCTCGGACACGAGCGTCGACGTTGGCGTCGGGCCGCAGGGTCCCGTCGTCGGCAAGCAGACCCACGTCGCGCAAGTAGCGGAACACCGGAGTGTGTCCGGGCTGCCTTAGCACCCGAGGGAGGACGTCATCCGCAATGAGCCGGGCGTCGTAACTGTTGGGGCGAAGGACGTCTTCGAGGAGATCCGTACGGGTGAGGCCCACATAGCCATGTTCACCGAGGCGACGCTGGACGCCGACGCCAAATACAACATCGATTTGGTCCGCCCTCGTGTCGTCGTCGATGTCCACCACGGCCATCAGGTTGCTTGGGTCTCCGAATAGAACGAGCTGGTAGACATGTTCCTTGAGGCGCCGAAGGAGGCGGGCCGGAAAACGACGTGGGAGGCTAGCCAGAACTTCAAACAGTCCCGCGAACGACGAGGCCGTTAGCATCAGGACCGGGATGGTGAAACCGGAGACGGCAATCTGGCTCGACACGAGTGTGGGCTCCCCTTGGTCCGGGTCCCACTTCACAAAGACGAGGCGGTCTTGCAGTCGACTGAGGTTCTCGGTCGTCAGCACGCGGGCGATTGACACGAGGATGTCGGTCACGTTGGGGTCGCTCAGCCTGTAGCCGAGGAATACGACCGGGTGCTCTACGAAGATCGTCAGGAGCTTCGCCGCGAGGTAAGGGTTCCGAGCGTTGAACTCCGAGTAGTCGCCCTCCGTCAGGACGATGGACTCGGGACGGGTGATGCTCCCGTGGATCTTGTAGATCTCACCGACGCCTTTCGGGTCACTGAACAGCAGTTGGTTCTGCCCGACGTAAGGCACGAAATCGGGAAAGACACTTTCAAGGAGGGGGTCATAGTTGGTCGTGATGACGCCGTCGATGACGGCCCGCGCAAGGAGCGCGAGCTCGTCTACTTTCGGTCCAGCCTTCGGTAGGGCGGCGAGGGCGCCCTGCATATACCGAGCGACCTCGACCTTGAGCGGACCTTCTTGCGTGGTGACGGCATCGCTGTAACGGTTGCGACTGTCCTCAAATCGGGGGTCTGTCCACCACAACTCGTGGAATGGAACGGCGATTTCACTCGCGACGCGCGGTAACGTCATGTTCGCCTTTGAGGCGTAGTACCCGTAGGGCCGGCCGGTGATGTCGGCCATCCGCTTCAACAGGTCGCCCCAGCCGTCGAGGTTGAGGTACCGTCGTGATACGCCTGAGCCCACGAACAGAAATGGCGCCGCGTTCGACGCTCTCAGGCGGTTTTGGAGATCGTCGAGAGCGGACACAACACGCATTGTGCACGGTGAGCTCGGGACGCCGCCCGTCTTCCCGGGGCCCGCGTGCCCCGGACTCGTCTGGTCGGGCGAGCCGAGATCGAGCGTCCGGGCGCGGAGCGCGGCGGATTCGAGCCTACGCCGACGCGATCACGTGGCCCTTTTTCGGGTCGTGCCCCTCGGCCTCCGCGATCAACGCCGACACCGGCAAGCCGAGCGCCGAGGTGATCCGACCGACGTTGACCAGGCCGACGTTGCGCTCCCCTCGTTAGACATCGCCGATGTAGGTGCGGTGGAGCCCGACGAGGTCAGCGAAGTCCTCCTGCGACAGGCCGCGCTCGCGCCGCAGCTTCCTGACGGCGGCACCGAACGCCGAAGCAGGCACTGCCTCCGACAGAGTCACAAGCCGGGCTGAACTCCTCGATCGCGAATCCGGCATCCGATCTGTTTGACGCTGCTACTACGGCGTGGTCCGCCGATGGAATGGCGATTGGCCTGGCTCGACCGGTGTCCGATCTCCTTCCTCCCGGCGACGGGCGCGCGGTCGCAATCTGGTTCTAGTCACTTCGCTGCCCTGCCCTCGGCAGGACCCGAGCAGGGCAGCGATCCCGCATCCGAAACTGCGCACGCCGTTTGCGTATTATCGACTCATGGCACGGCAGGAGGTGACCCGGGACGAGGCCAGAGACCGCGTGGGAGCCCTCGTCGAACGATACGCGGGCCAGTCCGCTGATGGGGTTGCACGCCGGTACAACGAGGCTCGTACGGTCAACGACCTCATCTTGCCGTTGTTCGAGGCCCTCGGGTGGGACATCCACAACCGGACCGTCCGAGACGAGGTCCTGCCAGAGGAGCCGGCAGCGTCCGGTCGCGCGGATTGGGCGTTCCGGATCGGCTCCGTCACCCGCCTACTCGTCGAAGCTAAGTCGCTCGGCACTGGATTGGCCAACCCTCAATTCGCGCGGCAAGCCATCAACTATTCCTACAGCCGGGGCGTCACATGGGCTGTTCTGACGAACTTCAGAGAGCTCCGGCTGTACAACGCGGAATGGGCCCTGCCCGACCCTGACTTGTCTCGGTTTCTGACATTCCAGTCTGAAAAGTTCGTCGACGATTTCGATCGCCTATGGCTGCTCTCGAAACCCGCGATCGAAGCGGGGCTTCTTGACGCCGAGGCCGAGAAGTATGGGAAGAAGCGAACCAAGACGCCCGTCGGCGAGCAGCTCTTCTCTGACCTCGTGGTCTTCCGGAGCGATTTGCGCAAGGTCTTCACGGCGTATAACCCGGACATCGATCCCGTGGTGATCGATCATGCGGTGCAACGCTTGCTCGACCGCCTGATCTTCATCCGTGCGGCTGAGGACCGTGAAATTGAGCCTCCGCACCTGCGGCCGCTCCTCCGGACGTTGGAACACACGCGCAAGCGGGGGACCCTCTGGGACCAACTCCGAGCGATCTTCCGCGACTGGGAACGCCGCTACGACTCACAGCTATTCGCCGATCAGCCCTTGGACCATCTCGAAACAGAGTTCAAGCCCATCTGGGACACAGTCGAGGGCCTGCACGAGACTGCACACGGGCTCGTTCAGTACGACTTCCGAGGAATTGATGCCGACGTCCTGGGTGGCGTCTACGAACAGTACCTAGGACACCTCGCCAAGGTCGATACCAGAGACACAGGCGCGCGCTCTAGGTCGAAGTCGAGCGCAGACATCACGAGGCCGATCCGCAAGGCTCGAGGGGTCTACTACACCCCAAAGTGGATTGTTCGATACATCGTCGAGGCGTCCCTGGGGTCGCTCCTCAAGCGGTTATCACCCGATGAAGTCCGAGTCCTTCGGATCATCGATCCTGCCTGCGGATCCGGATCGTTTCTGGTGGAAGCGTTCAGAGTCTTGACGCAGTACTGGACACGACTTGAGCGACCGAAAACGGACGACCGGGCACTGAACCTCCGTCTGCGGATCCTCGATGACAACTTGTTTGGCATCGACCTCGACGCTCAGGCCGTCGAGATCGCTCAACTCAATCTACTTCTTGCCGCCCTGAACCAGCCCACCCTGCTGCCCGATCTGACCGCTAACTTCCGCATCGCCAATTCCCTATTCGATACGGCTTCGCGCCAGATCCCTTCGGAGTTTGACCGAGGGGGATGGTTGACGCCCGTCGAAACTCGAGGCCCGGAGCTCAGCCGCAAGTACGACGTTGTCGTCATGAATCCTCCCTATTACGATCTGCAGCTCCATCCATACCAGCAGGCAGTCCTTCGGGACGTCTATCCCGAGGTGGCGTCCGGTCACGACGACGTTCTCTACTACTTCCTCGCACGCGCCGCAGACTTGATCAAGCCCGGCGGGCAGCTCGGATGCGTCGTCGCTCGCTATTGGCTCGACAGCCTCTACGCGGAAAAGCTTCGCGGGATGCTCAGTACGAGGATGGCCGTCACGGAGATAGTCGACTTTCGGTCGTATCAGCCCTTCGGGCGTGATGTTGGTGTCAACGCGGCGATCGTCATCGCGGAGGCCGGCGGTCCTAGTTCGCAGACGCGGTTCGTAACGCCCGCCACGGAAGGATTTGGCGAGATACCGCAGGCACTTATGGAGGGCGTCTCGACCTTAACGGTCGGACCTCCGGCCTTCGTCGAGTCAAACGTTCAATTGTCGAAGGCACCCTGGCGTCATGGCCCCTCACATCGTGCCTCAACCGCAGAGACCGTCCGCCTCGATGACATCGCCCAACTAACACAAGGAGTGAAAGCCGGCCGAAACGAAATCTTTGTTGTTTCTGCGGCCTTTGCGAAAGCGCGTCACTTAGAAGAGGTGGTCCTGCGTCCGGTCCTCGAAGGGGAGGACATCGGGGCCTTTGTCGTACGAAACACCGGCCGGCAGCTCCTCTATCTCGACGGCTCGAGGGACCTGTCGGAGTATCCCAATATTGCTCAATACCTGAATGAACATCGCGAAGAATTGTTCAGCCGGGCGGAGGTCTCTCGAGGCAGTTACCCGTGGTGGAGGCTCCAGCGACCGCGCCGTAGTCCTGTAATGGACGCGACGGTCCGACTTATTGCGCCTCAACTGGCCACTGGTCCGCGATTCTCGGCGATTGCGAGCTCGGAGGAGCTCGCGGGTGCACTGGGTCTAACAGACACGCTGATGCTGTCTGTGCTTGATGAATCCTTCAGTCCGTATTTTCTTTTGGGCGCCATCAACTCGGCTTATGGCGTTCGCTGGGCCCGTGAGCACGCGAAAATGAAGAGAGGCGGCTACCACGAGTTCTTCGCGACGACCATGTCCAGCTTTCCAGTCCCAGTGGTGGATCGCGAGACACAAGATCTGGTTGCTGAGTACGCGCGCGAGCTCCAGACGGTCCTACCGCCTGCTACAACGAGACTGCTTAAGGGGCGGTTTGACGACGCGTTGAATCAGAGGGAGCCCCGGGTCTCTTTGATCCATGAGATCGACCAGTTGGTCGGGCGCGCTGATGACTGAGCCGCGGGGGATGAACCCTCCCGACCGGAACCCGTTCAGGCCAACGCCCGGCGCGTCACCACTGGTACTTGCTGGCCGCGATACTGAAATCGGGTTCCTCCTGGCGCGACTGGATGAGGCGCCGGAAATTCCTGCCGACGTCCGCCTTACGGGCAGCAGGGGGATGGGTAAGACGGTGCTCCTGAAGCGGTTTCAGGAAGGGGCCGAGGAACGTAGCTGGGTCACACTGCCGATTGATCTGGATGCGCGCTTCAATTACGAGACGGAGCTCATTGCCCTCCTAACCAATTCGAGCGTCAGGAAACGTGAGACTCTGTCGGCGCTCGTCGCGACCCGCCGGCGGATCGGCGAGGTTGCCGGAGCCGTCCTGCGATCCGTGAATCTCTCCGTCGGCGATTGGACCGCGAGCCTTGACCCTAAGTTCGGCGAAGCGACTGTTGATCTCGCCAGACCGATCGTCGAGGTCGTTGAAACCGGCATCGATGCCGGAAAAGCGGGCGTCCTGTACGCGATTGATGAGGCGCAGTTCCTCAAGGACGATCCTGAATCGGGTGAGTTCACCCTGTCCTTGCTGCTGTCGACTTTTACGCAACTGCAGGTCGCGCGTTTGCCCATCGCTCTGGTGCTGTCGGGCCTACCTGAACTCGACAAGGTTCTGGGGCACACACGGCCGCAGACCGAACGGCTGTTCCGCGGGCTCGCGATCGACACCTTGGATGACGCGGCCAGCACCGAAGCCTTAATCGGCCCTCTGCGCGGGTCCAAGATCGCTTTCGATGCACGCGTGGTCGAGCTCGTCTTGCCAGAGATGGCCGGCTACCCGCATTTCATCCAGGTGTACGGGGCCGAGCTTTGGGCCGCGGCCCACAATAGGGGCGCAAAACGGGTAACGCAGAAGCTACTCGGAGAGACGTTACCTGCAATCAGGACTCGGATCCGAGTCGACATCTATGACTTCCGGATGCGGCAACTGAGTCCGAGCCAGCGAGACCTCCTGATAGCGGCTTCTAGATTGGGCCCACCTCCAATTACCGTCGACCAGCTATCGGTCAGCGCGTCGCCCGGCGAGGATCCTCAGGCGGCTTGCGATGCGCTCGTTCAGCTGGGTGTCATTGTCGACCGGGCGGATCGTGGCGAGTTCACCTACACGGTGCCTGGATTCCATGACTACCTCCTCAATCGAGCGGACGCCTGGTCGTCGGCCCTTCCAGCAGCCCGATGGGACGATTGGACACTCCGATGATCGCAATGTCTTCGGGGAATTCCGGGGTTCCATTGACCCACGGAGTGCGCGGTCAAGGCCCCCGCAACGTCTGGCTTACCCACACTCGGTCGCGCACTTGTATCTGCGCCGTGCGTTGACACACCAACATGGCCTCCGTCGGCCGCGAGATCACGAACCTCTCGACGGCCGGCCCTTGACCGGCCGCTTGGTGATCACCTGGCCAGATCGGGGTCGCCGGCGCGCCGCATGGCTTGTGTCAGGGGCGTAAACGAAGCCGACCGCCCCGACGTCATATCGGCATGACAAGCGAGCAAACCCGGGTCCCAGAGATGGCAGACACCTGGGCCGAGGCGGTCGAGACGATTTACGTTCGCCGCGCTCGCCAATTGTGGGAATACGGCCGGCGCCTCGGGCTTGATTCGGGCGCCGCGGAGGAGGTCGCTCAAGAGGTCTTCGTCAGACTCTTGAGACTGCCGGCCCTCCGACGCCCGGGCAATCCGGATGCATGGCTGTTCCGATGTGGGGTGCCAATATCCGGTCGTGAGGCGCCCGACGAACAGGTGCGCCACGACGGCAGGTCATAAGCGGCACAGCGCGACGACGCATGTTGCACCCGACCAGTGTCGGCCGATCCGATCAGCTCCAATGGAGGCTCTCCCGGCGTGGTACCTCGCTGTTGTACATCCTGACCCGACGCCTCACGCTGGTGACCCTGGCCTTCCGATCGGATCGTTCGAAGGACCTCGAGATCGTCGTGCTGCGCCATGAGCTGTCGATCCTGCGCCGGCAGGTGACCCGACCCGAGCTCTCAGACGCCGACCGGGTCTTCCTCGCGGCCACGTCGCGGCTGCTCCCGCGGCGCTGGTCCGGCTTCCTCGTGCGGCCCGAGACCCTGCTTCGCTGGCACCGCCGCCTCGTGGCCCGGCGCTGGGCGTACCCGAGGCGGGGCCCGGGTCGCCCGCGCATCGATCCTGAGGTCGTCGCTATGATCCTGCGCCTTGCGCGCGAGAACCCGCGCTGGGGGTACCTGCGCATCCAGGGCGAGCTCGCCGGCCTCGGCATACGGATCGCCGCAACGACGATCCGCCGGGTCCTCGCCGGCGCCGGGCTCAATCCCGCGGGGCGCCGGTTCGGCCTCTCCTGGCGGGCGTTCCTGCGCACGCAGGCGGCGAGCATCCTCGCGACGGACTTCCTCACCGTCGACACCGTGTCCTTCCGGCGCCTCTACGTGCTCTTCTTCATCGAGCTCGACACCCGCCGGGTGCACCTCGCCGGGGTCACCGCCCACCCCACCGCGGCGTGGGTGACGCAGCAGGCGCGCAACCTCGCGATGACTCTCGGCGACGCGCTGTCCGATCGGAAGTTCCTGATCCGCGACCGGGACGTCCTGTTCGCCGGCTCATTCGATCGGGTGTTCCAGTCCGAGGGGCTGCGGGTGGTCAGGACGCCGGTGCAGGCTCCACGAGCGAATGCGTTCGCCGAGCGCTGGGTGGGCACGCTTCGGCGGGAGTGCCTGGACTGGACCCTGGTCTTCGGCCGCCGCCAGCTCGAGGGCGTGCTACGCGACTACTTGGCTCACTACAACGCGCACCGCCCGAATCGGGCCCCTTCCCTCTTCGGGCCGCGCGGGCGTCGCCACGTCAGGTCCGCCGGCGCGATCGGCTGGGCGGGCTGATCCACGAGTACGTCGCCGCATAACGGATGGGTTTTGGCATCCCACAGGGTCGCTGGCGTCAACGTCGTGGATCGCGGTCCCCGGGGCGACCTCGGCGATCACCTCCTCGAGCATCCGGCGAGCGCTGGGGTGGTTCGCACAATCCGCGAACCAGAGCAGTTCGACGTTGTATGTCACGGTCGCTCCTCGGTCGCGAGGACCAGGCACGAGGTGAGCCGGTCGGCGTTGGCGCGGACGATCGACTCGCCGGTCGCGAGCATCTCCCGGATCCGATCGTCGACGAGGGTGTAGCGGTTGTAGCGGCCGTCGACCTCGGCCCGGACGTAGCCGCACCAGCGCAGGCAACTGAGGTGTGAGGACACTCGGCCCTGGGCGAGTCCGAGCGCGGACACCAGGTCGGACACGGTCATCGGCCGCTCGGCGAGCAGCTCGAGGATGCGCACCCTGGTCGGATCGGCGAGAGCCTGGAAGAAGGTGGCCAGCACCTCCGGCCGGCCGAGATCGGGCTTCGTAGAGGCGATCGGCAGGTTGCTGCTCACGACAAGCGCTTCGTTGCGTCGGCGCAACCGGCCCAGTCCGCCGCTCCGAGACGGGCGGCCTCGGCGAGGCCGACGAGGCGACCGCGACCGCCCTGGGAGTCGGCCCAGGCATTCCCATGCTCCTCGCCACAGAGAAGAACGGTCGGCGTGCAGAACGAGCCCCGCAGATCGGCGCCGCCCTCGGCGAGCCAGAGTCGGTCCGGCCCGTCCCGCTCCGGGTTGCCGGCCCGGAAAGCGAGACGGATGGGCGCCTGGCACTGGCCGCAGTTGGTCTCAACCCGCCCGTCGGCAATGAGCGCGGCGGCGATTCCCAGCGAGTCGTAGGCGCACCAGGTCCGGAACGCCGCATCGCCGAGGGACAGACGATGGGGTCCGGTCGCGAGGGAGAGTCCGGCAGCCCCGACGATCCGACCTGGCTCGTCGAGATCGACCCAGCCTTCCTGGGCCAAGGCGTTCACCGCTCCGCCGGCTGAGGCAACATCGATGCCAACCGCGACTGCTAGGTCCGTGACTTCGATGGGTTGCCGGTAACGTAGGAGCAGGGCAAAGCCCGCTTCGCGGAGCAGGCCGGCGGCATCGAGAGCGGGCAGGAGCGGTCTCATGGCTAGATACTAGTCAGCGTTGATGGATACGACAAGTCGTATGGACGACGGTCTACAGCCCGACGTCGGCTAATGCCGAGACGCGATCCGGGTAGTCCTGAATAAGTTACCTCGGACGGAATCGCTGTCCCTCGACACCACGGACTCCACTGGTTGACGGAGCCGACGCTCGCGTCGCATTATGAAGGAAAGTCTTCAGGGTTGGATGACGCGAGAGGCGCGTGGCGTGGCAGCCGAGGTTCGCAGGCAGATCACGGACGTGCGGGTGCTCCGGGCGCTCGCCAACCCGATCCGCTACCGGCTGTTCGGCCACCTCATGGCGGTCGGGACCCAGACCGCAAGCGAATGCGCGGCCGTTGTCGGCGCCACGCCCTCGAACTGCAGCTACCACCACTCTCATTCGATCGGAGATCCCGCCCAAGTTGATCGCGGAACCAGGTCGTTGCCGAGCCGGTCGTCGACATGCCCGCGGCCAGGGCGTGCTGCCCGCGAAAGGCGCCTGCGGTTGTCCAAA
>JACCVQ010000151.1 GCA_013698095.1 Chloroflexota bacterium
CGGATCTGCGCCCATCGCGGGTCGCCCCCGCCGATCGGCCTGTCCGACTCGGTGAGCCCCAGAGGAAAGGTCGACTTCGACCGTCAAGCGATCAGATCATCGGAGCATCGGTGGATCCGGGCTTAGCTTTCGAGAGTGTCTCCGCCGTTCCAAAGGATGATTCTCCGAGTCCAAACTGTTCGTACCACGCGATTGCCCAACGCGTGTCCGCGTCAAACTCGCCCTCCTGCTCAGTCAAGACCTGATCCAGTGTTTGATTAATGATCGCCAGCGCAGTGCGGACACGCATTGGCGTCCCATCCGGCTCGAGAACCTTGGAGAATGTACTGAAGACGGCCATTCCCGGGCCGATCGAGGCCTGGGCGAGGTCGACAGGAGCAATGTTGCCTGCCTGAAGGGTTTTCAATGCGGACGGAAGTTCCTGTTTGAGAAGTTGCACGAAGTCACGCCGAGTAGTGATGCCTGAGTCGGCGGTTCGAGGCCGGCATACGAGGACTATTGACGACGCGAGTGCGTTCGTATCCCGAGCAACCATCCTCGTGGCTCGCTCTGTGCGCATTGGCCATGTGCCCAACACGGCGATGCCGGCGTCGATGAGCCCTTGGAGCATGGTTTCCCACCCAGTCGACGAGATCAACGACTTACTTCCGCTTCCGTCGTCACCCACGTCCTCTGCCTGCTTGAACGCGTAATAGATGGTGATCGGTACATCGGGTCGAGCGGCCTTCCGCACCGCGGCAAACACGGTCCGGAGCCCCGACTCAAAGTGGTAATCAGCCGCCTGTCGATTTCCAGCGAACCGACTTGGCTCCGCAATGAGCTCAGCATCCTTTGGGGTCAAGACAGTCGCGAAGAGCGCCGGAAATGTTCCCTGCAACGTGGGCCTCAACCAGACGTAGAAGAAGTCGGCGAGGTCCGCGTATCCGATGTTGTCGTAGTACGGCGGATCGGTTGAGATTGCGGACCCAACGGGCCATTCGAGCTGGGTCGCATCTCCGGATTCGACAGTGACCGACGTACCCGGGCGTGGAATGGGTGCCCCATTGAGGGCCGATGCCACCCACTCCACTGCCGTCGAATACTCGAGCGGCCCATCGAGGAGGTTCGCCTCGGCGAAGTCCCAAATCATTGGCAGGGATTGGCGACCGAAGGCCTGGGCCACGTTCTGGTTCGTCGTGTTCCAGGGCGAGAGGACGGACGAATACCGGGTGAGCTGACTGACAGCAAGGGCAAGGTAGGTCAGAATAGCTTCGCCGAACGCACGCGGCCCGGCGCCCCCATCGCGCAACGGCGCCTCGTCGTCCGGCAGACGTCCCGATGCCTCCGCGTCACGTTGCGCGTCGACGGCGACCTCGGCCGCGACCTCAGCCAAAGTAGAAAGCACCCGCCTTTGTCGCGCTGTGAAGAGGTCACGGTGCTTGCGGGCGCCGTATCGCTGAATTCGGAAGCCCAATGCGCGCGCGGGAAGATCGGTTCCGAGTTCCCAGGATCCTGTATCGTCCGCGCCGGCCGATGCTTGGACCGAGTCGACGGCGACGTAGCTTCGCGTTCTTGCCTCGGACCGGACCGCGATGGCCACCATTTGGTAGCCAAGACCCTCTGCCATTGCCTGGCGTCGCAGTTCCCCAAGTTCGGTACTTTGGTCGCAGACGAGGCATCTCGCGCCGCGCCGATCAACTGTTCCGGGCGGCGCCACTCCGGTGCCAGTGGCGACCGCAAAGGTGACCGTTCGACGTCCTCGATCAACGATTGGCTCCAGCCAGGCACGACTTGAGGCCTTGGTACTCAGCCAGAACTTACTGGCGAGGGGCATCTGAGATCGGCATGCGGGATTTGGACAGGTCGCGGTTCGAACCCAAAGCCACGCCAGCGGCCTGAGGTCGCCCTGCGCGGACCGGACCGCTGGATAAGCTGACCCGAGCCTGCGCCGAGCAATCTCCAGCGTCTTGGATCCGTAGTGGCGAATATCCTCAGACAGACCCGTGAAGTTTGGCCAGGAGCTGCCCGAGTGGGCTAGCCGACTCCCGTCACCATGCATGGGGGCCATCCCCAGGAATCGTGATGGGATCTCCAACAGCGACTTCGTCAGTAGTACAGCCACCGGGTTGAGGTCGAACGCAGATACCGAGAGGCCTAATCGCGCGGCCTCTAGGGGAATTGAACCCCCGCCGGCGAATGGATCCACCATGTGGACGCCCTGTCCGGCATCTCTTGCTATCTCGGCCTGAGCGGCAGCCAGGAGCGCGACATCGTCCTTCGCTTCCCAACGGGCGAGTGAAACGACGAGTTCGAATAGCCGAGCGCGTTCGTCGCGTCGAGCCTTTTCTGTTGGGAAGCGATCTAGGTGAGAGGACGGATCATCGACCAGCGACGCGAATAGGACGGCCCTGCAAACACCGAGCGGTTTTCTCGACCACCAAAGTCCAACGTTGCGGGGATGCCCTTTGAGAAACGGATTCTTGTCGGCGGCCGCCTCGGCATTTATAGCGTCGAGGGGTAGCGCCACCTCGATCAGCTTCCGCTTCCTTGGTGTCACCAAGCGACCTCCGCTCGCTCGCCTTGGGCCAACAAGTCCCGAATCGGGTAGTTGGCGGAGGCTGCGGCATCTTCGAGCGTCTGAGTAAATGGACGACGGAGGTAGGTAATGTCGCGTATGGCGTCGCCCTCCACCTCGATGATGGCGAGATACCACTGGTCGGGGACGTTGAACGACTTCGCGATCTCGTTCCGCGTCACGGTCACGGTGGTGGCGCCTCGCGCCCGTCCTTTAACCTCAATGAAGCGCAGCCGACCTGTCGACTCCCGAGACTCGACATCCCACCCGAGCTTGTCCGCCGAGACGTCGCGCGGTTCGCGGTCGGCTGCCCTTTCGGCATCCATAACGGCCTTCATGGCCGCCAGTTCTATGCGCCTGGTCTCGCGGGCGAACATGTCAATCTCGGCGGCCGGGCGGCCGGCCAGCCGATCGAGCAGTGCCTGTGGAACGACAATGGCCCCGCCGACGACGACCGGAGGTAGGGCGTCGATCTTGGCCTCCTGGTCGAGCTCGCGATGCCTCGATCGGAGCCGATCGCGGAGGTCGTCCGCTCGCCGTCGCGCCTGGAGGCTCGGCAGCTTGACGGCCTTGCCGGCGGCCTCCTCCTGCTCAAGCTTCCAGGCCCGACCGTCCCAGTAGTTGATCTCGTAGGTCAGCCGGGCGTCGACCTCGCGGCGGGTCCGGTCGATCCGGTCCAGCGTCCGCTCGCGGACCTCTGATAGGTGGGATCGGGTCAAGGTCTCGATGGCGTGAGAGAGTGCGCGCCCCTCGATCGATGACCCCGTCAGCCACGACTGAGCGAGGACCTCGGCCTCGAGCAGACCGCGTTCCTCGGGCGTTGCGGACCGGTAGTCGAGATAGGGAGCGGCGCCGGCCCCGGCGGCCGCGCTGCCCGTCAGTTCGATGAACTCGAGCCGCCTTGAGACTACCGACGGGCCGCCATTCCTGTTCGGCCGAGCATCGACGATCGAATGCTCGAGATACACGAGCGCCCGAAGTTCGTCGGACGGATCGGTCGGGTCGACGAGGAGGGCGCCGCGGCGCAGGAGGTCGCGGTGTTCGTGAAGCACCAGGTCGATCGTCGCTTCCAGCAGCGGATGGCCAGGGCAGATGAACTCGGCCAAAGGACGACCGACGACGGCGACTAGCTGCTTCTCGAACGCGATCCGCTCGTACGACGGTAGGACCGCAGGGCGGTAGGCGGCCTCCCGAGCACGATCGCGAATACGAACCGGGACCTTGACGAGCTCGTAGCGCCCAGGCTCGCGCTCTCGAACCTGCCCACCGAGGCTCTTGAACGCCTCGAGAAAGAAGCCCCTGACGTAGTGTGGCTGGAGTCGACGTGCCTCGGCTCGCTCGAGCTGGTCCCGGACGCCGGCCACGGTCGTCGCATCAAGAAGACTCGCGCCGAGTGCCCGCTCGGCAAGGAGCGCGCGAAGGTTGTCGCGGTCGAGAGCGACATCGAGGACCTCGGTCAGCCACAGACGCATCTCCGGTGAGTCGCCCTTGCGGACCGCGTCGATGAGCAGATCACGGAGTGTTTTGCCGTCTTCAAATGTGATCTGTCCGAGCACATCGAACACGGCGCCGCCGAGTGCCTCGGACTCCACCTGGATCTTCTCCAGGAGGCGAGCGTAGACGTCGCCCTCGCGGGTCTTGTGGGCAACGAGGTTCCAGAGGTGACAAACCTCGGTCTGGCCGATTCGATGGATTCGCCCGAAGCGCTGCTCTAGGCGGTTCGGGTTCCACGGCAGGTCGTAGTTCACCATCAGGTGCGCCCGCTGGAGGTTGATGCCCTCGCCGGCAGCATCGGTGGCAACAAGGACGATCGCGTCCTGCTCGTTCTTGAACCTGGCCTCGGCCGCGCGGCGCTGCTCCCGTGGGAGGCCGCCGTGGATTGCGACGATCGCCTCGGGCACCCCGAGGAACGTGCCGATTCTCTCGACCAGGTAGTTGAGCGTGTCGCGGTGCTCCGTGAAGATCACCAGTTTCCGGCGGCCGCCGCCGGCGTCGATCAGCTCGGGCGCTTCCTGGAAGAGACGCGACAGCTCGTTCCATTTGGTGTCCGTCCCGCCCCGGCGAACGTCGGCGGCCAGGGCCTCCAGTCCACGGAGCGTCTCGATCTCCGCCCGGAGCTCGGTGATCGTGCTTGATGCAGTCGCGAGATCGACCGCCGACTCCTCGGTTTCTTCGGTCTCGCCCGCGGTCGCGTCGTCCGGATCGGCGTCGTCGCCGTCCTCGCTGAGCTCCCGGATCGTCGCGAGGCTGATCCTCTCGAGCTCGGGCTGGAGGAGACGGGCTTCCGCGCCCTGACGGAGGATCTCAGTCTCGGCGACCGTTCGCTCGAGGCGCTCGCGCCGGCGCATCAGGCTCTTGTAGATCGCCTCCGGGCTCGACGCGAGTCGACGTTGAAGGACGGTCAGGGCGAAGCCGACGATGACGCCCCGCCGCCCCTCCCCCTGCGCCTTGAGGCGCTCGGCGCGGTTCATCTCGTCGCGGACGTACGCGGTCACGCGTTCATAGAGCGCCGCCTCGGGGTCCGACAGCTCGTAGGGCACGACGTACGCGAACCGCGGTGGGAAGAGGGCGGTGCCGTCGAACTTGACGAGCTGCTCCTTGATCAGGCGGCGCATGAGGCCGTCCGTGCGCGAGGCGGGTGGTGCCGTCTCAGCCGCCTTGCGTTTGTGGCCGGCGAACCTATCAGGGTCGAGCAGGCTCATGAACAACTCGAAATCCTGCTCCTTTCCGTTGTGCGGCGTCGCCGTCAGCAGGAGCAGGTTGCGGGTGTGGTTCCGGATCCGGACCGCCAGGCGTCGGCGCCTGGTCTCCTTGACCTCGTCGCCGAACAGGGTTGCCGACAGCTTGTGCGCCTCGTCGAACACGATGAGATCGAAGTCGGGCGCGTTCTCGATCAGGAGCTGAAGGTCTTCGTCGCGTGACAGCTTGTCCAGCCGTGCGATGAGCAGGTCGTTCTCGGCAAAGACGTTGCCTGACGCCGCTCCCTCGATGAGGTCGTTCGAGAGGAGGGTGAAGTGGAGGTGGAACTTTTCGGACAGCTCCTGTTGCCATTGCTCGACGAGCGAACCCGGAGCGACGATCAGGCAGCGCCGGAGCTCGGCTCGGACCAAGAGCTCGCGGATGTAGAGCCCGGTCATGATCGTCTTGCCCGCCCCGGGATCGTCCGCGAGGAGGAAGCTCAGCGGTTGGCGATCCAACATCTCGCGGTAGACCGCGGTGATCTGGTGCGGCAGTGGCTCTACGAGGCTGGTCGAGACCGCCACGTATGGGTCAAAGAGGTAGGCGAGGGAGATCCGCTTCGCCTCAGAGGCGAGCCTGAAGGCGTAGCCGTCACCGTCGAACGACCACGGTCGACCTTCGGCGACGAGGGCCAGCTGCGCTTCATCCTCGCGAAAGAGGAGCTTCTCGGCCACTGCACCGTCGCCCTGACGGTAGGTGAGGGTGACGACCTCGGAGCCATGCCAGGAGACGTTGACCACGGTCACGTGGGCGTCGGGCACGATTCCGGCGACGACGGCGCCGTTGGTCAGGTCTTCCAGCCGGGCGATCGGTCCGATCCTCCCCCGCCTCGCTTCGCCCGGGCTGGTCGATGGGCACCCGGATCACGCGCGCTCTACGGTTCAGTGCAACCATACCGCGCCCGCGATGTCAGCTTGGCTGTCACTACCAACCCGGGAACCTCGCCACAGGAGCTCCGTGACCGGATGCTCCTCGAAGATGTCGTTCGTCCTGAACGGCCAGCCGGGAATCTCACGACCCATAAGCAGGCAAGGGATCTGTAGGGATCACTTCGTCGCGGTGGGACAGGTCCCCGATCGCGTCACCCACGGCCATTCCGATCATCGCCCCGCGGATTCGGTCATCCCGATCCCACTCGTCGGCAGCCACTGGCGCCGGATAGGAAGTCGGCGCCGTTGCATCAAGCGACAGCGCCGCGCAGACCTCACACGCCTCTCTAACGATCTCCGTCATGGGTGCGCCTTCGTCGGCAGGCGCGATCTCGTGCCACGAACTCCTCCCTGGACACGGCATGGTCCTCCGCCCGAAGCAGCAGATCGGCGCACCACACGAGTTCGTGAGTCCGGGCGGCAAGGGCTATTTCGGCAACTGCGAAGCCGGCGGGCGCTCGGACTGGACCTCACGCTTAGCCGTCTTGATCCTTGGTGGCGACTTGCTCGACGGATCGCTCGCCGAACTGGCCAACGTGCTGCATCCGTGCATTCTTCCAGCCGCGAACCCGAAGCTTGCCAGTGTTCTGTTTGCTGGTGGACTCGTCGAGCACGGGATTGAAGACAGCCGTGATCATCGGAGCCTGGCCATCGCGCAGATGCTCCACCACGTAGACCCAATAACGGTCGGCAATCTCGGGATGCTGGGCGGCCCGCCATTCAGGTGGCTCAAGTTCGACGGTGTCAGGCGCCCTCCCACTGAACGCCTTCACTTCGATGTATCGGCCATCGCTGGCAACGTAGTCCGCTCCAACGTTCGGCCCTTGGCGCACGATCGTGCACCCTCGATTTGACAGTTCGTACTCCTCGAGAAACGGGCGAGCGGCACCTTCGATTTCGGTGTTGGCGTAACGCATCCGGGGGTTTGGTGGCTGGCGATGCTTGTCAGACTCCGACTCGCCTTCCGTTTCCTCTTCGGTGACCGGTGGCTTGAGGCGACCACCCTGCAAGGGATCGGGCAGGTGGCCGGACGGATTGGTCGCGGTCGAGCCGATCAAGCCGTACCGGAGCGGGTCCGCGAGAGGCGTGAATGGTTCCTCCGGCGGTGCGTCCTTGGTACCCGGTTTCCCCTTGGTTCTGAGCTTGACGCGGTCGGCCGACTTCGGGTCCACGTCTTCAAAATCCGCCGGTTTGAAGGTGAACTCTCGATGCTGGTACGTCGCCACGGCGAACCGTGCCGCTCGTCGCTCCAACTCCGCTGGATCGTGCTCAGCTAATGACAGGAGCACGGACATGGCCAAGGCTGCCGAGCGTTGGTTCGCTTCAGTCAAGGTCGCGAGCGCCTCCGCGGCCCGCGTCGAGAAGAGCTCCGAGCTCGACGTGCCGATCAGCAGGCCATCTCGCGCACGCAATGCAACGGGCGGGCTGATCGACGCTCGAGCCGTTTCCCCACCTTGATTGAACGCCAGGTGAATGCGCAGGTCTGCCGCGATCGCCGCCCCTACGGAACCGACCCGGGCGACAAGTGCATCCAGGGTCTCCCACTCAGAAGGATCACTGTCCTGGCGAAGGACATGCGGCCACGTTCGAAGGGCCAGTTGCCACCTTGATTCGGCCTCGAGCTCAAGAGGCTCGAGCGTCCTAACCTCCCATCGTTCCGCCAGTGGGCTACCCGAGCCCGTCGCGCCGAGGCCGCGGATCCCGAGGAATTCCGCGGCTCGACGAAGCGACGATGGATCTCGTGTGCCTGGCTGCCACCACGCGACAGAGGTCGCAAGCCCGTCAAGAACTTCCGCGCGGTTCGTCCACCAGGTGACAGAAGGTGGCTGCCACTCCAGCGTCGTTAGTGCGAGAACGCCCGACTGAGCACTGGCCCGCGGCCCAGCCTCTTCAATGAAGGAGAGCAGGCGGCCGTAGTACTCGAGCGCTCGTCCTTTGTCCTCGTCGTGGTCGAGATCGCGACGGATGATCTCGCATGCGAGCTCGACGCTCAAATCGCGGCGGATCTCAAGCGCATCCCACAATGGCACCGCAGTCCGGTAACGCCCGGCCAGCTGTCCGAGATACGGTCCGACCCATTTCATCGCATCGTTCTGCACGACGCGCGAGGGCGGCCACCACCGCTCGCCCCCGACGCCCTCCGGCGGCGGCGCATAGATGAGGCCTCGTCCTCCCCCGCCACGCATGCGCGTCGTGATCAGCTTCGGCACGCTCGTATCGCCGTCGCCAGCCTCCCGAAGGTGGTCAGACAGGACTTGATAGCAGGCTCGAGCAATCACCATCGTGTCGGCAGCAGAGATCATGCCCTCCGATGCGCGGAGGGTCGCGAGCGTTTCGATCACCCGGTCGGTCGTCGGGTGCGCAGGAACACCGAGCGTGATGACGGCGTCGATCTGGCGTGGCTGCCACTTCAGGACACCCTCCAGGGCCGACCCCCCGAGGGCGAGACGGTTGGCCGTCGTGTCCACGACAAGGTCCGCCGGCCGTTCCAAAGTGTTTGCGACGGAAGGGAGCCAGGCCAGCTGCATGAGTCGGCCCGCCCACGATGCCGGTGCAGATCCCCAGGGGTTCCAGGAGTTGTAGAAGTAGGCGGCCCCGGCGGAAGCCAAGGGTTTCAAGCGCACCCAATCGGCCTCGATCGCCCGCAGTAGTGCCGCGCCGCGGCGGGCACGCGCCCGCTCCGACAAGTCCGCCCATCGAATGGCCAGCCGCCCAACGTCGGTTGACTCCCAATCGCGTTCGAGGCCCACCCTCCCGCGAGCGCCGGGCGGAAGTCCTGCCCAGTCGACCCAGGGCAGATCGCCCGGAGTCACCTGGGTGAGCGGACGAGCTGAAATTCGCGGCCCAACGGGCGCGCCGAGGAGGCGCAGAAACTCGACGGCGGATGGCGAGGGAGACCGGGCCCGTCCTCCGCGGCGCCGGATGGACACCTTGAGCGGACGAGCGTGGACTGAGTCGATCACGGCGACCTGATCGTCGTCGGCGAGCGCCACGTCCATGGCCTCGAACCCGAGAAGGTCGGTTGAAAGGTACGACTCAGCGAGCGGGCGCATCGAGAGCCCACGATGGCGCGGTCCGCCGGTGGAGGCAACAACGAACAGCTTCGGCCCAACCTCGGCGGCGATCATGGCCTCCGTCGCTCGGGCATTGCGACGGCGCTTGTACTCGCTCACGTAGCTGGGCCATTTCTGACGGACGTACTCGAGCAATCGCCAAGCGCGGTCGACCTGTTCGGGGCTCAGGTTCGACGAACGCGCGAGGGCGTTCAAACGTGGCACGACGAGGCTCGCCACGACGTGATACGGGCCCGCTTCGGGTGCGACGTTGAACGGCTCGTCTTCGAGCATCTCCGCGACCTTCGCCAGCAGGTCCGCGTCGGCCGCCGACCGCTCGGTCGCTCTACGCCCGTCCGTTCGCGGAGACAGGAACGTTTCGACCAAGTAGACCTGCGACTCGCCGAGGTACTCGAGGAGGTCCTCGGTCAGGTCCGATCGGCTGAACGCCACGAGATAGCCGTCGGCAGCAACGGCTGGCGACGGCCGAACCCGCCTTCCGCCGCGGATGGGCACGCAGCGAGTGGCAGCGAGCGCTGACTTGTCGTCCACAGAGGCGTGCCCGGCCATCAATCCGAGCGCCCGGGCCCACCACGATCCATCGCGCCGAATCCGGTAGAAGAGATCGTCATCGGCGCCGAACAGCTGGACCACGTTCGCGCAATCGATTGCTTCGGCCCCAAGCTCCGCGAGGACCTCCTCGGCTCGAGAGGAGGAGGTCGCCGAAATCGGCCCAAGGACTTCGGGCCGTACGTAGGAAACATCGCCATGCGCGGCCGCCGAGAGATCGCCCTCCCTGACCACCTCGGCGACGCCGGGGTAGAACTCCCAAGTTGCGCCGCCGGGCGATCGCCATCCTCGCCGGGTCGAGATGAACGCGCTTTCGCGGAGGATGGCGGCGGCCGCCTGATAGGCGATCGACTGGAGTGGGTCGCGGACCTCCTTCATGAGCGGCACGAGACTCCAAGGCGACTCGCCGAGCTCCCGGGCGCTGGTTCGGACAGCCGCCGCGAGAGCCTTCCCCGCTTCGCGCATCAGCCACTCATTCCAAGGGCTACGCGGAAGCTGCTCACGGCTGGCACTGGGCTCGAAGTCGCCTTGGACGAGCCATTGGAGCTGCGACTCGACAGCCGTAGGAAGGAAGCAATGCACTCGCAAATCGACCAGTTCGTCGTCAGTTGGCCTCGCCAATACGACCACGCTTCGGTCGCCGGGCTCGACCGTCCGTCCTTCGCGAGCGACGCCCGGCGGGACCGGTTCGGTCTCGTGGAAGAAGCGCCTCCAAATGCGTGGCGTCGCCCAATCCCACGAACCTCCGACCTGGCACTCATCCCACCCCTGGTCCGGACTCCCACGGACTGGAGTCCGACGGAACCGTCCGGAGAGTCCAGTTCCGGATCGGTCGATGACCCGGATCTCGATGAGGTTAGTCAAGGTCAATAGCACTTGGGCAAAGTCGGGCGACGCGAGCGAGGCAACCATCGAACCGACCTTCGCTTGTTGGTCGCGGAGGACGGGCAGGACGAACCAGGCCCCTCGTTTCGGCCCGCTTCGCGGGTCGAGAGCAGTGGGGTAGAGCTTGTCCTCGATCCGAAGGGCGTACGGGCCCGAGTAGATCTCGGGCATCGCCGTCATCTTGTACACGGACTTGAACCCGATCCCAAAGAAGCCGATCTTGTTCCGCTTGGGGCTGTGGCCGGCGGAGCAGATCGCCCAAACGTCACGGGCCTCGAACGGCTGGCCGTCGTTCCAGACGAGGACGCGCTCCTTCTCGAACACAAAGACCATCCGGCTCGCGCCCGCATCCTCGGCGTTCTGGACGAGCTCCATGGCCCAGTGGATGTCCTTGCCGTAGAGCAGCTCGCCCGCGATCCGGAGCAGGTTCCTCAGGTCCTTGCTGCGCCGGTGCGGTTCCTTGTATGCCCGGATCGCCGCGACAAACGCGTCGTTCCAGCCCGGTGCGTCCTCAGGGAGCTGCCCGGGGTTCTGGTCGTTGTCGAGTTGTTCGACGACCTCGCGCGTGAGGACCGAGAAGTTCGGGATCGCCTCAGCGGTCAAAGGCAGTCTCCAGTCTCGATGCGATGGCTCGCATGACTGACGTCGTCTTCTCGACCAACGCGGTGTCCCGGTGACAAAGGCGCATTCGTATTCAAATTTCTAGCGACGCGTACACGAAGTGAACTCATCGCGCCCTCGACGGGCACATCGCCGCATAGTCGCAGAAGTAGCACGGCTTGCCCGGCGTGGCCGCGAAATCGCCGGATCGGATGCGCTCCGCTCGGGCCACCAGGTCATCCCGCGCCGCATCGAGCTGCTCGTCCGTCCGGGTCGTCGACCGCCGGACGGCCGCCTCCGTGAAGTAGAGCGTCGCCGCCTCGGGCGTGCCCAGGCCAAGCGCGTCGCGGGCGGCCAATGCGTAGATCGACAGCTGGAGGCTCTTGTCGACGCCGGTCTGCGACTCGATCCGGCCGGTCTTGTAGTCGACGATCTCGATGCCGCCGGTCGGCAGCCGGTCCACCCGGTCGATCTGGCCGTGGATCGTGAACGGCGGCGACCCGTCGTCGGGCTCGATCGTCAGGTCGAAGTCGAGCTCCTCGTGCTCGGCCGTCCCGATCCCCGCGAGCTCGCCCTGCCAGAAGTTGTCGAGCAACGTCCCGACCCGCCGGGCGTAGCCCTCCTCGGTCACCTGGTCGCCGAACTGGCCGGCCGGCCACTCGGCCTGGAAGAGGCGCTCGAGGTCCTCGCGCGTTGGCGGCGGGTCGCCCCGCACCGCGCGCTCGCGGCGCTCCTTCGTGAAGTTCTCGAACGCGGCGTGGGCGCTCGACCCGAACGAGAACGCCGCTACGGTCCGGCTCGATGGGATCCGGTAGACGTGGTTGAACGCGTATTGGGCCGGGCAGCGCTCGTACTGGCTGAACTGGGAGTAGCTGAACGAGCTCGGCAGCGGCAAGACGTCGAGGAGGTTCGCGCCGGCGTCCGTGTCGAGCGTGACCGCCCGGAGCGAGAGCGGGTCGAGCCCTCGAGCGCGGGCGGAATCGGCGTCGAGCGCGACCGCCGCGACGACTTCGCCGAGCTCGGCGGCGACGGCAACCCGAGCGTCCGGCCCTTCCGGATCGGCCTCGGACGTGCCCTCGATCAGGCTCAGCAGCTCGACCGCCCGGAGGCGGAGGGTCAGGCGCGGCTCCTGGGCGCTCGGCACCGGCATCGTCCGCCGAAGGGCGGCGAGGGGGTCGGGCGCCGCTGGTGGGGCCCCGTCGCCGCCCTCCGTCGCCCCCGTCCGATCGACCGCCGTGATCTCCTCCCCTGCCCCGTCCAGCAGTTCGTCGACGAAGACCGAGGGATCCTTCGTCGCCGCCGGCGCACCGTGGGTCGTGACGACGAGCCGGTCCTGGGCCCGCGTCAGCGCGACGTAAAGTAGCCGCCGCTCCTCCTCGGTGTGGATGTCGCCGGCGGGGATCGCCTCGCGCAGGAGATCCTTCGGGAACAGGCCACTGCCGAACTCGCGGGCGGGCCACTCGCCCTGGAGCAGCTGGGGCACGAACACGATCGGGAACTCGAGGCCCTTTGCCTGGTACAGCGTCATCAGCCGGACGCCGTCGACGTCGTCGGTCAGCTCGACGCTCGTCGGCAGGTCACCGCCGGCGCTCTGGTACGCGTCGAGGTACTCGACGAAGCCCGCGAGGGTGCCGTTCGGGTGCTCCTTCTGCCAGTCGGCGGCGAAGCGCAGGAAGCTCGCGATGTTACCGACCATCCGCTTCGACTCGAGGGTGTCGACGGCGACGAGGTCGAGGATCAGGCCGGTCCGCTCGACGAAGCGCTCGAGGATGGTGAGCGGGCCGTCGCGCCAGGTCATCGGGGTCAGCTCGTCGAGAGTTCCGAGGAGGCGACGGAGCTTCGTTCTTGTCAGCGGCGCGACCACGACGCGCTGGGAGTTCCGGGTGCGATGCGGCGCGGCGGCGCCGATCTCCTCGGGCTTGGGCTGGAGAGCCAGGCCCGCGCCGGGCGGCTCGTCTCCGCCGCGGTCGGGTGCAGGTGGGACGACCTCGGTGGTCGCGGCCGTGCCGTCCACGCGGTCGACATCGAGCTCGCCGGAAGCGACGACTCCGCGGATCACGTCGACGATGTGGGTGCGGTCGTACCTGGCGGTCCGCGCGAGATGGAGGATCTCGATCGCGTCGAGCCGCCACGGGCCGGCGGTCATCATCCGGACGAGCGCGACGTCCTGCTGCGGATCGGCGATCGTGCGCAGGCCCTGCTCCAGGTCGCGGATCTCGGGCGCGGCGAACAGCGACAGCCCACCGGCGACCGTGTACGGGATGCCCTCGTCGCGGAGCCGGGCGACGATCGCCTCGCGGTGCTTGTGCTTCCGATAGAGGACGGCGAACGCGCTCGGCGGACGGCCTTCGCCCTCGCCGGCGCCGGTGGCCATCTCGGCCTTGATCGAGTCGACGATCGCGGCCGCCTCGTCCTCGGAGCTGGCGCACGTGATCAGTTCGACCGGGGCGCCGGGGCCGCGCATCGCGACCAGCTCCTTGTCCGGCAGGAAGCGGGTCTGGTTGCCCCGGATCAGGCGGTTGGCGACCGTCAGGACCTCCGCGGTCGAGCGGAAGTTCTCCTCGAGCCGCATGCGGGTCGGGAGGTCGGCAGGGCCGAAGCGTCGGTTGAGCTCGGCGAAGGCGGCGAAGCTCGCGCCGCGGAAGCGATAGATCGACTGGTCGTCGTCGCCGACGACCATGAGGTTGGCCGGCCGATCCGGCGTCCGGGCGAGCATCTCGACGAGCTCGATCTGGGCGATGTTCGCGTCCTGGAACTCGTCCACCAGGATGTAGCGGTACTGGCGCTGGTAGCGGCGCAGGACGTTCGGGCGGCGCTTGAAGAGCCGCGTGACGGCGGCGATCTGCTCGCCGAAGTCGAGGGCGCCACGGCGCTCGAGCTCGGCCTGGTAGGCGCGGTAGACGAGGCCGAGCTCACCGAGGCGCATGACCTCGAGCGCGGCGCCGTCGCTTTCGTAGGTCGCGGCGAGCTCGTCGATCCCGTCGAGCTGGTCTGCGGTCAGGCGATTGCGATGGAGCAGGTTGCCGGTGCCGATGACGGCGCGCCGTGCTTCGCGCTCGGCGCGGTTCTCCATCTTCGTCGGGTCCGGGTTGGCCGTGGCGTCGCCGCGCGCGGCCGCCCGCTCGTTCGCCCGGAGGCCCGCGTAGAAGCCCTTGACCTCGGCCGGGCCGCGCAGGATGCCCTGGGCCTCAACGCGCGCGAAGGCGTCGACGATCGATCCGTAGCGCGCTTCGAACGCCCGATGCTCGGCCGCGACGAATGCGTCGAACGCGTCGGGGGTGACGAGCTCGTCCTTGGCGCGATTGATGAAGCCGACGAACTGGTCGAGCCAGTAGTTGGGATTGCTCTTGCCCGAGTGGTAGATGAGCGGCAGGTCCGGTCGGATGTCCCGAAGGAGAAGCACCTGCCCGATCCCGTCGAGGACGTCCGGATTGGCCGCGAGACCCGCCTCGGCCGCGTTGTCCGACAGGATCCGGTGGCAGAAGCTGTGGAAGTTGCTGACGGGCAGACGGGCGCGAGCCGCGGCACCGATCGCCTCCTGGATCCGATCGGCGAGCTGGCGGGCGGCCCGGACGTTGTACGTCAGGACGAGCACCTGTTCGGGGACGAGCGGACCGGCGAACGGATCGTGGTCTGGCGCGGGCTCGGCGGGGAGCCCGCCGGGCTGCGTGCCATGCGTCCGCAGAAGGTGCGCGACCCGCGCCACGATGACGCGCGTCTTCCCGGTCCCCGCCCCCGCAATCACGACCAGCGGCCCCTCGTCCCAATCGACGATCCGCTGTTGAGCGGCGGTAAGGGTCAGCCGCGCTCGCGGTGCCATAGCCATCACCTGGAACCGCCGCTGCGAGAAAAAGCGAAGCAGTGCGTCGTGCAGCTCCATACATCGCCAATCGGCCATCGCCCCGGGTTCTGGCAGGCCGAGCCGTCTCGGTTGGGCATTCCGCATGGGCCTTGGGCTGGCGGAGGATGACCACCAGATGCACACTCTGCCGTGTCGGCGATGCGCCCGCTTGTTCGTGCGGCTGCGGAGCGCGACCCGCTGAGCCGGGCGACCGCATCTATTGCAAGGTGCGCGTCCGCCTCTCCGCTCGCGGCGAATGCCTTCAGGGCACCGAAGGCCTTCGGCTCGCTGCTTCCCATTCGCTCCAGGACCGCAACGGCGAACCGACGGAGTTCAGCGCTATGCAGCCAATCCACCATTGGCCCGATCGCGGCAGATCCAAAGGCGGCGACCTCGTTGCGCGACTCGATTCGGACCGTCCGGTCCGCCTGTTGCACGAGTGACAGTAGTTGGCCAAGCTGCCCGACCTTCGATCCGGCGGCCGGCTTCGCCGATGCCTGGCGGACGAGTTGCGGCGGAGTTGGTCGCCCAGCGTCGTACTCGACGATCGCGAACTGATTCGGCGTGAAGCCTTCGTCGAGGGCTGCCTCAAGCCAAACGACCTGATTCCGGTTCAGCTTGTCGGAGCTGCGGTATTGCTTGGACTCGAGGAACAAGTAGTCGCTTTCCGACCACGCGAAGATGTCCCACGAACCAGCACCGCGAAGGATGCTCGCGCGCCTGTGAAGGTCGGTGAAGACCTTGGATGGCCCCGCCGGCAAGTCGCGTGGGCGGTCGACATCCACGCAAAATTCTCGTCCGCCTGTCCAGTTCTTAATCCAGCGCGCCTCCCACCCGGCTCGCTCGAGAAGGCGGACGAGCACGAACTCGGCAAAGGCGACCTCTCCCTCGAAGAGGAGCGCCGGCTTGTTTGGCGCCCAACAGCTGCTGGCTCGTGGGATTGCCTCACCAGCGCGCTCTTCGCGACGGAAAAATGTCGAAATTCCGACGGTGCGGCCGGAAATGGGAAGTACGACGGCCGCCTGGGCTCTCGACTCAGCCTCAAGGATCAGTTTCAGGTCCAGAGTGCGGTCGGCGGTCGCCATCACGCGAGCCGCTCCATCTCCGCGACTGTCGACTCGAGCTCGTCGACCAGCGCGACCGGGTGGTTCGGATTCGCGCGGAACGCGGTCACGAGGCCGCGGTAGTACCAGGGCTGGTCGCTGTCGGGGTTGAACCGCTCCCAGAGCGCGGGACCGTGCTGGCGCAGGTCCGCGACGATGGCCCGGGCATTGTGAAGCTTGTCCGAGGCCGAGACGAGGAGGGCCGCGGCATCTTCGTGGGCCAGCCGGTCCATGTAGGCGATCTTGCGCTCGCGCCACGGCGGCTTCGGGTGGGTGTCGGCGTCGGTGCAGGCCTCCACGATCCGGAGGACCTCGGGACCGAACCCGCGGACGGCCGCCCGCCCGGCCTCGACCGGCTCGACGTCCTCGATGACGTCGTGCAGAAGGGCGGCGATCGCTTGGTCCTCATTCGCGCCGAACTCGAGCGCGATCGCGCAGGTCCCGAGCAGGTGGCTGACGTACGGCACGCGTGTGCCCTTGCGCACTTGCCCCGCGTGCAGTCGCGTGCCGGTCTCGAGGGCGCGCACAAACCGATCGAGTTCGCCGATCACGGGAGCTCCACCAGATCGACCGCCGGGCTTCTGTCGACTGAGACATAACAAGGTGAGCCGAGGGTGATCACGAGATGAGCCTCGCGTAAGCCGTCGTCGCTAGCGTCTGGCGATGTCGCCGAGTGCCTGGGACGACCGCAAGGCCCAGGCAAACCTGCGGAAACACGCCGTCTCGTTCGAGGAGGCTGACACGGTGATCGACAGCCCGCTGGCCTCGCGTGCACTCGATGCCAGTCCTTCGAGGACGGAATCTCGCATCCGCGTCGTCGGATGGTCGTCGGCTGGTCGATTGCTCGTGGTGATAGTCTCCGGAGCGGGCCAACCGCCCAGGATCATCTCTGCACGGCGCGCCACGAAGCGCGAACGCAATGACTACACCAGTGGATGACGACGATCTCGAGATCCCCGAGATCGACTTCTCACAGGTCGTCTGGCTTCCCAATCCTTTCGCGCGGAAGCCCGGCGAGCGCCACGAGATTTGCATCGACGGCGCCGTCGGATACCAACTCCGGCTGATCCCTTCGAACAAGGTTCTCGCCTCATTCGCCTCGACCCTCGATGCGTGGCCGGCGATCATTGCCGCGGTCGAGGGCGGCCGATCCCCGCGAACGCTCTCGCTCGATTGGCTGGACGCGGACGGAAACACAGGGTCCATCTCCGCCGGGCCGCGGCTGGAGACTTGGGCGCGCCACAACAATGATCCGCACCCGGATGTCCTTCCTGGGCCGCGCCGAATCGCCGAGGCCTGACGGCTCAACGGATCACCACCAGGTGCTGCTTCGCCCGGCTGCCGCCGACGTAGAGAAGACGGGCCAGGCGCGGGTCGTTGGCCTTCAGCTCGCACAGGACGATCACCGCCCGCTCGAGACCCTTGAACCGCCGGATCGAGTCGCACACGATCACGTCCGGCGGCTCATCGGGCACGTCACGCGCCGCCAGGCCGAGGTTCCGCCCGGCGTCGTCGACCTGGCCGTTCCAGAGGACGGCGTTGCCGAACCGGTGGCCCGGCACCGCCCAGATCGCAGAGTCCTCGAGCGATCCGCCGACAAGAACCGCGATGTCCCACGGTCGGACATCCTCATCGACCGTCAGCCGATGGAGGACCTTCCGGAGGGCCTCGACCGTTTCGGCGCCTGCCGCCGCCTCGATCCGCTCGACCGGCCGACCTTCCTCGCGGAGCGCGACGGTCGGCGGCGCGTCGGGGGCGTGAGCGGCTGCCCAGTCGTGGATCGGGCCGGGGTTGCGGCAGTTGTCCTCGAGGAAGTAGGTCGCGAGGCCGAGCCGCTCGACCGTGTCGTCGCGGAAGATCGCCTGGGCCGGGTCATGGAAGACGTACAGGACGTCGTCGGCGGGCTCGTGGAGCAGGAGCTGGAGCGACTCGAGCCAGTCCGGCGCGAAGTCCTGGCCCTCGTCGATCACCAAGGCGTGGTAGCGCGGGCCGATTATGCCAATAGCCGCATCGAGCGCCGCCGGCAGGGTCGTGTCGAACCAGCGCGGGTCGACCGGACTCGGCTTTTCCGGCATCGTGCCTGCCTCGCGGGCGAGGTCCTCGCACAGTCCGTGAAAGGTCGAGACGGTCGGGTGCCCGTGACTCCGGGCGGTTTCCTCGGTCAGCTCGCCCAGCAGCCGTGCCAACGGCTGATTGAAGCAGACGAGGAGGGTGTCGAAGCCTTCGCGGGCAAGCTGGCGCGCCTTCTCGGCCGCGAGCAGGGTCTTGCCCGTTCCCGCGGCGCCGAGGATCTGCATCCGGCGGTTCGTCCGCAGCCCGCGCAGAACCTGGGCCTGGCGAGCCGTCATCTGGACGAGGAGCCGCTCGCCTTCGCGGATCTCGCTGCGGAGGAGGCTGCGCAGCTCGACCGGTGACGCGAGGAGGTCTGTCAGGAGCTCGACGCCCGCGGCCCCGGGGCGGGCGGCGGCTGATGGAGTCGGCGGCCCACAGGTCCATCGCGCGCTCGACCGCCGCACGCGTGGCCGCCGGGTCGTCCGGCGGAAGGGCCGAGTGGTCGAAGACGAGCTCGGGCAGGATGTTGGGCCCGAGGAAGGTGACGCGTCTGCCGGCGCTGTCGAGGTCGACGTCAGGAAGCGCGACGGCGTGGCCCGCGATGGGGCGGAAGTCTGCCGGCCGAGCAGGCAGGTCGTCGAGCTTGCGCAGGAGCGCGTGGAGGTTGCGCTTGGCCTGCTCCCAGGGGTCCGGCTTGAGCTCGCGTGGTCCCGCCCACCAGCGACCGGTGGCGTCGCGCCGGACCGCGCCCGACTTCGTCTCGACGACGAGAAAGCCGCGGTCGGGGTGGGCGATCACGAGGTCCGCCTCGCCGTCGGTCAGCTGCCCGTGATCGCGGGTGCGGCCGGTCCAACCGACGTTGGCGAAGACGCGATAGCCGTCTCGTTCGGGGAGTGCCGCTCGGATGCGCTCCTCGACACGTCGTTCGGCTTTGCGGCCCGCTTGCCCTTCCGGGTCGTCGGACGCGCCGGCGCGTTCAGCGCCGCCAGGCCCTGAACGAGAAGCGGCGACGTCACCGGTGTGCGCGCTCGGCACGACGTCCAGACCCCCAATCCCAGCCGCTGTGGGCGACGCGACCGAGCCGGCGCCGCTCAACCCGGACGCGACGTGCTCGACACGGTACGGCACGTGGTCAAGTGCCGCTGAACTGGACCCGCGCTGCGGGTTCAGGCGTCCTCCTCGACCGAGTCGAGGATCACGTCCTGGCCGCAGGCGGTGCACTGGTGGGTCGGGTCCTCGCCGTGCATGACGCAGCCACCGAGCGCGACCGAGCCGCGATCAGCCGCGGCCATGAGCTCCGGGCTGGGATAGCCGAACACAATCGGACGCATCGCCGCCCAGGCGCCGCAGCGCGGACAGATCGCGAACCTCTGGTCACAGAAGACGATCAATCGGGCTCCCTTGCCCTCTGGTCGGCGGTCCCGGTCGACCTCCGATCCATACCGAATCTCCGCCCGGCCTGTGACAGCTCGGCTGTCACGCTCGGTGCGTCGGCGCACCCCGTTCCCCAGCCTGCGAGACTCTGAGCGTGACGGAGCGGCGGGCAGGCATCGGTGGGCGGGTGCGGTTCTGGGGGCGTGGCCTCACGCCGGCGATCGCGCTGCTCGGGGCGATGACCTTCATCACCCAGGTCGGTGTCTCCATCATGCTGCCGCTCCTCCCGCTGTACGCCACGTCGCTCGGGGCGACGCCCACCGTCCTCGGGCTGCTCACGAGCTCGTTCGCGGTCCTGATCGCGGTGGGCCAGCTCGCCGGCGGCTATCTCGTGGAGCGGGTGGCGCCGCGCCGCCTCGTGTCGGTCGGCATCGTGACCTACGCCGTGGCCAACGTCCTGATCTCGACCGCCGGCGTGGCGCTCCACCTGATCGCCTTCCGATCCATCGCCGGGCTCGGCGCCGGGATCAACCAGGTCTCGGAGCGGCTGTACATCGCCCACGCGATCGACCGGACGCGACTTGCCTTCGCCAACGGCGTGCTGTCCGCCGCGGGCTCGGCTGGGGCCGTCCTCGGGCCGGCGATCGGCGGCCTGCTCGTCGGCGTCTCGGACCTCCGCCTGCCGTTCCTGGCCGTGGCAGTCACGAGCGCAGTGGCAGCCGTCGGCTCGCTCTTCCTCCCGAAGCCGCCGCCCGAGCGTCCGGCGACAGCCACACCGACGGAGCCGGCACCGATCCCCGGACCAGCGACGGCGCCAAAGACGAGGCTCGCCGGCCGCTTCTCGTGGTCCACCGCCACGCGGATCCTCGTGATCCTGTTCCTCGTCCAGACCTCGTTTCAGGCCGGCTTCGGCGCATTCATCACGACCTACGCGGTCTTCGCCCAGGAACGTCTCGACTGGTCGATCACCGAGGTGGGCCTGGTCTTCTCGGCGTTCGGGCTGGGATCGATCCTCCTTGGACCGGTCCTCGCCAACCTCGCCGATCGCCGCGGGCGGCGCGACGTCGCGATCCTCGGCGCGGCCCTCGTGTTCGCTTTCCCGATCGTTTTCGTCGTTGAGGCGCCTCGACCGATCCTGTACTTCGTCTCGGTGGTCGGCGGCGCCGGTGTGACCGCGCTCGAGGCGTCGTTCTTCGCGCTCCTGGCCGACGCGACCGATGGCGGCCGGCGCGGCCGGGCCTACGGCTGGGTCACGTCGCTCTCGAGCCTCGGGATCGTGGTCGGCGCGATCGCGGCGTCGCAGCTCTGGGACCGGACGGGCGACGTGGGGCTGGGGTTGCTGATGACGGCGGTCGCCCTCGTGTTCGTCGTCGCCTTCCTGCTTGTCTACCCGCGCGACCGACCCGCGCCGACAGCGACAGCCTGATCAGGCGAAGAACAGCCGCAGCGCCTCGGCGACCGGCTCCGGTTTCCCGCGAACGACGCGGTTCCACGAACCCGCCGGGATCGATTCGATCCATCTCCGATCCAATTCGGGGCGGCTACGTCCGCGGGGATCTGAGGTACTCGTCAAGGGCCGGCCCGATCTCGTTGACGGCGCCCTCGCGCAGAGCGTATCGCCAGCCCGCGACGCCGTCGTCGACGATGGTCAGCAGCCCCGCCGAACGCAGGATCCCGAGGTGGTGGTGGAGGCTCGTCCGGTCGACGCCGAGGCGGTCCGCGATCTGCGACGCGGACAGCGACTCGTCGCGGAGGGCGTGGAGGATCCGCATCCGGAGCTCATCGCCGAGGGCGGCCGCCAGCTTCACGAGCCGACGCGGCGGCGCATCCGGGTCGACGTCGAACGACTCGTCGGCGACGGAGCAGATGTAGGCGGCGGTCTCGCCGACCTCGGCCGGGATCACGAACGGCCGGAGGGCGACGGTCGGGACGATCGCGATCGAGCGGATCCACGGCGGCGGGGCGACATCCACGCCGGCGGTCGCGGCCGCGAGGACATCCTGCGCCGGGCGATCGGCCAGCGCCGCCTCCTTGGCCGCCGCGTCGCGCTCGATCGCCGCCATCGCCTCGGGCTCGAACGCCGGGAACACCTTCGCCGCCCAGTCGGCGACGATCGCCCCGATCTCCGCCCGGGTCGCGGCAGGGTCGTCGGCGAACAGGCGGTCCATCACCTGGCGGTCGGCCGGGCCGTTGGCTAGGGTCGAACGGAGCTCGGCCCGGGCCGGCGGGTCGCCCGCCAGCGCGCGGTCGAACGCGCCGTCGGCGACGAGCGAACGGCTCATCCCCGAGTCCGCACCGAGGAGGCGGCGCCGGAACGCCTCGGCAGGCAGCGCGGCGATCGCAGCCACGAGCTCCCGTAGTCCGCGTGCGTCGGCCTCGAGCGCGATCGTCGTCAGCTCGGCATACACGCCAAGGTTGTAGCGCTCGACACGCGCGAGCAGCTCGGGCCCAGCGAGGCGACGGACCTCACGGATCCACGGCTTGCCGGACTCGAGCGATGCGCGCGCCGGGCCGCTCGTGAAGGCGGCAAGCTCGGCGATCAGCTCGAAGCCCGGGCCGGACACGATCCGGACCGGCGGGAAGGCACGGGACGGCGACACCGGCACGACCGCTGAGGAACTGACGGGACTCGTGGCACGTGGCATGACCGCAGTATCCGTGGTCAGAGGGTGGTCGGGCCGGGACCGAATTGCAGCCGCTCCCGGCCCGATGGAACGACCCGGTCCGGCGCCCGAGGAGGACGCCCGGCCGGACCGTGGCCGCCGAGCCTCAGACGAGGGCGGCGCAGAGAGCCGGGTAGGTGACGCCGTCCTGGTGGCCGGCCTCGAAGTCGACCGACAGGATCGCGCCAGTCGCGTTGTCGAGCGTGGCGATCCACAGCCCGGTGTTGGCGACGAGCAGCCCGAGCCCGGGCGCCGTGAACCGCAGGTCGTTGCCGGGGATCCGGACGGTCGACGTACCGTCGCCGTTGTCGATGAACACGACCGGCCCGGCGAGGACCGCGGTGGCCGTTCTGCCGTTGGCCGGGTTGAGGTAGCCGAGCTTGCCGTTGCTGTAACGGCTCGTGGTCTTCGTCAGCCCGGCGGCGTCGGTGAAGGTCGTCGTCGTGAGCGTCCCGTCGACGGTCCGGACGACCTCGAATGGGCAGCGCGTTCCGGCCGCGAAAGTGTTGCTGATGTGGACCTCCTCGACGGTCCGGGCCGGGGCGGCGGCGAAGGCCGCCGACACGAGCAACGAACTGACGACGACGAGGCCGGCGGCGCTCGATGCGACGCGCCTGACGATGGACACCATGGTGATTCTCCCGCTGTCTGGATTGGCCACGAACGGGAGTATGGCCGAATCGTTGAAAAAGTTCAACGCTCGTTCCCGTCCATGTCGCCACCGGCCGGGCCGTCGGTGCCCGATGGACGCGGACGAGCCGCCCGGCCATCGGCCGAGCGGCTCGCATTCGCCGACGGGGTTGGTCGTCAGGGCTGGCGGGTCCAACTCTTGACGAGGTACGGAGTCGGCAGGTCGTCGTCCGGGACTCGCTCGAACGTGAGCCCGTCGCCGAACCGACTCCAGCGCGCGGTGAATGTCTCGCCGAGGTTGACGCCTTCCGTGTACGTGATCACGACGACGTCGCCGTTGATCGCGTACGTCCCGGAGGTCGCGGTCGACGCGAGCCGATTTGCCTGGGTGAAGGCGACGGTGCCGTCGGCGTTGAACGTGAGGGTCAGATCACCCCAGTTCTCGGTGCTGGCCTCGCCGTGGTCGTACAGGAAGGGCGATGCCGCGAGCTCCTCGAGCGTGAAGCTGGACGCGTACGTCCCGAGGAGCGGTGAGGTGATCGTCGTCGGTGCGGCGGATGGCGGCCCCGCTGGGCCGACCTGACACTCCACCGCGTCGGACGGCTGCGGCCCAGAGCGAAGCGCCTCGATCTTGTCGATCGTCGCCTTCGTGCCGGGATCCTTCTCGATCTCGTCGTAGACCGGCTGGACGGCCGCACGGAGCTTCAACAGCCCGGAGTCGCTCGGAGCCTGAACGATGTTGAGACCCCGACGGCAGAGCGACTCGAGCGCATTCGGCCCATTGATCCCGATCGACGCAACCGACCCGGCGTGCATGGCGTCGCCGGCGGCTCGGAGCATCGCCTGCTGGTCGGCCGTCAGCGCATCGAAGGCAGCGGTGTTGGCAAACACGACGCCCGGCCGTGGCGCGAAGATCACGTTGCCGGTCATAGCCTTGGCGCCGACGTCGTACTTCGAGCCGACGAGCAGGCCCATGTGGATCTCCATGCCGTCGAGGCCGGCGATGCTGCCGGGCTCGAAGACCACGGGCGTCGCTCCCAGCGCCGTGATCATCGCCGCGGTGAGGTTGGATGCTCGGATCCCGATCCTGGCCCCGGCATAGTCCGACAGGCTGGCCAGCGGGCGGGTGATGCCGAGCGGTCGGCGCAACGGTCCCTGGAAGTAGCCCAGGCCGACGACACCGGCGGTTCGCGTTCCGTCGAGGAGCGCCTTTCCCCAGTCGGACGTCAGGACCTGCTCCTGGAGTGTGTAGTTGTCGATCAGGAACGGAGCGTGGAGCCCAACGAAGCTCTTGACGCCGACGAGGTCGAACGCGCGCGCACCGACAGACCCGAGCTCCGCCGCGCCGGCGGCCACATGTTTGATGGTGTCGGCCTCGTAGTTGGCCGTCGGTGCGATGGTTGTGTTGTCGACCTTGATCTCGATCGTGCCGTTCGACACGTCGGCCACGGCCTTCGCGTAGGCAGACGCTTCCTCGGCCTCGCCTTCGCCCGTGACGATCGTGAGCGTCAGGCGATTCTGGCCGACGCCCGTGCCGGGCTTGTCGCCCCCCGCGCTCGGGGCCGGCGTCGTTGCTGGGGCCGACGCGCGCGC
>JACCVQ010000152.1 GCA_013698095.1 Chloroflexota bacterium
TATCGAGCAGCCAGGCAAATGAGGGTGGATGGACACTGCGAAGGTGACCGAACTGGCCCATCGGGAGGCGCCCGCTCGCGATGCGCTGATCGACGAGCTGTACATGCACGGGCCGGTCCTGCTGGCCCTCTCGGATCGTCGCGGACGACGTCTGTCCGCCGTCGGTCGCTTGCGACCGCCTCTACCCCTTCGACAGCATCGTTGTCTTCGTGACCGCCGGGGCCGACACGACAGGCTGGTACGCGTTCCATGTGACCGGGCTCAAGGACTCGGCGCCCACGAAAGCCGAGCCTTGGCTGTCTGATCTGCCGGGCGCACCTGATCGAGCGCCTGACCACGGCCTCGTCGCCGCCGGTCCCGACCGCCGAGTGAGGTCAGGCGAGCTGGCCGACCCTCGACCGAGCGAAGCTGACGACCTCGGGCTGGTGGTCCGACGAGGAGAACGCTGACGCTGGGACGTATCCGAGGAGCACCCGGTCGCGAAACCGGGCCAACCGTCCGGCTGTTCGCACGGACAGCGGTTACCGACGACCACGGGACGAACGTGCTGCCGAGTTCCCAGAGCATCGGACCTGCCCGCATCGAGATGATCGCCCGCTGAAATGGATGGAAGACACCGCCGAGGAGCGAGAGGACGGCGACGACGAACACGAGGCCGCCCAGGACTACATTGGCGAGGGGCGAACATAGGAGGCCGCATGACGCCGCTCCGCCGCCTTCGGCGGGCGGTCCGGTCGCACGCGATCGTCACGAATTTGACCGAACGATCCGTCCACCCACGACGTCTGGACGTGCGAGCACGAGGGAGGGCAACCTGGATCTTGTCGCGAGAGCAGCCAAGGGCGACCGTGAGGCATTCGAACAGCTCGTCGAGCTCCATGTGGCCGATCTGCATCGGCTGGCAATCGTTGTCGCCGGCCCCGATTTGGCCGACGACGTGACCCAGAACGCGTTTGTCGCAGCTTGGCGCGAGTTGCCACGCCTGCGCGACCCCAACCGGTTCGTGCCGTGGCTGCGACGCATCCTTGTCAACGGCGCTCGCGACCTACAGCGTCGCGACCGACGTCGAGTGCGTCAGATCGACCTTCGCGCGGCGGCGACGGCGATCGATGCGCGGCCGGGTCGATCCGATCCGGCGTTCGACGTCGATCGGCTGACCGACGTTCACCGGGCGCTCGCCTCGCTGCCCGTCGAGCAGCGTGCGGTCGTCGGGCTGCACTACCTCGCGGATCTGACGCTGCCCGACGTGGCCGCCACGCTCGGCATCCCCGAAGGGACAGCGAAGTCACGGCTCAACGCGGGGCTCGGGATGCTTCGGCGTCGACTAGGGAGCGATGCGTGGTGAACGGTTCCGACGCGGATCGACCGGACCCGATTGATGCTGCCTTTGCGGCACTTCGGACCCTGTCCCCGCCAGCCGGCGCTGCCGAACGCATCCGCCAGCGGGTGGCGGCGACGGAGCAGCGGGCAACGACACGGACGCCGTTCCGTTTCCTCGCACTAGCGGCGGCAATCGTCGCGGCTGCTGGAGCGATCGCGGTCGGATCGAGCCTCGGGTTGGTGACGCCGGATCGCGCGTTCGAATCGTCCGCAGGCCTTACGGAGAGCCCCCGGTCGGCGGGTCCCTCAAGTAGTCAATCGCCCGAACTCTCCACGGCCCTCGCCCCAGGGAGGCTCGCCCGAGCCACGCGCGACGTCCAGATCGCCTCGATCGTGACCGTCCTCAAGGGTCAGACGGTGTACATCGTCGAGGGCCCGATCCTCCACGCCGGGGCGCCGTCGTTCCGACTCCAGGTCTTCGGCGGTGGCGACGGCGGCTACTTTCCGGCCGGCGTGTTCGGGTGGATCACGCAAGCCATGGCCGACGACTCGTTGATCATTCGTAACCCGGTGTGCCCGAACGGGCCCACAACGCTTCTCGACATCGCGGCAATCCAACCGCACGAGCGGATGCTCTGCTTCGGCGACCGCGAGCTGTCCTTCGGCCCTGTGACGGCGTCAACGGCGTCACTCGGCCCTGGACTCTCGGATCGATGGCTGTCGACCGAGGGTGACGCCGACTACCTGACCGGGCTGCCATACCTGCTAGCGCCGTCGGTTCCAGACATCGAGGACGGCGCCTGGGCGATGGTGACGGGCCACTTCAATGACCCAGCCTCGGCCGACTGCGACAATGCGGACCAGGTCGTGTTCTGTCGCGAGCAGTTCCACGTGACGGCGACCGCGCCGGCCGCGATGCCCGAGTTCGTTCTGCCGGGGACCTGGCGGCCGACTCCGCTTCCGCCGATCGACGGCCGGACCGGACATCGAATGGTCTGGACTGGAACGGAAGCTGTCATCTGGGGCGGATCCTCCTCGTCACGAGACCAGAGTGTCTTTGACGGCATCCTGCCCGCCGGCGGAGCTGCCTACGACCCGGTCACCGATCGATGGCGTCTCGTCCCGGACGCGCCAATCCCCGGTCGTTTCGAGCCCGCCGTCGTGTGGACCGGCTCGGAGGTCGTCGTGTTCGGAGGGTGGGTCGGAGACCAGACTCGGTTGGATGGCGCGGCCTGGGATCCGACGACGAACAGATGGCGGACGATCGCGTCCTCACCACTCACGGGCAAGGAGGCTGCGGGAGCCTGGCTCGCCGGCCGCCTCTACGTGGTGACGTCGGATTCCACAGCTGCGTACGATCCAGCGTCAGATCAGTGGACGACCTTGCCCGCACTACCGATCCGTGCCGGGTGGCGCACGGTGACCGTGGCCGCCGACCGATTGTTCGTCGTGGCCTTCGGCGACGGCGCGACCCCGCCTGTTGATTGGGCGGTGTTCAACCCGACGACATTGACTTGGCGCCACGGCACCGTTCCCATCGATCCGCTCCAGGCCGGGGTCCGCTTCACCGGCGCCGGCGACCGGGTAGTCGTGGAAACGGGACTGACCTTCGATCCCGTCCAGGAGACCTGGAAGCCGGGAGTGGCCTGTCACGGGACGAGCGCCGGGACGGTCTGGACAGGCAGCGTCCTGTTGGGCGTCACCGCCGCTTGGGATCTGCGGACGGGCGAGTGCAAGGATCTTCCGCCGAGCCCGCGTCGCCAGGCACCGTTCGACGACACCAACGGCCGTGAGTTTCCGGTCGCCGTCTGGACGGGCCGTCAGTACATCACGTGGAGCGGAGGCACAGGCGCCGACATCGTCTGGGTGCCGAAGGACGGCGCGGTGTTCACGCCAGCGAACGACCTCGGGCCGTGCTGCGGTTGATCATGGCGCGCCGGCCGGGAAAACACGCGTTCGCCCCGAGCGATTGTTCAGCGTCTGACGGTAACCGTGATCAACGCGGTCGCTTCGGTCGGAACCCTCACCCGGCCGCTGCCCAGCCGATCCTGCCGAAAGCGGCCCCAGATGTCGATTGCGTAAGACGTCGCGTGCAGTCGCTCCCATCGGCACGTTCCGCTTTCGTCGGAGTCGCGGACCGTATCGTCACCCCCTGCGCCAGCCACGTCGGGAACGAGCTCGCACGTAACACCGACGACATGGCGGCCCTCCGCGTCGACGACTTTGACGCTCAGTGCGCCGAACGGCAGAGCCAACGACGGGTTCACCTTAACCTCGACGCTCAGCCAGTCGGCACCATCGAGTCGCTTGACGATCCGGGCGGCCACCCTGTCGTCGGGCGCAGGTATCGCCACCGTCAGCGTGACGTCGTTCTCCACGACGCGCGCGCCGCCGCCAAGCACTTGAGCGTCGAGATCCTTGATCCAGCGCAGGTTCGCCGGCGTCCAGATCGTCGCATTGAACGCGTCCAATTGGGCGGTCGTCCATCGTGCCTCGTGGACCTGGATCGTCGCAACCCCCGGGCCAAAGAGCGCGAGAATCGCCTGACGATGCTCCTCGAGGTGGCCGGTGAACCTCACGTTCACCCCGCCCGCGATCGGGTCGATCCACGCACCAGCCCATTCATCAGGGTGCTGCTCCCCATATGCTTGGACCGCAGGTGCGACGTCGAGCTGGGTGTGAATTCGTCGGTCGAACTCGGAAGCCTCTGGCCCCGACATGCGAATTCCGTTTCGCTCCTCGGCGACAGGGTTCATCTGCAGTGACCGGACCCATCCTTCATCGGCCAGCATGCCGACCGAGCGCCGGAAGGCGATCGCCTGCCCGATCTCGCGCTCGTCAATCTCACGCGCTTCGTCGAGCGTCACGCGAACGGTCCAGCGAACGACAGAGCCGGGGCTGGCAATCACGCCGGCCACCCACTCCCGATCAGCTCGGAGGCCATTCACTGACCGAATCGAGAGGGAGCGGTCGAGTTCGAGAGATCCCGCGACGGTGCGATCCGTGACAAGGGGGGTGGTAGGGGCAACCTCACCGCACCCGGCCATCGAGATGACCGCCAGGCTGATCAGACCAGCACGCCGAATCCCGCTCGAACGGATGTGGTTTGTAGCTCGAGCCATACGTCGCCTCAGCGTAGGGTGGCAGACCGCTAACATGGCCCCCGCCGTGGGGTGAGATGGGGCTCTACCGCGCGAGCCGACTCCGACGCTAAGCCCGGATCCACCGATGCTCCGATGATCTGATCGCTTGACGGTCGAAGTCGACCTTTCCTCTGGGGCTCACCGAGTCGGACAGGCCGATCGGCGGGGGCGACCCGCGATGGGCGCAGATCCG
>JACCVQ010000187.1 GCA_013698095.1 Chloroflexota bacterium
GCGCGGCGGCCGCCGCGCCAAGCGCCCGAACCTCGTCCTCCCCCGCGCTCGCCGCGCCGCCGACCCGGTAGCCATGGCCACCGTGGCTGAACACGCCGGCGACGACGAGTCCAGCCATGTCGGCTGCGCGGGCGACGTCGAGGACGGCCTGTGCCGAAACGAGGCCGGTCCGGCCATTGCCCGGATCGACCTCGACGAGCACCGTCAGGGCTCGCCCGCCGCCGGCGACCGTCGCCGCCAACCGCTCCGCGCCCAGGGCGGAGTCGACCCCGACCCGCAGCGCGGGCGCCCGATCGTGGAGCGCCCGGAGCCGTGCGGCCTTCGGGCCGTCGGCCCAGATCGGGTAGGCCACGAAGACATCGTCGATGCCGGCTGCGACGAAGACCTCGGCCTCGCCGAGCGTCGCAACCGTGATCCCGCGAGCTCCGGCGGCGATCTGGCGCCGGGCAATGGCAACGCTTTTGTGAGTCTTGGCATGCGGTCGCAGGGCGATTCCGCGGGCGTCCATCTCGCCCTGGAGCCGAGTGATATTCGCGTCGACGCGAGCGAGGTCGAGGACAAGGGCCGGTGTGTCGAGGCCGTCCGGCAGGGAGCGGAATGTCAGGCCCTCGGCTCGGGCAACGTCCGGCGTCACGGTCGAATCAGCGTCGGTCCGGCCGCGCGATGACCGGCGTCCGGAGCGCTCCGAGGCGATCGATCATGAGGACGACCTCGTCGCCCGGCTCGAGATAGCGACCCAGCGTCGCGTCCTTGACCTCGAGCAGGCAGCCCGTCCCGACCGTCCCCGAACCGAGCAGATCGCCGGGCCGGAGCCGGGCATCGGCGGACGCCCGCGCCGCCATCGCCCCGAACGAGAACTGGGCGTCCGACCACGACCCGCGCGATGTCTCGACGCCGTTGACCTCGGCGGTCATCGCCAGGTCCGGCCCTGTCGCGCCGGTGGCCCGGGCGCCCGCCAGCTCGTCCGGCGTGACGAGCCACGGTCCGAACGACGACGCGAAGTCCTTGCCCTTGGCCGGCCCGAGCCGGACCACGGTCTCCTCGCGCTGGAGGTCGCGGGCCGACCAGTCGTTGAAGATCGTGTAGCCGCCGATCGCCTCCTCGCCGCGCTCCTCGGCCAGATCGACCACGGGCGTGTCGATCAGCGCGGCCACCTCGAGCTCGTAGTCGAGCTCGGCCGACGCGGTCGGCGCCCAGACCGGCTCGTTCTGACCGCGAATCTCCGAGACGTTGCTGAAGTAGAAGATGGGGAGGCGGTACCAGGTCTCCGGCACCTCGCCGCCACGGCGCTCCCACATGGTCCGGACATGGCCCTCGAAGGCGTAGAAGTCGCGGAGGCTGGGCGGGCGAATGACCGGCGGACCGAACACGAGGTCGTCCGCTTCGAGCAGCGCGTCGTCGTCAGCGGGCTCGCCGCGTGCGGTGAACCCGTCCACGAGCTCGGTCAGCGCCTCGATCCGGAGCCCGCGGGCGAGGTGGTCGTCGAGAGTCGTGACGGGTTGGCGGTGGAGGACCCGGTCATGGGCCAGGTTCGGGTCGGCCGCAATGGCCCGCCGGCGGGCGATCTCCAAATCGATCCAGTGGTCGGGTGCCCTCCCGGATGCCCGGTCGGCGGCGCCGGGATCGAGGGCCGCGACGAGCCTCCACGGAGCTCCGGCCGCCGAGTTGACCTCGCGCGCATGGGCGATTCTCACCGGCCGATCGGCCGCCGCGGGCTCATCCATCGAGTGTACGGCCAGTGATCCGTTCGGCTCTCGCGCCTGCGTCATTCGGGTGATGACGCCGCGTCAGAGTCGATGCGACCCTGCGCACGATGACCGACCATCCGCCCTCCGTGCAGGTGGACCAGCCTGCCGCCCTCCCACCGACCGGTCGTCCGGCGGTGCCGGGGCTCGCGTTCCTGACAATCCTCTTCCGCCTGATCGCGATCGTGGCCTTTGCGATCGGCATGATCGAGATTGGCGCGGGGATCATGTTCGGTGAGCCCCGTGCCGTCCTGGGAGGAAGCTGTGCCGCGGCCTTCGCCGTTTTCGTCGGCTGGCGCGTGCGGGGCGTCGGGGACCACCGAACGGAGGGCGTCGTGACTTCGCTCGCGATGGCGCTCCTGGGGCTGATGGCCGTCGCTTCTGGCCTCCAGCCATCCCTCGGGCCGGCGCTCGCGGTGGGATCGCTCGTGCCGGCCGTGCTCGCCATCCCGTTCGTGGCCAGCCGCCTGCTCCTTCGCATCCTCGTGCTCAGCGGGCTCACCGGAATCTGGAGCGTGATCGCCGGACTGCTCGTGCCGCCGAGCGCATTGCCGGAACAGGGCCAGGCCGTCATCGCGTTCGTGGTCATGGTCGCCGCCTACGGCTTCCTCGTCGCGTCGGTGTGGGCGGTGAGTCGAAGACTCAAGGACACGACGGCGGGGCTCCAGAGCATCGTCGCGATGTCCGCGGACCTGGCCCAGACACTCGATCCCCGTCTGGTCGGCGATCGCATCGCGATCCACGTCGCGCGGGCGATCGGCGCGGACGACTGCGCTCTCAGCTACTGGGATCGGCCGCGGAATCGAGTCGTCACGCTCGGCTATCACCCGGTCGAGCGGCGAGTAGCCTTGAGTGACAGCTACGCGGTGGACGAATATCCGGCCACGCGTGCCGTTCTCAACGACCAGCGCCCAGTCATGATCGACGTTGCCGATCCTCGCGCCGACGCGCAGGAGGTCGGCTATCTGCGCTCGATCGGCCATTCTTCAATGGCGATGATCCCCCTGATCGCGGCCGGCCGAACAGTCGGGTTGATCGAAGTCACTGCGGCGCGGTCCGGGACCTTCAGCGCTCGCTCCGTCGAGGTTGCCACGATGCTCGCCGCCGAGGCCGCAATGGCCCTCGAGAACGCCCGGCTCTACGACGAGATCCGCCACCAGGCCCTCCACGACGGGCTGACCGGCCTCGCGAACCGGGTCCTGTTCCGGGATCGCGTGGCGCATGCCGTCGCGCGCAATCGTCGAAACGGGGGCCGCGCGGCGGTCCTGTTCATCGACCTCGACGACTTCAAGAACGTCAACGACACCCATGGCCACGACCGCGGCGACGAAGTGTTGGCGGTCGCTGCGGAGAGGGTGACCGACGTCTTGCGCCCGTCTGACACCGCTGCTCGATACGGTGGCGACGAATTCGCCGTGCTCGTCGAGGACGTCGCGGATGCCGACGATGCCCTCACGGTCGCGACCCGCCTCGCCGAGGCCCTGCGCCAACCGATGTCGATCGGCCCGTCGGTCGTCCGGATCGCGGCCAGCATCGGAGTCGCGATCGGCGTTGCGGGCGCGGAGGAAGCCGATGACCTCCTGCGCGACGCCGACGTCGCGATGTACGCCGCGAAGGCCTCCTCGCGGGGTGGCGTCGAGCTGTTCCGGCCAAGCTTGCGTGACGGAGCCGTTGAGCGAGCTGCGCGCTCGGCCAACCTGCGTGGCCTAGAGGACCGCGGCGAGCTGCGCCTCGACTATCAGCCCATTGTGGACATCGTGACCGGCCAGATTGAGGGCGCCGAGGCCCTCGTCCGCTGGCAGCCGCCCGAGGGCCCGGTGCTGATGCCCGGCGACTGGATCGAGCTTGCGGAGGAGACGGGTGACGTCTTCCCCATCGGCCGCTGGGTTCTTCGCGAAGCCTGTCGTCAGGCGCGCGATTGGCAGATCCGCCTGGCACGGCCGGATCTCCGGATCAGCGTCAATCTCTCGGCCCGACAATTCCTCGAGCACGACGTCGTGGGGACAGTTCGCGCTGCCCTGGACGACAGCGGCCTCCCTCCCGAGACGCTGATCCTCGAGATCACCGAGAGCGGCCTGATGCGCCAGACGGCCACGACGATCGACCGGCTCGGCGCATTACGGTCCCTCGGCGTCCACCTTGCCATCGACGACTTCGGGACGGGCTACTCGTCGCTGAGCTATCTGGAGCGATTCCCGATCGACATCCTCAAGATCGACCGCTCGTTCGTCTCGTCGACGCCGAACCAGCTGTCGCCAATTGCGGCGGCGATCCTCGACCTGGGCCGAACGCTCGGGTTGCAGGTCATCGCCGAGGGGATCGAGGAGCCGGAGCAGGCGCGCCGCCTGGCCGAGCTCGGCTGTCGCCTGGGCCAGGGTTATCTCTACGCCCGGCCGATGGGGGCGACGGCAATCGAGTCGCTGTTGGCGGAGGGCGACGGGCTCGACCGGCCCGTCGAGCCGGAGTCGGGGATCGATAGCGGACTGGACGACGTCCGCGACGACGGTCCGCGGCTCCGGGTCGTCGCCGGCGGAGGTTGAGCCCGGTCGGAAGTCGCTAGAACGGCTTCAGAACCATCAGCCACAGGATGAGGAGCAGGCCGCCGAGGCCCACGCCCAGCAGGATCGCCACCGGCGCCCGGGCCGCCAACGCGGCGAGCTCGTCGTCCGCGGCCACCAGGCCCGGGTCGGGCAGCTTGCCGCGGGCACCCATTCCGACGGCGGCCCGGAGGCGGAGGAAGTACGGCGTCGCGACGGCGTACATCACCACGATGACAAGGACGAGCACCGCGACGGCTGCCCAGATCCAGCCGCGGCTGAAGTGGTTGGCGTAGATCCCGGCCCAGATGCCTCCGATCAGGAGGAGCAGGAGGCCGATGTACGTCCCGCCGATGCTGGCCGTCGACAATTCGAGCAGGGCCGAGATCCTCGCCCGGTCGCGCTCGCGACGCAGGAGCATCGCCATCCAGGCCGAAGCACCATGCGAGAGCACGAAGACGAATGCTCCGACGACATGGAGCAGGACGATCCACTGGTACATGGGCGCTCCTCCGCGATCAGACTTGCATCATCCCGGACGCCTGCCTGCCGTCCAGCTGAAAACAGGACTCCCACCGTGGCCACCGGTCGCGGCGAATGAGCGAGCTCATGGCGCGATCCGGGATCAAAGAATGAACGACCCGCGGGCGAGCTGCACCATCAATAGCGATGGCGCTCCCAATGCGCCGCCCGAAACAGGATGGCTCAATGGATTCCAATCTCGTGGGGGAGGCTCGACACGGCGACCAAGAGGCATTCATCGCCCTGATTCGGCCGCGCTCGAACCGGCTGCTCGCGATCGCCCATCGCATCCTCCGAGACTTCGACCGCGCTGAGGACGCCGTGCAGGACGCGCTGGAGATCGCCTGGCGGGACCTGCCTGGGCTTCGCGATCCAGATCGGTTCGACGCCTGGCTCCGCAAGCTCCTCGTGCGTGTGTGCATCGGCCAGGCGACGCGCGAGCGGCGTCGGTCGGCGAACCTGCGGTTGTTGCCGATCAATGGGCCTGCAGCTCCCGACGATCTCGCCGGGATCGCGGACCGCGATCAGCTCGAACGGGGCTTCCGACGGCTGGCGCCGGACCAGCGGGCGATCCTGGTCCTCCACCACTTCGAAGGCTACGGCCCGGCCGAGATCGCCGACGTCCTCGGAATCCCGGCCGGAACGGCGCGCTCCCGTCTCCACTTCGCCCATCGCGCAATGCGCGCCGCCCTCGAGGCGGACGCGCGGGTCGCCGTCGCACAAGGACTGTCCACATGAACCGCGAATTCGACCTCGAGGCCTCCCTCGACCGCTGGATGGCCGACGGGCCCGCGACGGTCTCGGACGGGTTCATTGATGCGGTCTCCGATCGCATCTCCCGGCGTCGCCAGAGGCGTGCGCGGCCGGACCTCTGGAGGCAATCCGTCATGCAGATTGGCCGCAAGCAGCTCAGTCTCGCCGCCGGGATCCTCGCGGTCGCCGCGGCCGTCGCGCTGGTGGTCCGGCCGTTCGGATTCGCGACCACGCCCGGCGCGACGCCGAGTCCGGCCCCGATCGTGACACCAAGCGATCGGGCCACCCAAACGACCAACGCCGACCCGTCGATTTCGACGCCGCCATCTTCCGCCGCGGCGGCCCTGCCGCTGCCGGCCGGCTTTACGACCGATCTCGGCCCGGGCACCTTCATGTTCAACCGGGCCCAGCCTCGACTCGTCTTCAAGTTGACCGGGGCGTACTCCGGCTCGTCGGACGCCACCGGTTTCAGGATCTCCCGCGGCGGGTTCAACGCGGAGATCGTGGTGCTCTACGATCCGCGCATTCCTAGCCGTGGGGGATCGTGCAAGCGCACAGCCGGCGCCCAGGCGGGCACGACGCCGGCCGATGTCATCGCCGACCTCACCCAGCAGGTCGGTCTGGAAGCGTCCCAAGCGGAGCCCGTGTCCATCGGCGGCCTGCCCGGAGTGTTCGTGGACGTCGAACTGTCGAAGGACGCGCCCGACGCCTGCCTGTCCCATGCCGGTCAGACGAACATGCAGCTACTCACCGCTGGCACGTTCACGGCCGATCCCGCAACGGTCCACCTCGATGACAACGCCCGCATCCGCGTGTATGTCCTCGATGCCGGGCAGGGTCGGACGATCGCCATCGCCATCAACACGCATCGGGGAACGGCGCTGTACGTGCTCCTGGCCGATGCGAAGCCGGTCATCGAATCGTTCGCCTTCGAGTTAGCTCCTTAATCGATCGGTCGGGCGTGCACCCGACGAGTATCGATCGGCCGACTGGTTAGAGATTGCCCCGGCGCGCTTGCTCGATCTCGATCGCCTCGAACAGCGCCTTGAAGTTGCCGACCCCGAAGCCGCGCGAGCCGTGGCGCTCGATGATCTCGAAGAAGAACGTGGGGCGGTCCTGGATCGGCCGGGTGAAGATCTGGAGGAGATAGCCCTCCTCGTCGCGGTCGGCCTCGATCCCGAGCTCCTCGAGCGTCTCGATCGGGACGCCGACGTCGCCGACCCGCGCCCCGAGCTGCTCGTAGTAGGCGTGGGGCATGCCCAGGAACTCGATCCCGAGGCCGCGCAGCCTCCGGACCGTGCCGACGATGTCGTCGGTCCGGAGGGCGACGTGCTGGGTTCCCGCGTCGAGGTAGTAGTCGAGGAACTCCTGGATCTGGCTCTTCTTCTTGCCGGTTGCAGGCTCGTTGATCGGGAACTTTACGCGGCCGTTGCCGTTCGTCATCACCTTCGACATCAGGGCGCTGTAATCGGTGTGGATGACCTTGTCGTCGTAGTGGATCAGCTGGGCGAAGCCGAAGACGTCGCGGTAGTAGTCGACGTAGGTATTCATGTCGCCGAGGCCGACGTTCCCGACGCAATGGTCGATCTCGAGCAGGCTCATCCCGGTCGCCGCCGCGGCCGGCTTCTTGACCTTGCGATAGCCCGGGGCGAAGACGCCGTGGTAATCCTTCCGGTCGATGAAGCTGTGGCGGACCTCACCGTACGTGTAGACCGCCGAGCGACGCAGAATCCCGTCCTCGCCTCCGTCCAGCTCGATCGGCTCGATCGCGGGGCGGGCGCCGCGCTTCGTGGTCTCGGCGAAGGACGTCATCGCATCGTCGACGAGGAAGGCGATGTCCTTCACGCCGTCGCCGTGGCGATGGACGTGTTCGGCGATCTCGCCGTCGGGTGAGAGGGCGCCGGTCAGGACGAACGTGATGTCGTTGCGCCGCATCACGTAGCTCGCCCGGTCGCGGACCCCGGTCTCGAGGCCGGCGAAGGCGACCGGGGTGAAGCCCCACAGCGCCCGGAAATAGTGGGCGCTCTGCTTCGCGTTGCCCACCCAGAACTCGACGTGGTCGATCGCCTTGAGGGGCAGGAAGTCCTGGGCCTCGGCGTAGGCATTCTTGTTGACGATGGCGCCGGCCTGGTTGGCCGCGCCGCGGTCGATGGTGTCCGTCATGGGCCGCTCTCCGTGCGGTCCCGGAGCGGCGCCGGGGATCTGCGGTGGCCGGCGCGGCTGCGGAACGGCGACCCGGCACGGGGCCGGGATGGTCTGACCACCCATGCTACGCCGGTCGTGCCAGACTGGGGCCATGGACGATCTCGAACGCCGGATCCGCGACGCCGGCAGCGCCCTCGCGGACCTTCGCGAGCCGCTCGTCGCGGGCGAGCCGTGGCCCCTGAGCGAACACTGGGGCACCGAGCCGGAGGCCGACTGGGGCCCGCGCGAGGTGCTCGCCCACGTCAGCGAGATGCTCCCCTACTGGACCGACCAGCTCCAGAACGTGATCGCCGGGGACCCGGCCACGGCCGTCGCGTTCGGGCGGATCGCGAGCGATCCATCACGGCTCGCCCGGATCGACGCTGAGCGGCAGCGACCTGTCGGCGAGATCCTCGACGCGCTCTCGGTCGGGCTCGACGAAGCGGCGACCTTCGCGGGGGGCGCGGCGACCGAGCACGCCGATCGGCTCGGCCTCCATTCGACCCGCGGTGAGATCACGGTCCGGGCCTCGGTCGAACGCTTCTTCGTGACCCACCTCGAGGAGCACGTCGAGCAGCTCCGCTCGATCCTGAGCCGCCACCCGGCCTGAAGCCGGGGCGCGGGGACCCCCTCGGGGCCGCGGAGCAGCCGCGGGAGGACCTCCGCCGGGCCGCTCCACGCTCAGCGTGGAGCGTCCGCGCCCCGACCGGGACCTCTGGATGGGTGGGTCATGGTACTGACGGGCTATTCCCCCGCGGACCGTCTGGGCCGTACCTTTCGAGTCCGCCCACCAACGGGGCGTTGAGAGGGAAGGGATCGTCCGTTGCAGAAGTTCTCGTCGCAGGGGTTCCGGATCGTCATGGTCCTGGCCTTCGTTGTCAGCTCCGGTCAGCTGATCGGACTTGCCCAGCGCTGGTAAGAACCCATACCGTCCTGTCGACACCGCACTCATCCGGCGGGCCTCCGACCGCCACCCTCTCGCTCCCGATGAGCCGTCCGTCCTCCTACGGACGGCTCTTCGATTCCGGGCCTGGATCGCGCTTCTCACGAAGGATGCTGCGCAGGACGAACGCGACGTTGGCCGGCCGTTCGGCCAGGCGACGCATGAAGTACGGGTACCACTGCGTCCCGTACGGCACGTAGACCCGGACCCCGAAGCCCGCCCGGACGAGTCGCTCCTGAAGGTCGCGCCGGACGCCGTACAGCATCTGGAACTCGAACCGGTCGGGCGCGATTCCCTGATCACGGACGAAGGCAACGGCACGCCGGATCAAGTGCTCGTCGTGGGTCGCGATCCCAGGAAACGTGGCGTCGCGAAGGAGGCGCTCCATCAGGGTGGCGTACGCGGCGTCGACGTCGGCCTTGTCGGGATAGGCGACGGCCGCCGGTTCGACGTAGGCACCCTTGCACAGGCGGATCCGGGCGCCTTCCGCGATCAGCGCGTCGACATCGGCCGGGCTGCGCCGGAGCGCGGCCTGGATCACCACTCCCGAGTCGCCTCGGCCGGCGTTGATCGGCCGGAGCGCCCGCCAGAGGGCGAGGGTGGCGCCGGTCGTGGCGTGGTCTTCCATGTCGATCCGGACGAAGGCGTCGTGCTCGGCCGCCCGCTCCAGGATCCGTCGGACGTTATCGCGACAAACATCGTCGTCGAGGCCGAGGCCCATCTGGCTGAGCTTGACGCTCACATTCCGGTCGAGGCCGCGGGCGGCGACCGCATCGACCACAACGAGGTACTCGTCGGCGGCGGCCCGAGCGGCGTCGGCCGAGGTCACCGCCTCGCCGAGGATGTCGACGGTGGTCCGGAGACCTGTGGCGTGCAGGGCGTCGAGCGCGCGGAGCGCCTCCTCGAGCGTCTCGCCCGCCACGAACCGGGCCACCATCCCGCGGGTGACCGGCAGGCGGGTCGCGAGGCGGCCGAGCGATCGGCGTCGCGACAGCCACAGCAACGTCGTGCGCAGCGACCGTTCGGCGGCGGAGCGAACGACGGCAGGGACGGCCACGGCGCGATGGTAGCGGCTCGGCTCGTCGGCTAGGATCGATTGGTGGACATCCCCGACTTCGGGTCCGACTTGCTTGGTGTCGTCGCCCGCACGACGATCGTCTACGTCGGCCTGGTCCTCGCCTTCCGGGTCATCGGCAAGTCGAGCACCGGTCAGCTCTCGACGATGGACCTGATCGTGCTCCTGGTCATCGCCAACGCGGTTCAGAACGCGATGGTCGGCGAGAACATCACGCTCATCGGCGGCCTCGTGGCCGCCGCGGTCATCCTTGTTCTGGACCGTGGCCTGCACGTCCTGATCGGGCGCTCCGGGCGGTCGCGGCGGATCCTGGAGGGCGAGCCGGCGCTTCTGGTCGAGCAGGGCCGGGTCGATGAGGAGCGACTGCGCAAGGAGGGGATCACGCCCGAGGAGCTGGCCATGGCCCTCCGCCTGAACGGCCTGATGGAGCCCGCGGAGGCACGCTTCGTGTTCCTCGAGTCGACCGGCCAGATCAGCGTGATCCCGTATCGCGACAAGCCGGCGGCAGCCAGCGCCGACCCGCCCCACGCAGCCGGCTGTGGGCTGGGCGGCGGCGCGCCACCGCCCGCAGGCGAGGCCGCTGCGTCCCGGGCTGCGTCCCAACCCCCGCGCCCGTCCTCGCCTGGTCCGACGGCTTCCGCGTTGCTCCTGGGCCTGAGCGCGATATCCCGAGAAGGTCTACCGCGCGCCTGGTTTGGCATGTTGAGCCCCCCATATCCCTGGGGCGCATGAATCGCGGCCAAGCGCGGCGGCCTCCGGCAGTTCTAGCCTGGGAAGGCATGAATCGGGCCTGACGGTCGAAGCATGCTGCCGGACAGACCTTCTTGGCATAGAGCAGCGGGACAGGGCCGCGGAAGGGAGCGGGGGCGAAGCGGCGTCGCGCGCCGGACCGATCAAGCCCCGATCAAGGAGTCAAAGCCGTGCAGCCGCCGGTCAGCGACCGCCGGCCTTGTCGGGCGGTCCGCTCTCGTCCGGCGTGGCGTCGAGGTCGTCCATCACGTGGCGCCGCAGGAACGCCCGGACCCGCTGGAAGCCGTCGCGCCGGTTCTCCCGCTTCTCCCAGCCGTGGCCCTCGTCGTCGTACCAGTGGACCTCGTGGAACTTGCCCTCGATCTCGAGCGCCTCGACCATCTTCTCGGTCATCAGCGGCACGACCCGCTTGTCCTTGCGGCCGTGGAGGATCAGGAGCGGCGCCTCGATCCGCTCCGCGCGATACAGCGGCGAGCCGCGCCGGAAGAGCTCGGCCCGGCTGGGATCATCAGGTGAGCCCATCATCCGGGCGAGGTCCAGCCGGCCCGGCCGATCCCCGTGGCGAAAGCTCTCGGCAATCTCCGAGTCGCCGTACAGGTCGACGCCCGCCTGCCACAGCGATGGCTCTTCGACCAGGGCGCACAGGACGAGATAGCCGCCGTACGAGCCGCCGTAGATTCCGAGCTTGCCGTTCGCCCACGGTTGGCGGTTGACCCAACGGGCGGCGTCGACGATGTCGAACGCGTCGGCGTGGCCCCACTCCCCGTTGTTGGCGTCACGGAACGCCCGGCCGTAGCCGGTCGAGCCGCGAAAGTCGACGTCGAGGAAGGCAAAGCCCTCGCGGACGAGGAGCTGCTTGAACGGGACCCACGCCCGATAGGCCTGCCAGGTCGGGCCGCCGTGGGGGTACACGATCGTGGGGACCGTCGTTCCGCCGCGCTTGCCCGTCGCCCCGGCCGGTCGCCACAGGGTGCCCTCGATCCGGAGGCCGTCGCGTGCCTCGAACGAAATCCGCTCGCCCTGGATCGAGCGCTCCGGTCGGAAGGCGGCGGCGAGGACGGCCGGCATCGAGTTCGTCAGCTGGCGCGGCCGTGAGCCGGCGGCGACACCCGGAACCGGCAGGAGCCACAGGTCCTGGGGCCGGTCCTGGCTCTCGCCGATCGCCGCCAGCCAGGCGCCGTCGGCGGTGAACCCGACCGAACGCCAGACGCCCGGCCACGGGTTGACGACCTGGCCCGGCCGCGCGGCGACTGCCGGCGGCGGGTTCTTCGGCGGGCGGCCGCGTCCGCGCTTGACCGAGCCAGCCCCTCCGATCGGCGCGATGACGAGGTCGATCAGGGCGTCGTGGTGGTCGCCGTGGACGAAACGGCTGGCGTCCGGCGCAGCGAGGGCTGCGTAGCCGTAGCTCCCGGACGGCTCGCCGTGCTCGCGCTTGCCGGACGTGAGGACCGTGCGTTCCTTGCCGTCCGGCCCGACCCGGACGACCTGGAACCAGCCGTCAGCATCGGTCACGTAGAGAAAGCCGCCGCCCGGCACGGCCCGTGGACCGGCCGCGTATTCCGTGCCACCACCGGCGATCCGCTGCTCGGAGCCATCGGCGACGTCGATGAGATGGATCTCGCCGACCGCGAAGTCGGGGCCGCGGAAGGTCGCGACGGCGATCGTCTTCCCATCGGCCGACCATTCGAGATCGTCGACGTCGTAGCCGGCCGCGGTCAGGAGCCGCGGCTCCGGCGGGCGCGGGTCTCGAGCCGGCCGGCCGCGCCGTGGAAC
>JACCVQ010000190.1 GCA_013698095.1 Chloroflexota bacterium
CGACCGGGTCGACCGGCGCGGCCGGGCGGACCCGCTCCGTCGCCGCTGCGTCGTAGACCCGCGGGGTCACGGCGACGGCGGCGAGCAGCGCCCCGCACTCCGCGCAGGCATAGCGACCGGGAGCTGCCGGCGACCCGCACTCCGGGCAGACGACCGTCTTCGTCGCCATGACCACCTCGTTCGATGTCCCGACGCGTCCGCGGCGGGCTCTACAGGCTGCCATCCGGATCGCCGATCGACCTATCCCCCGGACGGCGGTGCGCCGATGCCCCGATTGTCCCGTCCCCAGCCGGACCCTGCCAGCCATCGGGGGGCGGCGGGGCCGTCCGCCCAATTGCCGAAACGCGCTGGACCTCGAATGTCATCGCCACGCTCCGCCAGGCCGCGATCAGGCCGGTCACGGTCAGGGCCAGACTCCACGCCGCCCCGAGGGTGGCAACGGTCAGGAGGGTCGCGACCGGGTCGTCGATGCCGCTGGCGAGGCGGTCGCGGACCTCGCTCAGGACGACGGCCACGATCGCCAGCACGGCCGCCATGTCGAACGCGAGCACGAGCATGGTCAGGAACGGCACGATGAGCGAGCCGACTGGCCGCCTCACCAGATCGCCGATCGCCCCCGCGATACCCCCGCGGACGGACGAGCCGCGCAACACGATCCTCCGCACCGCGAGCCCGCCGACGATCTCGCCGAGCGCCCACACGGCGACGATCAGGGAGATCGCCACGACCGCCCCGGCGACGACCCGGAGCGCGATCGAGCCGGCGTCGGATGGATTCGTCAGCTCGGCGTAGATGACCCGAACGATGGCCACTGCCCCGAACGTCGTGACGAGCGCGGTCGGCACGTGGGCGAGCAGATGGGCGGCGGCCACCCGGACGACCAGCATTCGACGGTCGGGCTCCGGGCCCGCCGCCGGGAGACCCTCTTCGTCCGCGATCGCTCGAGCGTCGCGAATGATCGCGAGCTCCGTGGCCGCGGCGAACAGGCTGCCCCCGATCAGCCAGAACAGGCCGGCGCCGATCCCGCCCAGGATGAGGGCGGCCGTCTCCGGCAGGAGGGTACCGAACGCCAGCGGGGTCACGAGCGGGGCGAGGATGTTCGAGAGCACGAGCGGCGACGGGAGGCTGACGATTGCGAAGAGGAACAGCACGATGCCGCCGCGCGCCAGGAAGCCGGCCAGGGCCAGTAGCCACCAGGCTGGACGACCGAGGGCAATGAGCAGCGCCGCGATCGTCGCGCCGGCCGTGGTCAGCGGGGATGCACCGGCCATGACCCGATCGCCAGCCTCAGCCGGCGGGCGCCGTCGCGGCACCGGGGCCGGTCACGGCGCCGGGATCGCGCCGACGCTCGGTCATGGCGCCGGGCTCGGTCCGAGGCTCGGGGCTGCCGACGAGCCTGCCCCACTGGTCAGGACGTCGAGCTGGGCGAGGGCCTGCTTGACGAGCTCGATCTCGGCCCCGTAGCGGGCGAAATCGCCGTTCCGGAGCGCCTCCTGGGCCAGCTCGAAGTGGGAGTTGGCATAGTCGACGAGCTGCTGGACGTCGGCGCTGGGCGGGACCGTCGCGCCGGGCGTGGCGGTCGGGCCGGGGGGTGCGCTGCCACTCGGGCCGGGGGTCGGCGTGGGGCCGGGCGACGGCGACGGCCCGGAGCCCGGGGTGTTGCCGCCCTGCTCGACGAGCAGCCTGGTCAGCGCGTCGCGCAACGACGTGCCCCACACCACATTCGTCGGCGAGGCCACGACGATCCGCTCGAAGGCCGGGAAGCCGGAGCTCTTCGAGCGGAGATAGACCGGCTGGAGATAGATCAGCGAGTCACCGACAGGCACGACGATCAGGTTGCCCCGCACCACCTCGCTGCCGGCCTGGTCCCAGAGCGAGACCTGCTGGCTGATATCGGGGTCGGCGTCGATCTGAGCCTCGACCTGGACCGGCCCGAAGATCGTGCTGTCGCTGGGGAACCGGAAGACGGTCGTCTGGCCGTAGCGACCGGGATCGTTCGCGGCCGCGATCCACGCGATCATGTTCGGCCGGTTCTTGGGGATCATCGGCTGGAGCAGGAGGAACTCGGCCTTCTCGGCGCCCGGCATCCGCATCATCACGTAGTAGGCCTCGGGCGTGAGGCTCTGCGGGTTGCTCGTCCCGACCGGAACCGTCCAGAGGTCGTTCTGCGAGTAGAACGTCTCCGGGTTGGTGACGTGGTACTGGCCGTAGATCCGAGTCTGGACGTCGAACTGCTCCTCCGGCACCCGGAGGTGCGGGACCAGGTCGGCGGGCACCTCGGATAGCGGCCGGAACATGGTCGGGAAGACGCCCTGCCAGGCGCGGATCAGGGGATCGCCATCGTCGGCGACGTACAGGGTCATCGTGCCGTCGTATGCGTCGGACACGATCTTCACGCTGTTCCGGATGTAGTTGAACGGGTCACCCCGAAGACCGCTGTCCGGCCCCAGCTCCGAGTCCGGGTCGAAGCCCTGGGCATGGGGGAACTGGTCGCTCGTCGTGAAGGCGTCCTGGATGTACTTGAGTCGACCGGCGCCGTCGATGACGAGATAGGGATCCTTGTCGAACTTCAGGAACGGCGCGACGAGCCGGAGCCGCTCGCTCAGGTTGCGGTGGAAGAGGAGCTGGCTGTCGCTCGTGACCTGGTCGGTGATCAAGAGGTTGAGGTCCCTGAAGCGGATTGCGAACAGGAGCCGGTCGAGGGTCGTGTCGAGCGGGATGCCGGACTTCCCCGTCCACTTCGTGGGGACGCTGTCGCCCTCGGTCGTGCCCGTGCTGACGCCGCGGGGATAGTCGAACTCGGGTTGCTGGGCGCCGACGACGACGTATGAGCTGTTGCCCTCGCCGAAGTAGATTCGCGGCTCGCTGACCGTCGGGGCGCCACCGGTCGAGACCGGCGGCAGGTTCGAGATCAGGAGCCGCGGCTGGCCCTGCGAGGCGACTTCATTGACCGGGACCATCGAGAGGCCAATTCCGTGGGTGAAGATCACCCGCTGGTTGACCCAGCCCGTCGCGTTCGGGTTCTTCGTGAGGTCGAGCTCGCGGCCCGAGAGCATGACCTGGCGAAGCTCGCCGTTGATCATGTAGCGGTCGGTGTCGACGTCGATGAAGTCGTAATACTGTCGAACGGTCTGGAGCTGGTCGAGCGTGTCGCCGAGCGGCCGGTAGTCCCACAGACGGGCGTTCCGGAAGGTCGCCGCTTCCGCCCCGATCGCGGCCTCGGTCAGCGGGACGTCGCCGCGGTACTCCCGCTCGGTCCAGTCGTTGACGTCATACGCGAGGCGCGTCATCGCGATGTTGTTGGCGATGTACGGCGCTTCCTGGGCGAACTGGTTGGGGACGACGGTGAACTGCTGGATCGCGGCCGGATAGAGCCGGCCGATCGCGATCGAGGCGATGAACCAGACCGCGAGGGTGAGGGTCAGCGGCCAGAGGACCCGGGCGAACGCGCCACCGACCAGGAATGCTGCGGCGATCGCGGACACGCCAGTCAGAACGTCGTACGCCAGGAACTGGGCGTTGCGGTCGGTGAAGCTGACGCCCGTCGCGATGCCCCGATTGCTGTGGACCAGCTCGAACTTGTCGAGCTGGTAGCCGAGCGCGATCGACATCAGGAACAGGCCGGCCAGGACCCCCAGATGGACCCGGACCCGGGTGTCGAACACGGCCGCCCCGGCCATCGCCGAAAGCAGGTAGCGCGCCGCGGCGACGACGAGGGCCGCGATCAGAAGGCCGTTGACGAGCGTCTGGACGAGGCGCAGGAACGGCAGATCGAACAGGAAGAAGGAGATGTCGCGCCCGAAGACGGGGTCGCTGACGGTCGCGCCGTTCGGGTCGAAGGGAACGCGATGCTGCCAGAGCGCGATCGTCTCCCAGCTCCCGGCCATGCTTCCGGCCACGCCGAGCGCCGCCAGGACGACGACGACGAGGATCACGACCCGCCCGAGCGGAACCGGGTCCGGCAACTCGATCGGGCTCACCGTCACGGGCTCGCGGGTCTGCTGGCTGCGGTCCCATTGGTCGTACTGGGGCCTGCCGCGCGATCGCTCGGCGTCGGCCTGGGCCTCGCTCAGGCGGTCGAGCCAGCCGCGGAGAGTTCCGCCACCGGCCCCGTCGACCGGAGTCGCCGGCGCGAACCGGCCGGCCAGCCAGAGGTTGGCGAGGAGCACGGCAAGGGCGACGACGCCGCCGAGCAGGAACAATCCGCCCTGCTGCGAAAGGCGTGCCAGGAAGACCTGGTCAAAGCCGATGCTCCGATACCAGAGGGCGTCGGTCCACAGCTCGATCCCGATCGCGAACATCAGGAAGACAGCGACCACGATCGACACGACCACGATCGTGGACAGGCGGGCGCGCCACGACGGGCCACCATCGCGCGGGCCACCCGTCGCCGTTCGACTCGCCGGCGTGCGGGGTGGCCGGGCGCTGCGCCTGCCTCCGCCGCGG
>JACCVQ010000191.1 GCA_013698095.1 Chloroflexota bacterium
GTCGCCACCTCCGGTGCCTGACGTCCGGCTGGCCGCCGGGCCCGGCCTCGTCTGCGCCGCCTTCGATCTCGACCGGACCCTGACCGGCCACGACCTGTTCGACCCAGAGGCCACCGTCCGTCTCGAGCCGCCGCCTCCCGACGAGAGGCACACCGCCGTCGTCTCGTCAGCGCGGGTCGGGATCGGCTTCGTCGGCAGCCCGTGGATCGACCTGCCGTGGCGTTTCTCGGTCAACGACAGCCCGTCGATCTCGCGCCCCCTCCCACGACCCGCGGGCTGAGCCCGTCATCCGTGGACCCCCGCTCGATCGCTCTCCTCGAGTTCCCGCTCGTCCGGGCCCGGCTCGCCGAGAAGACGCAGTTCCCGCCGTCGCGGCGCCTGGCCGAAACGCTCGAGCCGAGCAACGACCCCGTCGTTGTCGCCCGCAGCCTCGATGAGACCGACCAGACCCGGGCGTTGCTCTCGGATCGGCCCGGGGTCGGCGTCGGCGCCGTCCACGACATCGGCCCGGCCGTCGAACGGGCCGCTCGCGGCGGTCGTCTGGACGCCGAGCAGTTCCTCCAGATCGCCGACACGCTCGACGCCACGGCCCGCCTCCAGACGTCGCTCGCGGACGATCGCCGGCCGCTCCTCAATGAGCTCGCCCGGGAGCTCCATGGCCTGCCGGCGATCCGCTCGACCCTCGCTCGCAGCTTCGATCCGGTCGGCGAGCTGCTCGACACGGCGTCGCCCCGCCTGGGCGGGCTGCGGGCGGCCGTCCGGGTCGCCTACGACCGCCTGAAGCGGCGACTCGACGCCCTCGTCGGCTCGGAGCTCGGCAACGCCCTCCAGGACCCGATCGTGACTCTCCGCAACGGGCGCTACGTGGTGCCGGTCAAGTCCGAGGCCCGGAGCCGGGTCAAGGGCATCGTCCACGACGCATCTGGCAGCGGTGCAACCCTGTTCATCGAGCCGCTCGTCGCGGTCGAGCTCGGCAACGCCTGGCGCGAGGCGCAGATTGCCGAGCAGGAAGAGGTCGGCCGGATCCTCGACGAGCTCTCGGCCCTCGTCGCGGCCAACGCGGTCGCCCTCCGCGAGACCCTTGACGCCCTCGCCCGCTTCGACTTCTGGGCGGCCAAGGCAAGCCTCGCCGCCGATCTCGACGGGACCCGGGCGGAGACGGCCAGCCGGCCGGAGGTCGTGCTGCTCGGTGCTCGCCATCCGGGCCTCGCCGGCCGGGTCATCCCCACCGACATCCGGCTCGGCGACGGCTACACGGCGCTCGTCGTGACCGGCCCCAACACCGGCGGCAAGACCGTGACCCTGCGGACCCTGGGCCTGCTGAGCCTGATGCACCAGGCCGGGCTCCACGTTCCGGCCGAGGCGGGCTCGCGCCTGCCGATCTTCCGCGACGTGTACGCCGACATCGGCGACGAACAATCGATCGCCCAGAGCCTCTCGACCTTCTCCGGCCACCTCCGCTCGATCACCCGGATCGTCGAGGCGGCCGGCCCCGCCACCCTCGTCCTGCTCGACGAGCTCGGCGCTGGGACGGACCCGACCGAGGGCTCGGCCCTGGCCCAGGCGCTCCTGGACCACTTCATCAAGGCCGGCGCCCTGATCGCGGCGACGACCCACTACGCCGAGCTGAAGGCGTACGCCCACACGACCGGTGGCGCCCGCAACGCTTCGGTCGAGTTCGACCTCGAGACGCTGTCGCCGACGTACAAGCTCACGATCGGCCTGCCGGGCGGCAGCCAGGCGTTCGCGATCGCCGAACGACTCGGCCTGGCGCCAGACATCGTGGCCGATGCCCGCTCCCGCCTATCCGAGAACCAGCGCGCCTTCGAGGAGACACTCGCCCGGATCCGCGAGACCGAGGGCGAGACGAGCGAGGCGCTCGAGCGGGCACGGGCGGCCGAGGCACGGGCCGCAGAGGCGCTGCGGACCGCGAACGAAGACCGGCTCCGCGCCCGGCGCGAGCGCGATGACGCCGTCCGGGCGGCCCGGGCCGAGGCCGAGGTGCTCGTCGACACGATCCGCGACGAGGTCAAGGCAACTCGCCGGGCCCTGGAGCGAGAGACCGTGACCGCGCCGTCACTCGATGCCGCGATCGCGCGCGCCGAGGCCCAGCTGGGGCGCCTCGTTGATGCGCCCGCCGACGAGAGCGAGCAGCCCGTCGTCGTTGAAGTGCCGCACGTCTGGCGCCTGGGCGAGCTTGCTCGGAGCCGGACCGCGGGCTGGGAAGGTCGGATCACGGCCCTCGAGAAGAACGACACGCGCGCCACCCTCGAGGCCGGCGAGATGCGGGTCAGCGTCGCGACCGAGGACCTCGATCCGGTCTTCGAGTCCGCCCCGCCGCCGGATCCCGATCGAGCGATCGGCAACATCGCCCGGATCGGGCGGCCCGGCGCCCGCGACCGGGGCAACGGGATCGGGGCGATGCAGCTTCAGCGCTCCCGCTCGGTGGCGTCATCGCTGGACATCCGCGGGGCACGCGTCGAAGAGGCCCTCGACGCCCTCGATCGCTACCTCGACGATGCCGGCCTGGCCGGGCTGGACCAGGTGGTCGTGATCCACGGCCTCGGGACCGGCGCCCTTCGCGATGCCCTGCGGACACGGGCCGGAAGCCATCCGCTTGTCACATCGACCCGGCCGGGCGAGCGCGGCGAAGGCGGCGACGGCGCAACGATCATCAAGCTGTAGGCAGGACTCCGATGCCGCAGCCGGAGCCTCGCGATGCCATCGGCCCGAACTCTCAGGGCTTGGGTGCCTTCGATGGACGGGGCGGTGCCGTCGGGGTCGGCTCCTGTCCGGGCGGGACCGGCGGGCAGAACAGCCCGAACGGGTTCCCGCACGGCGGCGGCTCGCTCGGCGGTGGCGCGAGTGGACAGAGCCTCGTCGGCGCGAAGATCCCACCCCATGAGCGGCCGAACGGGTAGAACCCATCGCCGTAGAAGTACTGCGTCGCGGTGCCTTTCAGTCCGCCGCCGACGCCGGCGCCACGGGCCGCTCGGGCGGTCCAGCGGTTGTCCGCCCGCTGCCAACGCGGCCAGGCGGCCTCGACCCGGCTGAGGTCGAGCGCGCCGACGGTCTTCATCGGCCCGACGCAGCCCTCCTGCCAGAGCAGTTTGCTCGCGGAGTCGATGTCGACGGTCCGGCGCAGGTCGTCGGACTGGGTGGGCTCGGTGCCGGGGATGAACAGCTCCTTGACCGTCTTCGACGTGAACGGCCCGGGCTTCAAGCCACTGAACGCATCAACCGTCACGGTCGCGAGACCCTTTGGGCGGGCGAAATCGACGATCGGTAGGCCTTTGCTGACCTCGGTCATGATCCGCGACCAGAGCGGCGCCGAGGATTTGAGCGAAAGGGTGTCGGTGTTCGGCTCGTTGTTGCTGTTGCCCATCCAGACGCCGACCGCGAGGGCGGGCGCCTTGGGATCCTTGGGCGGGGCAATGAAGCCGTAGGCGTGGACGTCGCGGTTCTCGTTTGTCGTCCCGGTCTTGTATGCCGCCGGGCGGCGGGTCCTGCCGTCATAGACGGCCCATTCACCCCAGAACGGGTTCGTCTTGAGCTCGGTATTGCCCTTGAGGATGTCGGTGATGATGAATGCCGCCTGGGGGCTGATCACCTTCGTCGCCTTCGGCTTGGCCGCGGCGGGATCGGGCCAGACAACCGTTCCGTCCGCCCGGGTGACCTTGAGGATCAACGTTCGCGGCATCAGCTTGCCGCCGTCGGCGATCGCGCCGTACGCGCCGAGCAGGTCGATCGGGTGGACCTCGATCGTCCCGATCCCCATTGACACAACAGGCACGGAGCGCGGGACCCACTTGATGCCGAAGTCCGTGGAGCGCTCGTAGAACCGGTCCAGGCCGTTCATCAGGCCCGCCTTGATCGACGGGATGTTGAACGAGAACTGGAGAGCGGACCGCAGTCGGACGGGTCCGCGTTCCTTCTTGTCGGCCTGGGTCGGGATGAACTTGTTGCCGAAGTCGGTCGTGACGTCCATGAACATCGTCGCGGCAGTCATCGTCTTGTCCTCGATGCCGATCGCGTAGTTGATCGGCTTGATCGCCGAGCCGGGCTGGCGCCAGCCATCGGACAGGACGTCGAACTGGGGCTGGAACTTCTTTGTCCCGGCCGCGGTATAGCTCGCCGAACCGCCGTATGCGAGGACCTCGCCGGTCCGGTAGTCGATCACCGCTGCGGCGGCGTTGTGGATGTTCTTGCCTCGCAGGTTCACGAGCCAGGAGTGATCCTTGGCGGGGATCTTCAGGTTCGTCAGCCGGGTCTTCGTGTTCGACAGGTGCGGCGTCCGGGCCGCAGCCAGCAGCCACTTCTCGGTGGTCGCCTGCATCTTCCAATTGAGAGTTGTCGTGACTCGGTACCCGCCGGTGTCGATCTCGGCGCACTCGTTGAGGGCGAGGTCCGGACACAGGATCGCGCCGAGCTGGTTGCGGACCTGCCACACGAAGTGCGGCGCGAGCCAAGGCACGCGGTCCTGCGGCGCCAGGACGACCGACTCGCTCTTCGCCGCCTCGTACTCGTCGAGGCTGTGTTTCGACCCCGACAGCGGGCTGCGCGTCTTCATCTGGTCCAGGACGAAGTTGCGGCGGATGACGACCTCGGTCGTGTCCGGCACGGTCAGGACCACCTTTGCGGACGGGCACTCGTCACCCTCGGCGAGCTCGACCGAGCACGATTCGTCGGCGTTCTTCACGAGGTCGAACTTCGTCGGCGACTGGGGAATGGCCGCCAGGAGCGCGTACTGGGCGAGGCTCAGTTCGTCCAGCTCTTGGTCGAAGTAGGTGTGGGCTGCCGCCTTGATCCCGTACGACTGGTTGCCGTAGAAGTTCTGGTTGAGGTAGGCGGTAATGATCTCTTCCTTGCCCGCTTCCCCGGGATAGGCCTCGGTCAGGCGGAGCGACTGGATGATCTCGCGAATCTTCCGTTCCTCGCGGCCGTCGGCGAACGCGCTTTCGGGGAGAAGCCGGGCCCGGACCAGCTGCTGGGTGATCGTCGATCCGCCGCGCGGCCGGCCGCTGATCGTATCGAGGGTGGCAGCAACGAAGGCCGGCAGGTCGAAGCCCGGGTTCGACCAGAAGTCCTTGTCCTCGATCGCCGTCGTCGCATCGAGCATTTCGACCGGGATGACGTCGAACGTGATGAGTTCACGCTTGAACTGGCCGAGCCGGGCGAGCTCGACATCGGTCGAGCGATCCGTGACGACCGTCTGCTGGTCGAACGTCAGGTTGCTCAGGGTGTCGCGGGGGTCGGGCAGGCCCTGGCTGTAGTAGCTGTACGTGGCGGCAACACCGACGACGCCCATCAATCCGACCAGGAGGAAGGCCGAGAACAGGATGATCGGGATTACGAGCGCGATCCTCCGGACGGAGGAGGAGCCGCGGGGCCGCCCGCGGTGGACGCTGCGTCGATGACGCTGCCGCCGCGCGAGGCTGGTCTGCATGTCGGGCCGCACGATAGCATAGGGGCCGTGAGCCGCCCCTCTTCTCTGCCCTCGTGACGGCTCGGCGGACGAGCCTGTGACGCTCGCCGGAGGCGCCGACGGGCTCCCGACAGGTTGGACCAACGGCCTCGACAGCCTGCTCGACGAGCTCACCTGGCGGGGAATGCTCCACGCGACGACGCCAGGACTGCCGGCGCGGCTGGCCGGTGGCCGCCCGATCGCCGGGTACAACGGCTTCGATCCCTCAGGTCCGTGGCTCCACATCGGCCACCTCGTGCCGATCATGGGTCTGGTCCAGCTCCAGCGCCACGGTGGCCGGCCGGTCGCCCTTGTCGGCGGCGGGACGGGCATGATCGGGGACCCGTCGGGGACCTCCGCCGAGCGAAACCTGCTCGACGTTGACACCCTGGCGGCCAACGTCGCGTCCATCCGCGGCCAGCTCGAGCGGTTTCTCGACTTCAGCGGGGACTCCGGGGCCGTCATGGTCAACAACCTCGACTGGCTCGGCGAGATCAAGCTGATCGCCTGGCTGCGCGACGTCGGCAAGCACTTCACGATCCCGTACATGCTGGCCAAGGACTCCGTGCAGGTCCGACTCGACCGCGGCCTGTCGTTCACCGAGTTCAGCTACATGCTCATCCAGGCGACAGACTTCGAGCATCTCCATCGCGAGCTGGGGGTCGAGCTCCAGATGGGCGGGGCTGACCAGTGGGGCAACATCACGGCCGGCCTCGAGCTGATCCGGCGGCGGGCCGGGGAGGGGAGTGGGGATCCCAGGCCCGAGGCCGCCGACACGGCGGGCGCGGATGAGAGTGGCGGTCACGCGCACGGCCTGGCCTACACGCTGTTGCTGTCGCCATCAGGCACGAAGTTCGGAAAGACCGCCGGCGGCGACACGATCTGGCTCGATGCGTCGCAGACGTCGCCGTACGCGTTCTACCAGCACTGGTTGAACACCGACGACCGGGATGTCGGGACGTACCTCCGCTGGTTCACGCTGCTGCCGCGAAAGGAGATCGAGAATCTCGAGGCCGACCTCGTCGCACGCCCTGAGGGCCGGGCTGCCCAGCGTGCGCTCGCCCGCGACGTGACCGAGCGAACGCATGGCCTCGAAGCCGTCTCTCATGCCGAGCGGGTGAGCGAAGCTGCGTTCTCCGGTGAGCCGATCCGCGAGGCCTCGATCCTTGCGACGCTCCACGAGGCAATCGCTGGATTCTGGTTCACGGACGCCGACCTTGTGGGCGGGCCACTCGCCATCGCGGCCGCTTCCGGGCTGTTCGCCTCGGGTGGCGAAGCCCGCCGGGCCATCAGTCAGGGCGGTCTCACGATCGGCGACGAGCGGGTGGCCGCCCTCGACACGCCCGTCCCGGCACCGGTCGACGGGGAGTGGCTCGTCGTCCGGGCGGGAAAGCGCCGACTCACGGTCGGACGGCGCCGCCGGGCGTAAGCAGACGTCGATCGACGCCATCGATATCTCCTGGATACGCCGAGCCCTAAGCTCGGATAGCTCGGCTCAGCCGCGGCGACAAGCCCTGGATGAGCGTGGCCCGGTCCCCACCCCGAGCGGACAGAGCGGGTGAACGGACGGTAAGCGGCCGTTTAGAGCCATCAGTAACGATGGCGTCGATATGCCTCGGCGCAAGCGAACCAACGCAGAGATCGCGGGAGCCCGCGAGGCACGGGCGATCGCCGCTTCGCTTGGACGCGATGCCCGCTCCACCCGCAAGCGGCGACGTCTGACTCAGGCCGAGCTGGGCCGCCGCGTCGGGCTCGGCCAATCGGAGATCAGCCACCTGGAGGCAGGTCACGGACAGGGCACGTCCATCGCGACGTGGACCGCCATCGGCATGGCCCTCGGCAGGCCGATCTCGATCGGATTCAGCCGCGAGCTCGTGGCGGCGCCCAACGATGCCGGCCACCTGGCCGCCCAGGAGCTGGTCCTGAAACTCGCGGCGACGCACGGTCGAACCGGCAGCTTCGAGCTTGCGACGCGCGCATCCAATCCGTCACTCTCCATCGACGTCTGCCTCCGCGACAGGCGGGACCGAGTCCTGCTGATCATCGAGATCTGGAACCGTCTGGACGACCTCGGCGCAAGTGCCCGGAACATGTCGCGAAAGACTGCCGAGGCGATGGCCCTGGCCACGACCTTCGAACCGGAGCCGCGCGTCGCGTGGTGCTGGCTCCTCGTTGACACGGCGGCCAATCGCGAGATCGTCCGCCGCTACCCGGCCGTGATCGGCGCGCTCTTCGACGGATCTTCGCGGGCGTGGGTCCGCGCGTTGTGGAACGGATCCGCGCCGCCGGACCGACCCGGCATCGCGTGGATCGATCCTCGCCTGGGTCAGCTGTCGGAGTTGCGGCTTCGCTGAGGTCAGCCTCAGTGGCGGTCGCGGAGCGCGCCGATGACGGCGGACGGGACATGGACCCCGACTCACGCGGGCCCTTCCACGAAGCCCCGATGATCTGGCCTCAGGGCTGCCGTGGACGAGATCGCGGCTCGATTCAGCGGTCAGGAAACGGCCAGTCTCGTAGACGAGCTGGCCCGCCTTCTCGCGCTCGGCGAGGAAGTCGGCGACCTTCTGAGCGTGTTCCTGGTCGACCGCGTCGACCGCCAGGAGATTGCGCGAGGACCACTCGAACATCGCCCCCAACGCCTTCAGCTCGTCAGCGACCTCGTCCCGCGGGTAAAACGACTCGCCGAACCACACTCGGAAGACGTAGCGGCCTGACGGTTCGGCAACCCCGGTCACGACGGACTGGCGATCGCCCTTCGATGACGTCGTGACCACGTCCCCGAGCGCGACGTCGTACAGAAAGAACGGGATGCAGCAGATCTCGAAGCGGTCCTCGCCAACCTGACGGGCGAAGAGCTGCTCGAACCGCCGGGGTCGATCCTTCTCGGGCAGTTCGGCGTTGATGATGAAGTTCGAGCGCTCCCGCCAGACTGGTTCCGTGTGAAGGACAAACCCGTTCTCGTTTGTCATCCGAAGATGTCCCACCACGATGGCAAGCTCCGGCCCGCTCAGTCGACGTTGCGGCGGAGAACGACTTCTTCACCGTAGGCGTGCGGGGCACGTCGACCGCTAGCACCCGATTGCTCAACTTCTCGAAGGCGCAACCGAGATCCCGGAGCTTCTCGACGGCGTTGGACTGAGCGTCCGTCGGGTCCGGTTGCTGCAATGCCAGGCGGTAGGTGGAGTGACCGCCCGACGCGATGGTTTCGGTGTAGGCGAGCACGTTGCCCTGTTGCCGTGCCGCGACCACGTCTTCAGCGGCCAATCCAGTCGCCCAGCCGGGTATGTTCCTGAGGCGAAAGGTTCCATCCCTAAGGTTCTCGACCCACATTGTTTCGGATCCGACCGTCGGGTCGTCGACGACGGGAAACATCATCTTCGTGTCGCGTTCGCCGACCGACGAGGTCGCGTGGTCGACAACCGTCATGAGTGGGGCTCCTCGAAGTACTCGCCTTCGTCCTCAGTCTGAGCACATGCTCCGGCGACAGCCGCCAGGAGCGCCACACGCGTACGATGATTTTCGGATTGGTTTCAGGCCGAGCGGTGGCGGCCGCGCAGGACGTCGAGGACGGCCTTCGGCGTGATCTGACGCTCGGCTATCAGGACGAGAGCGTGAAATACCAGGTCGGCGGCCTCGCCGGCGAGCGCGTCGCGGGTGGCGGTCCGGTCCGCAGCGGCCCGTTCGGCGGCGGCGTCGTCCTTGGCTGCGATCAGGACCTCGGTGGCCTCCTCCGTCACCTTCCGCGCGACGGCGTCGACGCCGCCGTCCAACAGCGAGGCCGTGTACGAGCCGGCCGGCGGTGCAGCCGCCCGCTCGGCGATGGTCGACCAGAGGGTCTCCAGCCAGGCAAAACCTTCGCCACTGGGCTCGGGGGGTGCGGAGTCCGCTCCGCGGTGCGCACCACCAGGCTGGTAAACGACCGCGGGGGCGTCGGCCGGGTCGAAGCACGAGCGCGTCTCGCGATGGCACGTCGGGCCGATCGGGTCAACCTGGAGGAGGAGCGCGTCCGAGTCGCAGTCGAGCGCGAGGTCGAGCAGCCGCAGCTCATGGCCGGACGTCTCGCCCTTGCGCCAGAGCCGGCCGCGGGCGCGCGAGTGGAAATGGACGATCCCGGTCTCGAGCGTGGCCGCGAGCGCCTCGGCGTCCATCCAGGCGAGCATCAGGACCCGCCCGTCGGCGGCGTCCTGGGCGATCGCCGGGACGAGGCCGTTCGGGCCCCAGAGCGGGGCCGGGGGCGCCGCGGGGGGCAGCGCGGTCACGCCGCGGCCTCGGGGACCAGGCGAACCGGCAGGCCGGCAGCGGCCATCGCCTGCTTGACCGCGCCGATCGAGTGGATCCGACGATGGAAGATCGACGCTGCGAGCACGGCATCGGCCTGCCCCTCGCGCACCGCCGCCACGAAATCTGCCGGTCCGGCGGCTCCGCCAGACGCGATCACGGGTACTTCAACGCGGTCGGCGATCGCGCGCAGGAGCTCGGTGTCGAAGCCGGACCGGGTCCCGTCGCGATCCATCGACGTCACGAGCAGCTCGCCGGCCCCGAGAGCAACCGCGCGCTCCGCCCAGGCGACCGCTTCGAGCTCGGTTGCCTCGCGACCACCCTTCACGACGACCTCCCAGCCCGCCTTGTCGGTCGTCAGGCGCCGTGCGTCGATCGCGACCACGACCGCCTGGCGCCCGAACCGCCCTGCGCATGCCCGGATCAGCTCGGGGTCGGCCACCGCAGCCGTGTTGAGCGAGACCTTGTCGGCGCCGGCCCGCAGGACGTCGCGCATGTCGTCGACGCTCCGGACCCCGCCCCCGACCGTCAGCGGGATGAACGCCCGGCGAGCCGTCCGCTCGACGATATCGAGGAGGGTCCCGCGCCCCTCGGGCGCCGCCGAGATGTCGAGGAACACCAGCTCGTCGGCGCCCTCGGCGGCGTAGCGCTCAGCGAGCTCGGGCGGATCGCCTTCATCGACGAGATCGACGAAACGGGTGCCCTTGACGACCCGACCGTTCGCGACGTCCAGGCACGGGATGACCCGGCGACGGAGCATCAGCGGGCGGCCGACACGGGGGCGGCGGCCGAACCGGCGGCCGAGGCGGCCAGGGCCCCGGACCCGACGAGTTCGACGACGTTCGCCAGCAGGCGCAGGCCGTCCGCGCCGCTTCGCTCGGGATGGAACTGGACGCCCAGGACGTTGTCCCGGGCAACAGCGCTGACGAACGACGAACCGTGGGTCGTGCGAGCAAGCACGGCGGCTTCGTCCTGCGCTGCGCCCGCGTACGAGTGAACGAAGTAGAAGTCGGCGTCCGGCGCGATCCCATCGAACAGATCGTGGTCGCGGGTTCGCTCGACCTGGTTCCAACCGATGTGGGGGAGCGTCGGCGCATCGACCAGGCGCGTCGTCCGGCCGGGGACGACGCCCAGGGTCTCGGCGCCGTCCTCGTCGCTGCCGTCGAACAGAAGTTGGAGCCCGAGGCAGATCCCGAGATATGGCCGACCGGCGGCGATCCAATTGCGGATCGGCTCAACCAGCCCTGCCGCTCGGAGACGATCCATCGCCGGAGCGGCGGCCCCGACACCGGGCACGACGAGCGCGGCGGCGCCCGTCAGGCCGGCGGGGTCGCGTGCGACGACGACATCGGCCCCGACGCGGCTCAGCGCCTGATCGATGCTGACGAGGTTGCCGGCGCCGTAGTCGACGACTGCGAAACGTGGCAGCCGGGTCACGTCGAGCCCTTCGTGGAGGCGAGGCCGGTCCGCCGCGGGTCCGGGCTCGTCGCGGCCCGGAGCGCGCGCCCGAGGGCCTTGAACGCCGCTTCGGCCAGGTGGTGGTCGTTGCGGCCGGTGCCGCGCAGGTGGAGCGTCGTCCCGGACGTCCGGGCGAACGCCTCGAGCGCGTGCTCGACGTTCTGGAGGGTCAGCGTCCCGGCCCGCTCGCCGCGGAACGGCAGGTCGATCACCGCGTAGGGCCGTCCGCCGACATCGAGGATCGCGGAAGCGACGGCCTCGTCCATCGGCACGCTGGCGTCGCCGAACCGGACGATCCCGGCCCGATCGCCGAGCGCCTCCGCGACCGCCGCGCCCAGGACGAGCGCGACGTCCTCGACGGTGTGATGGTCGTCGACGTGGAGATCACCGGTCGCCCGCACGGTGAGATCGAGGAGCCCGTGGTGGGCCAGCGATCCGAGGAGGTGGTCGAAGAAGCCGACACCCGTCTCGATATCTGCCGTGCCGGTGCCGTCGAGGTCGACCGTGAGGGTGATGTCGGTCTCCCGCGTCGAGCGCCGGACCGTGACCCGGCGACCCTCGCGGTCGACGACGTCGAGCGAGCCGAGCGGTGTGGTCATCGTGCGTCTCCGTCTTCTCGCGCGCGATCTGCGCGATCCGCCTCGATCTCTCTGGCGGCGGCGATCAGGCGGTCGTTGCCGGCTTGATCGCGGATCGTCAGACGCAGGCAATGAGCGAGCGGGTGGCCGCCTTCGAAGGTGCGCGGCACGAGGCCGCGGAGGAGAAGCCCGGTCGCGGTGGCAGCGGCACGGTCCGGGCCCTCGAGATCGACGAGCAGGAAGTTCGTGACCGTCGGCCCGACCGACCAGCCGGCGTCGCGCAGCCCGTCGCTGAGCCGCTCGCGCTCGGCGTCGACGCGGGCGACGTTGGCAACCATCCCGCGGGGGTCCTTGAGCGCCTCCGTGACGACGGTCATGCTGATCGTCGAGACGGAGCCCGGCGGCCGGTACGGCGCAATCCGGGCGATCGTCGCGGAACTCGCGATGGCGAAGCCGACGCGCAACCCGGCCAGCGCATAGGCCTTGCTCGCGGTCCGGACCACGACGAGGTTGTCGTGGCGGCGGCGGAGCTCGAGCAGCGAGGAGCCGACGAACTCGGCATAGGCCTCGTCGAGGACGACGATCGGCGCTCGGCGGCCGGCCACCTCCGCGTCGGCGGCGATGTCATCGAGGAGCGACGCGATCGCTCCGGCCGGCTCGGGAAGGCCGGTCGGGTTGTTCGGGCTGCACAGCCACACGACGTCGGCGTCGGCGGCGGCCCGTCGGGTCGCGCCGAGGTCCAGGCGATAGCCCTCGCCGGCGCCGAGCCGCGGGACGATCACCGTGGTGGCGCCGCGCTGCTCGGTGATGACGCGGTACATCGCGTAGGTCGGCGCAGGAACGACGGCGCGGCCACCCGGCGGCACGAACGCCTTGCCGATCAGGTCGAGGATCTCGTCCGCGCCGGCACCCACGAGCAGCTCGTCGGTCTCGACGCCGTAGACACCCGCGGCGGTCTCGACGAGCCGGCGGTAGTCGGACGGCGGGTATTCCGAGAGCGGCGTTTCGAACGCGCCCGAGGCGAGGATGTCGGCCACGATCTCCGGCGGCGCGGGCGAGGTATTCAGGTCGAACCGGAGGATGTCGCCGATCGGGATGCCGAACCGCGCGGCGACCTCCTGGTCGGTCGCCTCCCAGCTGTAGCTCGCGGGCTGAGTCGGCAGGCCGAACGTGACGGGCGTGGGGCTCATTCTGTCCCTCCCGCCGTCGCCGCCCGGTCGCGGAAGCGTGCCTCCACGGCGTTCCGATGCGCGGTCAAGCCCTCCGCGCTGGCCAGCTGACCGACCGTCTCTCGGATCGCCGTCAGACCGCCTTCGGTGACGCGTTGGATCTGGGTCCAGCGCCCGAACGCCTCGACCCCCAGCGGATCCGTCGAGCGGGCGAGACCGCCGGTCGGCAGCACGTGGTTGGCGCCCGTCGCGTAGTCACCTGCCGATTCCGGGGCCCACGGGCCGACGAAGATCGAGCCGGCATGACGGATCCGGGCCGCGGCGGCGTCGGGGTCGCGGACGTCGATCGAGAGGTGCTCGGGCGCGTACGCGTCGACGAATGCGATGGCCGTGCCGAGGTCCGCGGCGAGCGCGATCCGGCCGTGGGTCTCGAGCGCCCGGGCGAGGATCGCGCGACGCTCGAGGCGCGGCAGGAGGGCGTTGATCTCGCGCTCGACGGCGTCGCCAAGGTCCGCGCTGGTGGTGACGAGAATGGCGGGCGAATCGGGGCCGTGCTCGGCCTGGGTGACGAGGTCGGCGGCGACGAGGACGGGATCGGCAGTCTCGTCGGCGAGGACCATCCCCTCGGACGGGCCGGCGGGCAGGTCGATCCCGACAAAACCCGCGACTTCGAGCTTGGCGGCGGTCACCCAGGCATTGCCGGGGCCGACGATCCGGTCGACCGGTGCGAGGGTGGGCTCCGCCTCCGCGTCGGGCAGGCCGAAGGCGAGGCCGCCGATCGCCTGGGCGCCACCCGCGACGACCAAGGCGTCGACCTCGAGCAAGCCCGCGGCGCCGAGGAGGACGCGGTGGACCCGTCCGTCCGCATCTGCCGGTGAGGCAACCACGACGCTCTTGACGCCGGCGACCCGGGCGGGGACGACGGTCATGATCAGCGACGACGGATAGGGCGCCGAGCCGCCGGGAACGTAGCAGCCGACGCGATCGAGCGGCAGCCAGCGGCGTTCGATCTCGATGCCCGGCAGGATCTCGGTTCGCGTGGTCGCCGGTCGCTGGGTCTCGGCGAAGCGAGTGACATTGGCGATCGCCTGCCCGAGGGCTCGGAGGTCCGCGGGCTCGAGCGCGTCGCGGGCGGCGATCAGCTCCTGACGCTCGATGACGAGCCGGCCGTCGGCCAGGCCGCCGCCGTGGCGGGCGCTGGCGTCTCGGACGGCCGCTCCACCGCGTGTCCGGACATCGGCGAGGATCGCCCGCGCAGCGGCCCGGATCGAATCGTCGGGGACGGCGCCACGGCGGCAGAGTCTGGCTCGTTCGGCCCGGTCGGCGGCGCCGTCGGCGGCCAGGTCGAGACGGCGGAGGCGGAAGGGGGAGCCGGCAGGTTCGATTGGCGTCGCCTCGGTCCCGGTTGCCGCGGTCACGGGACGATCTTTTCGATCGGCAGCACGAGGATGCCGGACGCGCCGGCTGCCTTGAGTCGCGGCAGGAGGCTCCAGACGTCGTCCGCACCGACGACCGCATGAATCGCGATCATCCCGGCGTGCGCCAGCGGGATCACCGACGGCGACTCGAGCCCGGGCAGGAGTGTCTCGAGGTCGTGGAGGCGCTCGGCCGGGGCGTTCATCATCAGGTACTTCCGGCCGCGCGCTGCGATCACGGCGCTGAGCATCGTGTCGATCGCCTCGAGCTCACCGGCCCGCTCGACGACCGCGGTCGGGTTTGCGACCAGGATCGCCTCCGAGGCGAGGACGTCGGCGATCGGGCGGAGTCCGTTCATCACCAGCGTCGAGCCGGTCGAGACGAGGTCGACGATCGATTCGGCCAGGCCAAGGCGAGGGGCGACCTCGACGGCGCCCGAGATCGGGATGACATCGACGTCGACGCCGGCATTCGCGAAGAAGCGTCGGGCGGTGTTCGGGTGGGCGGTCGCGACCCGGGTCCCGGCGAGATCGGCGACCGATTGGACCGGGCTGTCCGTCGGGACGGCGGCCGCAAGCCGGCATTGACCGTAGCCGAGCGATCGAAGACGGGGCAGCTCAGCTCCGGTCTCCGCGAGGAGGTCCTGGCCGGTCACCCCGAGGTCGGCAACGCCGTCCCCGACGAACTCGATGATGTCGTTGGTCCGAACGAAAAGGATGTCGAGGTCGAAGTTCCGAACCCGGGCCACGAGGCTCCGAGCGTGGTCCTCGAAGACGAGGCCAGCGTCCTTCAGGAGCTCGATCGTGGGCTCCACGAGGCGACCCTTGTTGGGGATGGCCAGGCGGAGTCGTCGGGATCCTGTGCCGTCGAGGGCGGTCAGCTCCGGGGATCGGCGTTCACCGACGGTGGTCATGCCTCGCGGCCCGTGGGGTAGGGGATGCCCGACTCGCGGGCTCCCTCGAGCTGCTCGAGAGCGCGCAGGTAACCGCCTTCGCCGTGCTTCAGCCACGACGCGATCCGGGTGATCGTGGCTGTGCTGGCGCCAGTCTCGCGGGAGATCGCGGCGTAATGCTCGCCCGCGGACAGGCGACGCACGACTGCCCAACGCTGGCCGAGATCGCGGAGCTCGCCAAGGGTGCAGAGATCGCGCAGGAACGCCGCCGCCTCGTCCTCTGTCTCGAGGCGAAGCAGGGCGGCGATCAATTCGTCGACGTCGGGGGAGCGCCAGTCATCCATCGTTGGTCGTCCTGCGGTGGTTGGTTGCCCGCTGCGTCTCACCGACTCAGCGTATCAGCATGCTACCATGCTAGCGTGATAGAACAGGTTCCGTCAACGTTTGCGATCTACCCGGCCATCGATCTCCGGCGCGGGCGCGTCGTCCGACTCCGGCAGGGTGATTTCGAGCGTGAGGACGTGTTCTCGACTGACCCGTCGGGCGTCGCAGCCGGGTTCGCCCGAGCCGGGGCATCGTGGATCCACGTGGTCGATCTCGACGGCGCGCTCCACGGTGAGCGGCGCCAGGCATCGACGATCGCGGCGATCATCGAGTCCCTCCGCGGCCTCGAGCCGACACGGGCGTCCGCCACGGGCCCATCGCCCGAGCCAAGCGCGCGATTGCAGGTCGCTGGCGGCATCCGGACGCACGACGCGCTCGACGCCGTCCTTGCTCTCGGCGCCGATCGGGTGGTGATCGGCACGGCGGCCCTCGCCGATCCGGAGTTCGCCCGGGCCGCCATCGGACGCCACGGTCCCGCGCGGATCGCCGTCGCGCTCGATGTCCGCGACGGGATCGCCGTCGGCCAGGGCTGGGTTGCCGGGGCTCGCGGGGTCTCCATTGATGAGGCGATCGACCGCCTGTCGGGCGCCGGCGTCACGACCTTCGCGGTGACCGCGATCGACCGGGACGGCCTACTCGGCGGGCCGGACCTGGACCTCCTCGAACGCGCCGCCGCCTCGACCGGCGCCGCGATTATCGCCTCAGGAGGGATCGCCTCGATCGACGACCTCACGGCGGTTCGCCGGATCGGATGTCGCGGGGCGATCGTGGGCCGCGCGCTCTACGACGGAACCCTCGACCTGGCGACCGTCCTCGCGGCCCTCGAGCGCGAAGCCGAAGCCTGAGCCCACCAGGCGACTCAGCTCGACAGATCAACCGGAGAACCGCGCCAGGTCCCTGTGACCCGCTGCCTGGCCTCCGCTGCCTCGTACTCGAGCCGCCCGTCAGGGAACGTGACCGTCCACGAAACATCGCCGCTCGCAAGCGTGTACTTCCCGACGCCGGTCAAGGGCATTCCCTCGGCGATGACGCAGTCAGCGAACCGGATCTGGCTCTCGACGGTCGCCGTCGTCAGGACGAAGAATCCGCCGCCGCGACAGCCAACCCGAAGATCATCGGCGCCATCCCACAACAGGTACTCAGGATCGGCGAACAGCTCGTTCTCCGTGTTGATCATCGCGTCGAGGGCGTCGCGGTACCCCGCGGCTGTCCTCGGGGCCAGTGGAACGTAGCCATCGGCGATGGCGCCGGGGCACGAGATCGTCCGCGTCGTCGGCCGCCGCGCGTTGACCAGGAACTCCAGCACCGGCCGATCCACGCAATTTTCGCCGCGGCCGAACGTCACATGCGGCCCGCCCTCGGTCACGATCAGATAGCCGTCGGACAGCCGCCCCGCGATCGCCCGAGCCTGTCCGACAGAGGTGATCGGATCGCCCGTCGCACCCAGCACGAACACCGGGAAGGGCGTGGTCGTCAGGGGCGCGGGCCGGGTTCCGTCGGCGGGTTGGTACGGCCAGTACAGGCACGGGTACTGGGTCGTGAACACCTCGTCGGTCCGGAGCTCGTCCACGCCGTCGGCGGCGCTTGCCGCCTGGACAGCGGCCAGGTCGCCGGCGTCGGCCGTCGGCGAGACCCGATAGTCGGCGCAGGTGATCGCGTGATATGCGAACGTCGACACGCTCGCGACCTCGCCGCCGCCGAAGCGGAAGGCATCAGCGAGGCGAGCCAGGAGCACCTCGTCGCCATTGGCGTAGGCCGCCACCGCACGCTGGATGAGCATCCGCCCCGCCGGGTCGTACAGGAGGGCGTCGACGGCCGCCTCGATCGCGAGCGCGTCGACGGGGTGATCGCGCAGCACGCCATCGCGATCGGCGAACGAGACAGAGCGTGCGCGCCCGAAGTCCCGGAGGGCCGCGTCATAGGCCCGCTCGGGGTTCGAGACATCCTGCGCGCACGCACGATCGTCGGCGCACGCCTCGAGCGTGTCGGCCAGGACGGTGTCGAAGCTCCCGGCCGCATCGGCCCAGAACTCGTTCGCCGACCGGGTGAGATCGACGGCGCCGTCGAGCACGAGCGCCGTCAATCGATCAGGGTGCCGGGCGGCGTAGACCTGGGCGAGCTCGGTCCCGTAGCTCTGGCCGTACAGCGCGAACCGCTCGATCCCGAGCTGCTCCCGGATCGACTCGAGGTCCTCGGCCGCCTGGCGGGTGGCATAGCGCGCGACCGTCTCCGGCGCCACCCCGGCTTCGCGCACGCACGCCGCGGCAAAGTCCTTCGCCGCGCCGGCCCCCGGCTGCGCCATCGAATACGTCGCGCCGGCGGCTGGACAGTCGCGACCCTCTGACGCCCCGACACCGCGCTGATCCCAGAACAGGATGTCGTGCGTCCGGACGAGCTCCGCATCGAGCGTGTCGATGATCGCCACCGCATCGCCGAGCCCGCTCCCACCGGGCCCGCCGACGGCGATTGCAAGCGTTCCGATCGGTTCGCCCGCCGCGGGGTGGAGGGCATGGACGAGCCAGATCGTCGCAGCCGAGCCCGCATCGTGATCGACCGGCACGAGCAGCCCGTCGCAGATCAAGCCGGCCTGGGGGCACGGCACGAACCACGGGTCGGGCCGGCCCGCCGCGATGCTGACCCCGGCGATGAACACGAGGATCGGCGGGGTCAGCCGGATGATCGTCCGGCCCGGCGCGTCGACGAGCGGGATGTACACCCCGAGCGCCCGGGCGGCCGCCGCCTCGCGCCACAGGATCGCGTCGCAGGCGGCCCCGACGAGGATGCTGGCCACGAGCCACAGCCCGCCGTCGATCCCGCTGACCACCCGCAGGAGACGCGACATCTCGGCATCGCGCGCGGCACCGAGCCAAAGAGCAGCCACGAGCCCCACCGCGGCCGCAGCCACGACCGCGCCGGCAGCGAGCCAGGCAAGCCCACGACCGGCCGGGACCCGGACATCCGCCCAGCCGGCTCGATCGCGCGGAACGCCGGCGTCGCGCCAGAGCAGCCCCAGACGCGCCCGCCCACCTGTCGGCTCCGGTCCGTCAATCGTGCCCAGGTTGCGCAGCTCGGCGAAGACCGGGAGCGCGGCGCGGAGCCAGCCGACGGCAAGGACGATTCCGAGCACGACAACGCCGACGAGGACGAGACGCGCGACATCGAACGCGGCGCCCATCGCCTGGACCTCCTCGGTCGTCGCGAGATCGCGATCGATGCTGACGAGGTAGGCAGCCTGGCGCACCGCGACGAGACCAAGGAACAGGCTGATGAGGGCCGCGACCCAGGTCAGCCGGACAACTCGGCGACCTCGACGCAGATCGCGCCGGATCCGTTGCTCAAGCTCGTCGGGAACGGGCGGCTGCGACAACGAAGGTGCGCTGGCGCGCTCGGAGAATGACGTCGGGCTGGCCTGCCTCGGATCGCCGGCCGGCGCCGGATCGCCGGCCGGCGTCAGATCTGCGGCCAGCGTCGGAACAGCGGCCGGCGTCGGATCGTTGGCCCCCGCCAGACCCTCGAGCAGATCAGTGCCCGCCGTGGGCGCCCGTCGCCTCGGCGTCCTTGCGATGCGACTCGATCACCTTGTCGGCGATGTGCTGGGGCACTTCCTCGTAATGGTCGACTTCAGCCGTGAACGTCCCGCGGCCGTGGGTCAGCGACCGCAGCTCCGTCGCGTACGAGAAGATCTCGGACTGCGGGACCTGGGCTGAGACCACCTGCACTCCTTCGCCGAGGGTATCCATTCCGAGGACCCGGCCGCGGCGAGTGTGGAGGTCGCGGTTGACGTCGCCCATGTAGGCCTCGGGGACCCGGACCTCGACAGCCATGATCGGCTCGAGCAGAGCGGGCCGACACTCGAGGACGCCCTTCTTCAGGGCCATCGACGACGCGATCTTGAACGACAGCTCGTTCGAGTCGACGTTGTGGAACGAGCCGTCGTAGAGCGTCGCCCGGAAGTCCGACAGGGGATAGCCCGCGATCACGCCCTCGGCGGCCGCCTCGCGGATGCCCTTCTCGATGCCCGGGAAGAAGCCCTTCGGGACGGAGCCACCGACGATTCGCTCGGCGAACTCGACACCGCCGCCGGGGTTCGGCTCGATCTCCAACCAGACGTGTCCGAACATGCCGTGACCGCCGGTCTGCTTCTTGTACTTCCCCTCGACCTGGGTCTTGCCGCGGATCGTCTCGCGATAGGAGACCTTCTGCTCCTTCGTCACGATCGCGGCTCCGAATTTCCGCTTCAGCCTCTCGGCGATGACCGCGATATGGGCATCGCCCATGGCGACGAGAAGCTGCTCGCCGGTCGGCGAGCGCTCGACCCGGGCCGACGGCTCCTCCTCGAGCATCCGCTGGAGGGCGGCGCCCATCTTGTCGAGATCGGTCTGTGTCCGGGGCTCGATCGCGACCGACAGCGACGGCGCTGGAAACGCGATCGGTGGCAGCACGACGGGGTGCTCGCGCGACGACAGGGTGTCGCCCGTCTCGGTCGCGGCGAGCTTGGCGACCGCGCCGATCTCGCCGGCCTGGAGCTCGCCGATCGGCTCCTGGTCCTTGCCATGCAGGAGGAGGAGCTGGCCGATCCGCTCGTCCTCGTCGCGGTTTGCATTCCAGGCGTGGGCCTGGCCGTGGAGCGTCCCGCTCAGGATCCGGAGGTACGTCAACCGGCCCACGAACGGATCGGCGGCGGTCTTGAACACCTGGGCGACGACCTGGCCGGCCGGGTCCGGCGTGATCGTGACCGGCTGGTCGGTCTTTGCGTCGCGGGCGTCGACCGGGGGCTCCTCGGCGGCCGTCGGCATGTAGCGCAGGAACGCGTCGAGCAGGGCGTTCATCCCGATGCCCTTCAGCGCGCTGCCGACGAGGACCGGGGCCAGGATCGAATCGCGGACGCCGCGATGGAGGCACGTGTCGAGCTCGGTGTCGGAGATCTCCTGGCCCTCGAGGTACTTGGCCATCACGTCGTCGTCAGCCTCGGCCGCCGCCTCGAGGAGCTGGTCGCGGCGCACGGCAACCTCGTCGGCGAGCTCGGCCGGGATCGGGATTTCGATCTCCTTGCCGTCCTCGAGGACCCACGCCTTGCGGTGGACCAGGTCGACGTGACCGCGAAACGCGTCGGCCTTGCCGATCGCCAGGTGGAGCGGTGCGATCTTGTTCCCGAAACGCTCGCGGAGGGCGTCGAGGGCTGCCGTCGGGTCGGCGTTCTCGCGATCGCACTTGTTCAGGAAGAAGCAGGCGGCTCGGCCGGTCGCGCGCCCCAGGGCGACCGACGATTCGAGCCCGGCTTCCACGCCGGCCGACGAATCCATGACGAACAGGGCGCCGTCGGCGGCAGCGAATCCGGAGATCACCTCGGCCACGAAGTCCGGGTAGCCCGGGGTGTCGACGAGGGTGATCCGGGTGTTGTCGTGCTCGAACGTGGCGACTGCCAGGCTCAGCGACTCGCGGCGCTTCTGCTCCTCGGCCTCGAAGTCGAGGTGGGCGGTCCCGTCGTCGACCTTGCCGAGGCGATTGATCGCCCCCGCCCGAAAGAGGAGCTGCTCGGCCAGTGTCGTCTTGCCGCCGCCGGCGTGACCGGTCAGCACGACGCTGCGAAGGTGGGCGGGATCGACCGTCTTCATCGTCATCGGCGGATGTGGACCTCACGACTGCACGAAGGACCGACGATGGGGCTGCGGAGCGGGCCGAACGGGCCTCGCCGGGGCTCGGTTCGGCCCATGATAGGGGGTCCGGCCATGCCCGTCGGCTATACTCCCGCCCGCGATGTCTGGTCATAGCAAGTGGTCCACGATCAAGCGTGCGAAGGGCATCACCGATGCCAAGCGCGGCGCCCTCTTCACGAAGGTCGCCCGCGAGATCAGCGTCGCGGCCCGCCAGGGCGGGGGCGATCCCGACGCCAACTACCGGCTCCGGCTCGCCGTCGAGAAGGCTCGCGCGGTCAACATGCCGTCCGACAACATCAAGCGGACGATCGACAAGGCGACCGGCGGCGGTGACGGCGACCAGTTCGAGGAGATCGTGTACGAGGGCTACGGCCCGGGCGGGATCGCGATTCTCGTCGAGGCGGCCACCGACAACCGCAACCGGACCGCGGCCGAGGTCCGCTCAATGTTCACCAAGGCCGGCGGCCAGCTCGCGGGTTCCGGCGCCGTCGCGTGGCAGTTCGAGCCGCGCGGCCTGATCGCGGTGATGCGCGACGGCTCGGTCGACGCCGACGAGGTCGCCCTGGCGGCGATCGACGCCGGCGCCGAGGACGTCGACACCGAGTCCGACGATACGATCGAGATCTACACCTCGCCCGGTGACCTGGAGGCGGTTCGCAAGGCGCTCGAGGGGGCCGGGGTTCCGGTCGACTCGGCCGAGAACACGATGGTCGCCAAGCAGACCGTGGTCCTCGACTCGAACAAGGCCCGCCAGGCCCTTCGCCTCGTCGACCTGCTCGAGGACCTCGACGACGTCCAGCGGGTCACGGCCAACTTCGACATCCCCGAGGGCGTCTTCGCCGAGGTCGCCGGGTGAGCGCGATCCGGGCCGGTTCGACGTCGCGCGGCGCCACGGTCGCGACAACCGGATGATCGTCCTGGGCATCGACCCCGGGACCGCGGCCCTCGGCTGGGGCCTGATCGAGCAGACGGCAGGTCGTCTCCGAGCTGTCGATCATGGCTGCCTGACGACCTCGCCGGATCTGCCGCTCGGGGAGCGCCTGCTGGCGATCCACCGTCACGTCGCGGACCTCATCGCGCTGCACGACCCGGCGGTCGTCGCCGTGGAGCGCGTGTTCTTCTCGCGCAACGCCCAGACCGCGATCGCGGTGGGTCACGCCCGAGGCGTCGTGCTGCTCGCGGCGGCGGAGGCGGGCCGCCCGGTTCGCGAGGCGACGCCGAACGAGGTGAAGAGCGCCATTGCGGGCTACGGCGCGGCCGACAAGCAGCAGGTCCAGCGGATGGTCCAGCTCGTCCTCGGGATGGCTTCGTTGCCGACCCCGGATGACGCCGCCGACGCGCTCGCCATCGCGGTCTGCATCGCCAATGGGATGGGCCAGACAGGTCGGTCGAGCGGGAAGACCGCGAGCGTGATGGACCGCTCGGCGATCAACCCGATCACGCGTGGCTCGACGCCGTATGAGACCGCCGTCCGCGAGGCGCTGGCGCGCGAGAAGCGGGCCGTGACGGGCGCCACGCCACGTGGCCCTCGTCCTGCCCGCGAACCGGCACTGTGATGGTGCAGCCGGCGGCGACGGCGGCCGGCGGCCCGTCGCAATTCGCCAGACGCAAGCCAGGACAGCACTCGCGATGGCCGGCGGCGATGGCGGCGGCGGGTGCCCGGTCGGATCTCACCATACGCCGGCCAGGACGGCACTAGCGATGGCAGCGTGCGCCGTTGGCCCGCGAGTTAGCCGAAAACGACTAACGATCGTCTCGGGTAGGGCCCCAGCGGCGGTCCGGAGTCTCCGAATGCCGTCGCCAGTGGCGTTTGACCGTCCGAGGCTCGGCGGAGCCCGACCGGGAGCCCGAGCGGGAGTTGGAGTCGCGACGTGATCGCGTCGGTCGAGGGCACGGTCGGCGCAGTCGCGTCCGACTCGCTCGTCATCGAGGTCGGTGGGATCGGCTATCGGGTGTTCGCCGCGCCGGCGATCCTGTCGACCGTCGTCCCGGGCTCGGTTGTCAAGCTCCACACCTACCACCTCGTCCGCGAGGACCTCCAGTCGCTGTTCGGCTTCCGGACGACCGAGGATCTCGGCTTCTTCAACCTGTTGCTGACGGTGACGGGCGTTGGCCCGAAGGTCGCCCTGGCGATCGTCGGCTCGCGACCGACACCGGACCTCCAGCTCGCGATCATGGCCCAGGACCAAGCCGTGCTCGTGTCGATCCCCGGGATCGGACGGAAGCTCGCTGAGCGGATCATCTTCGAGCTCAAGGAAAAGGTCGCCGCTGCCGGCATCGCCGCCGCGAGCGTTGCCGGCAGCGCCGGGGTCGGCGCCGCCGAGAGCGAGGTCGTCGCGGCGCTCCAGGCTCTCGGCTACTCGCTGGCCGAGGCGCGCGAGGCGTCGCGGATCGCGCTGTCCGACACGAAGATCGGCGGCACGCTCGAGGACCGCGTCAAGGCGGCGCTGCGCAGCCTGCTCCGGGACTGAATCAGTTCGGCGCGGCGATGCGGCGCTGCTTGATGCGCGTCGCGTCGCCCGCGAACGGCCCGCCGCCGAGGGCGTGGGTCGCGATGATCGGGAGCATCGCGCCGGGAAATTCGCCGAGTGACGAGCGGTAGTCGATGTTCAGCACCCTGAGGCCATCCCGGAGCCGCTCGGCCGCAGCCGCGCGCCACGCGCCATCGACCCCGTCGAGGTCGGACAGCTCGAGGGCGATATGCGGGCGCGGCGTGCCCGCCTCGTCGTCGATCACCGAGAGCATGAACGAATGCATGCGCGGCGCCACGAGCGGGTCGCGGTAGAGGACGGTTTCTATGTCCTCGGGGTAGATATTCGAGCCCATCACGCTGATCGTCGCATCACGCCGGCCGTGGATCCACAGGAAGGGCAGCGGAATCGGGCGGGCCCAGGGCAACATGCCCCGTGGCCCATGCACCTCGGTCGCCGCGTCGAGATGGTCAATGTCGAACCCGAAGCCCGCCAGAACGTCTCGGACACGGGCGAACTCCACGATCCCTCCTGAGTCGTGGACGTTGTATCGGATCCGGGGCGCGAGCAGGTCCAGGCGTGACACGGTGCAGATCACCTCGCCCAGGTCGTTGACCTCGAGCCAATGGATGAGCGGGTTGTACTGGAAGACCATCGGCAGACGGGCGTCGCTGCCGAACAGCGCCCGACCGATGTCGGGTCGCGCCCGGGCAAGGCGCCGGACGGCGATGGAGACCGGCGACTCGCCGGCCATGCCGATCTCGATGTCTGTGGCGCCGTAGCCCGAGAACACCGAGGCGAAGCGTTGGAGCAGGACGTCTCGGAGCTCCTCCGTCATGCCTTCGCCGCCGACGAGGGCGTGGAGCTCGTAGTCGGCCCATGGGAAGCCACGCCGCTGGCCCTCGTCGAGGAGGTGCTTCAGGAACGGCGGATAGCCCGCAATCAAGAAACGATATGTCGGCCCGAGATAGGTCAGGGTGGACAGGATCTTGTCCAGGTCCGGGCCCACCGACTTGACGATCCCGTGACGCATCATCCCGAGGCTCATGTTGAAGCCCGCCGCCCAGGCGCCCATCGAGAACGCATTGATCGTCACGAGCGGCGCGGTCCCGAACGCGTACCGGGCGAAGAACCCGATGTTCCGATGGGCAACCTCGCGCTCCTGGCGGCCGCGAATCCAGTTGTACGGAGTCCCCGTCGAGCCGCTCGATTCGTCGATCGTCGTGCCCGCGTACGGGACGGCGCCGCCGAGGCATCGCTCGAGCAGGCCATAGCGGTCCACGTAGCTCGCCTTGTCTGTCTCGGGCAGACGGCTGAGGATCCCGAGCGGAAACAGACCAGCCGAATCGACCCCGGACGCGGCGAGATAGGCGTGGTACGCGGGAACCCGGTGCGCCGCGCGCCACGCCGCACGTTCGGCCCGGAGCCGCCCGATGCCGCGCATCAGCGGCGGCGGCGTGGCGATGAAGAGAGACCGCAGCCAGCCATAGCGGAGGCCGACGGTCCGGAACATGGTGTCGAGCGGGAACAGCCAGATGCCGCGGCCGAATCCGACGAACGAGGCAAACCCATTGCGCGCTGCTGGTCCGATCAATCGCATCCCATCGCCTCGATCTCAAGCCTGACGGCACTGGTCCGCATACCGGTTGACGCCTCGGTCCGGCACATGTTGCAGGGTGGTCGTCTCAGGGGCGGTTGCCGGCCAGGGCGTCCGCGTGGAGCCCGCGCGGGTCGATCGAGGCGCGGCCCTCGCGGGCGGCGAGCTCAGCAAGGGTTTCCTTGTCGAGGATCTCGAGCATCGCGTCGCGGACGTCCAGCATGACGTCGCGGAGGGAGCAGGTCGCTTCGTCCGGGCACGAGCAGTGATCGTAGTAGCGAAGGCTGACGCACGGCAGGGGAGCGAGCGCCCCGTCGAGCAGGCGGATGACTCGCCCGACGCTGACGGCCGCGGGATCCATCGCCATCGCATAGCCGCCGTGGGCCCCGAGAGTCGTCCGGACGATGCCGCCGCGCTTGAGGCTCGACATGATCTGCTCGAGGAACTTTGGCGGCAGGTTGTTGCGGGTGGCGAGGGTCGTCAGCGCGACCGGGGCAGGATGCGGATGGGGGTGCTCGGCCGAGGCCATCGCCGCTTCGCTCCGCACTAGGTCGACGAGGGCGCGGATACCGTATTCGGATCGGCGGGAAAGTCGCATCAGCGTCATTGTGACCGAATGCCTACCCGCGGGGTGGGGGTTCGGCGCGGGCCCCGTGGGCAACCCATCGCTCGAGGCTCCGCTCCTTCGTCGCAGCGCGCGGGTGGTGCGCACGGACGCCCGAGGCGTCCGTTGGTCGCGACGCTCCCGGATAGAACATCCGTGCGAAACCGAGCCCAACGTGGTAGATTCCCACGCGTGACCGACGACCTTTCGCGGATCCTCGCGCCCGATCTCGTGGACGACGTCGATGTCGTCGTCGAAGGCGCCCTCCGACCGCGCACGCTCGACGAATACATCGGCCAGCGCGAAGTCAAGGCCAACCTGTCGGTGCTGCTCGCGGCAGCGAAGGGCAGGGGAGAGGCCGCCGATCACGTCCTGCTGTACGGCCCGCCCGGCCTCGGCAAGACGACCCTGGCCACGATCATCGCCCGCGAGCTCGGCGTCAACGTCCGGTACACGAGCGGGCCGGCGGTCGAGCGGGCCGGCGACCTGGCTGCGATCCTGACCGCCCTCGACGAGCGCGATGTCCTGTTCATCGACGAGATCCACCGTCTGAACCGGGCGGTCGAGGAGATCCTCTATCCGGCGATGGAGGACTACGCCCTCGACGTGATGATCGGCAAGGGCCCGAGCGCCCGAAGCCTCCGCCTCAGCCTGAAGCCGTTCACGGTCGTCGGCGCCACGACGAGAGCCGGCCGCATCTCGTCCCCGCTCCGTGATCGTTTTGGCGCCACGTACCGGCTCGACTTCTACGAAGAGGACGATCTGGCGGCGATCGTCGACCGGTCGGCACGGATCCTCGATGTCGGGATCGACGATGCCGCCGCGCGCGCGATCGCCCGCCGCGGGCGAGGCACGCCGCGGATCGTCAACCGCCTCCTGAAGCGCACCCGCGACCATGCCCAGGTCCACGGCAATGGCCGGGTCGACGAGGCGACCGCGACCGCGGCGATGCGCCAGATGGAGATCGACGACGAGGGCCTCGACGGAACGGACCGCAAGCTCCTGGCCGCGATCATCCAGAAGTTCGGGTCGGGGCCGGTCGGCGTCCAGGCGCTGGCGGCCGTGCTGGCCGAGGAAGTCGAGACGATCGAGGACGTATACGAGCCGTTCCTCCTCCGGCTCGGGTTCCTCGATCGGACCCCGCAGGGCAGGATCGCCACGGAGTCCGCCCGGATCCACCTCGCCCGACTCGGCTACGAGATCCCGCCGCCGCGCCGCCCCGAGCCGGAGCTCGTGGGACTGTGGGACCTGCCTCAGGAGCCGGATGCACGGGATCCCGTTGAGCCGGATCCGCGCGAGCCAGACGCGTGACCGGAGCGGCCACGTTCAGCGTCGAGGTCGCTCCGCCGGCGAGCGGCGCGACCCGAGCCCGGCTGGGGCGCCTCGAGCTGACCCACGGAGTCGTGGAGACCCCGCAGTTCATGCCGGTCGGCACGAACGCGACCGTCAAGGCCCTCCACCCCGACGACGTCCGTGAGGTTGGTGCCTCGATCATCCTGGCGAACACCTACCACCTGTACCTCCGGCCTGGTCACGAGCGGATCGAACGGCTCGGCGGCCTCCATCGGTTCATGGCGTGGGATGGCCCGATTCTCACCGACTCGGGCGGCTTCCAGGTGGTCTCGCTCGGCGACCTGCGGGTCGTCGACGAGGACGGCGTGACGTTCCGCAGCCACCTCGACGGCTCCACCCACCGCTTTACGCCAGAGCTCGCGATCGCCGTCCAGCAGGCGCTCGGGTCGGATGTCGCGGTCGCCTTCGACCAGCCCGTATACCCGAGCTCGCCGCGGGCCGTCGTCGCCGATGCGACCGCCCGGACGCATCGCTGGGCGGAGCGCTCGCTGGCTGCCCACACCCGCGAGGACCAGGCCCTGTTCGGGATCGTCCAGGGCGGCCTCGAGCCGGATCTCCGGGCCGAGAGCACCCGATTCATCGCCTCGCTCCCATTCGACGGGATCTGTCTCGGCGGCCTCGCCGGCGACGAGACCCCGGAGCAGCGCAACGCCGCTCTCGACGTCGCCGTCCCGATCCTGGACGCCGATCCACGGCCGCGCTACCTGATGGGTCTGGGGTCCCCGGCCGACCTGCTCGACGCGGTTCACCGGGGAGTGGACCTGTTCGATTCGGTCCTGCCCGCACGGGTTGCGCGGAACGGCCAATTGTGGGTCCCGGGCGGCCGGCTGAACCTCCACAACACCCGCTTCCTCGACGATCCTGAGCCCGTCCAGGCGGACTGTCCGTGCCTCCTCTGCCGGACGTTTTCGCGGGCCTATCTCGCCCATCTCTTCCGGGCGAAAGAGCTCCTCGCATACCGTCTGGCGACTTGTCACAACCTGACCTTCACCCTAGACTTCATGCTCAGGATCCGGTCCGCGATCCGGTCCGGAACCTTCCCTGCCGAACTGCCGAATCTGGCCGCGCGCGCCGGTCGGTTGAGCGCCAGGGAAGTCGCGGTTCAGTCCGCGTGAATGGTCAGTCGCTAGTCTGCAATCCGAGCCGGAGGCACATCAATGGCTTCTCGAGATCGACCGAAGAAGGAACAGAAGAAGAAGCCCAAGGACAAGTCCGGCTTGCCGAAGTTGACGTCGCTGTCGGAGGCGCCGCCCGCCCAGGCGGAGCTCATCCGGAAGCCGCGCAAGGAAAAGCCGGTCCGCGAGGAAGAGACGACCGACGAGGGTTGAGCACCCAAGGTCACGCCCGGGAAGCGCGATCTGTCGGTCAAGGACCATTCGACAGGAGCGTGATGAACCCATGACGATGACCGGAGAACGGGCCGCGGACGAGCGGAACGGCAGCGACAAGCCGGCGGTCGGCGACAAGGCCCTCGAGCGAGCCCAGGCGGAGCGCGGCAAGGCCGTGACCGCCGCGGTGGCCGCCATCGAGAAGCAGTTCGGGACCGGCTCGATCATGAAGCTCGGGTCGCACTCGATTCAGGCGATCGACGTGATCCCGACGGGCTCGATCGCGCTCGACCTGGCGCTTGGCGTCGGCGGCATCCCGCGCGGCCGGATCACCGAGATCTTCGGCCCCGAGTCCTCGGGCAAGACGACGATCTGCCAACACGTCATCGCCGAGGCCCAGCGCCGTGGCGGCGTCGCCGCGTTCATCGACGTCGAGCATGCCCTTGATCCGGCCTATGCCCGGGCCTGCGGCGTCAACGTCGACGAGCTCCTCGTGAGCCAGCCCGACACCGGCGAGCAAGCCCTCGAGATCACCGAGACCCTGATCCGCTCCGGCGGCATCGACTGCGTCGTGCTCGACTCGGTCGCTGCGCTCGTGCCGCGGGCCGAGATCGAAGGCGAGATGGGCGACAGTTTCGTCGGCATCCAGGCCCGGCTGATGAGCCAGGCCCTGCGCAAGCTCACGGGCGCCGTGTCGCGCTCGAACACCTCGCTGATCTTCACCAACCAGCTGCGCGAGAAGATCGGGGTCATGTTCGGCAACCCGGAGACGACGCCGGGTGGACGGGCCCTGAAGTTCTACGCGTCCGTTCGGCTCGACATTCGCCGGATCGAGACCATCAAGACGGGCACCGAGTCGGTCGGCAACCGGGTCCGGATCAAGGTCGTGAAGAACAAGGTCGCGCCGCCGTTCCGGGTCGCCGAGTTCGACGTGATGTACGGCGAGGGCGTGTCCAAGGAAGGCGGCCTGCTCGACGTCGGGGTCGCGATGAGCGTCGTCAGCAAGACGGGCGCCTGGTTCAACTTCGAGGAAACGCGGCTGGGCCAGGGCCGCGAGGCGTCGAAGGACTTCCTGCGCGCAAACCCGGACATCGCCGCCGAGATCGACCGCAAGATCCGGGGCAAGATCAACGAGGTCGACCTCCCGGTCGAGGGCATCTCCGAGGCCGAGTAATCCTCGGGCGGATGGCCTGCGGAGGCTGCGCCTCGGCCTCCGGTCTCGGAGGGTTGACGGCGATGCATCGCTCATGAGGAAGGCCATCAACTTCGCGGAGCGGCGGGAGGAACGAGGCGCCGTCGACGACCCGGCCGTCGTCCTCGAGGCTGCCGCGCGGTTCCTCGAGGCGCGCTCGCGGTCGGTCGCGGAGGTTCGCCGGCGGCTCGGTCGGGCGGGCTACAACGCGGAGCTCATCGAAGGCGCGATCGTGCGCCTCGGCGAGCTCGGCATGCTCGATGACGAGGCGTTCGGGAGGGCCTGGGTCGAATCGCGCGACCGGGCCCGGCCGCGCGGCGAGATCGCCCTTCGTCGCGAGCTGTCGCTCAAGGGCGTGGACCGCTCGATCGTCAACGACCTGCTCGAGGAGCGCCGGGCCGCGACCGAGCCGGACGACGTTGGCCTCGGCCGGGGGCCCGACTTCGCCGCCGCGGAACGGTTGCTGGCGCGCAACGAGCGCGCCCTGACTCGGGTCTCCGATCCGCGCCAGCGCCGCCAGCGGGCCTACGCACTCCTCGCCCGCAACGGGTTCGATCCGGAGACGTGCCGCGAGGCTGCCTCGGGCGTGATGTCGGGGACGCGGGACTCGACGGTGGACGAGTCGGCGGTCGACGAGGCCTGAAGCACCGTTGCCGCATCGCACCGCACCGGACCGGGACGAACGTCCCCGCACGTCACGCCGGCCACCTGGGCCCGCACCCCTGCCGATATGACGCCAGACCAAGGTACGGGGTCGCACCAGCGCATCGAGGGGCGATGCTGTGAGCGGAACGATGGTTTCCGGCGGCGCTTGCCGTCGAGCACTCATCCACCGCGGCGCACGCGAGGTTGCAATCGATGTTGAGACGACTCTGGACCGGCAGTCTGGCCGGCGGCGGCGCGATCGTTCTCGTCTTCGCGCTGACCGGCATGGTCGCTGCCGCGACCGTCCTTACCGCCCTGACGGCGCCTGATCCGGCCCCAGCTGCCCTCGACACGTCCACGACGTTCGAGGATGTCGACGGCAACGGCACCGACGACGATTGTCAGGAAACGCCGGTCGAGGCGAACCTCGATGCTGAGGCTTCCGCTGCGGCCGCCGTCGACGTCGACGCGGACGGCACCGTGTCCGTCCCGGAAGCTGCCCACAGCGACCGGACCGGCGGGACGAATTGCAACCACGGCGGGTACGTGAGCTCAGTCGCCAACAGCGACGACGCGCCGGACGAGATCGAGGATGCAGAGGAAACCGTCGAGGAGACTCCGACGGAATGCGCGGCGACTGAGGAGGTCGTGGACCCGGCGACGGACTCCGCGACCGAGACCGATGTGAACGCCGACGAGGCCGTCGTCGCCGACGAGCCGGCGGCAAACGCCCACGGCGCGGCCGTGTCAGAAGTCGCCAAGTCGGATGCGGTCGGAGGCAAGAACTGCAACCACGGCGGCGCCGTCAGCGAGGAGGCCCACGACAAGGCCGCCCAGGACGCCGCAAAAGCCGCCCAGGCCGCGGCACGGGCCGAGGCGAAGGCCGCGCGCGACGCGGCACGGGCCGACGCAAAGGC
>JACCVQ010000195.1 GCA_013698095.1 Chloroflexota bacterium
GCAGGGCGGCCCGGGCGGCCGTCACGGCCACGAGGCCGCTCGCGGTCATCTCGGCGTGCAGGGCGTGGCGAGCGAGGCGCATCGCGCGCAACCCGACCAAGAGCGCGGCCAGCTCGTCGTCGGCGAGCCGGCCGAGGAGCTGGGTCAGGTGGACCCGGCGATGTTCGGTCAGGTCGTGGAAGACCGCGTTGCCGGTCTCGGTCGGGTGGACCAGGACGACACGGCGATCCGTGACGCTGTGGCGGCGCTCGACGAGCCTGCGCTCTTCCATCCGGCCCACGATCCCGGTGGCGCTGGCCACGGAGCAGTCGAGGGTCTCGGCAAGTCGTGACATCGAAAGTGGGCCGTCAGCCTCGACCACCGTCAGGACGTGGAGGTGGATGAGGCTGAGCGATCCCTTCAGCCACGATCGGAACGCATCCATCCGCTCGCGCGGGTTGAACGACGTCATCTCGTCCACAAGCTCGCCGATCAAGGCATGGCGCGAGGCTCCGGCTGGGCCGGCCCCCGTCGGTTCTGACTCTTCCGGATCGTTAGTCAATGTCACATGAATAATCTATGCCGTGCATATCGTCGCGTCAACGGGGGCGAACGGATACGCGTCCGTCCGGATGGAGCCGGGCGGACTCGCGGGGGCTGGCAAGACGTGGGCGTGCCGCGCCATGCGCCTCCTGCCCGCGGGCGCGTGGCCCCGAAGTTGGCCATGTAGTTGCCCACGGACTGTTAGGGCGGGTTGCCCGCCAGACCGCGGCCTCCACAAGGCCAGCCGAGCCAACTTGTCAGCCGCCGAGGGCTAACGCCGGGCCGGACTGGCTCGAATCGCTCGACGGAGTTGCTCTAACGGTCCACCGGCGAATGTATGGCGAAGTAGCGGGGCTGCGTAACGTGGGACGAGTGCGGGGCGCCGGCCGCGAGCGGGCATCGCTCCCGCGCATAGGCCTCAGCTGCGGCGGGCGCCCACGATCCTGGTGTCCGGCCGGAAGAAGCGGAGCCGCAGATCGAGCAGGAGCACCTCGCGGTCGATCAGGCCGAGGAGCTCCCGGAGACGAGCTTCGGTCGTGGCCGCCTCGAGGAGCGCCTGGCGGCGGGGCGTCTCGATCTGGAGGATGCCGGCAAGGAGGAACGATAGAACCGTGGGATCGTCCGGGATCATCACGCGCCGGTGGCGGGGACCGGCCCCGGTACCGCCGTCATCGGTCGCCTCGGCAGCGCCGGACTCCGCCGCGCCGGACTCGTCGGCCACGGCAGCGGTCTGGGGCGGGTCCGCGTCGACTTCGGCCTCGTCATCGTCGGCCGCCTCGACCTCGACGCGGACGTCGATCTCGTCGGCCGTCTCGCCCTCCCGCGGCTGCAGCAGCTCGAGATACGTCACGAACGTGCGGGTTGCCTTCATCGCAAGGCGTTGCGCCGAGGCCTCGTCGCCGACCGTCTCGTCGAGCAGCTCCACCTCCGCCACGAGATACGGCTTCCGGCTGCTCAATACCTGCTGGATCTCGAACCGTCGCGTTCCGACGACGAGCAGGTCGTAGCGACCGTCTTCGTACGCCCCGGCATCGCGGATCTCGGCGATCGTCCCGATCCCGGTGAACGAGATCGCCCGCGTCCCGACCTCGTGACCCTCCCGGATGAGGACGACGCCGAACGGCGATTTCGTCTCCAGGCAGTGCCGGATCATGGCCCGGTAGCGGTCCTCGAAGATGTGGAGGGGCAAAGCGATCCCGGGGCAGAGCACCGTGTTCAGCGGGAAGAGCGGCAGTTCCATCCGGCGGGCAACTCGCGCGGGCGGGCGGTGGGCGGGGCACCGAGGCGGCGCACGGGCGACGCGTCCGTTGCCAGTCTAGGGAAAGGAAACAGCCGCCGGAAGCATCCGGCGGCTGCAGAAAAGGGAGGCGATGCGCGCCTCAGCAGGTCAGTGCGAGCAGCCCTTGGGCGAGCCCGTGTCGTCGGCGGTCCGGAAGCTCGAGCCACAGCCGCAGGCGGCGACCGCGTTGGGGTTGTTGACCGTGAAGCCGGCGCCCATGAGGGTGTCGACATAGTCGATCTCGGAGCCCTGGAGGAGGTCGATCGACTTGCCGTCGACGTAGACCTTGACGCCGTTCGCCTCGAGGACCTTGTCCTCGGCGGTCGGCGCATCCTCGAGCATCATTCCGTAGCGGAAGCCGGAGCAGCCGCCGGAGTAGACGTACACGCGCAGGCCGATGTCCGGGTTCGTTTCCTCGGCCGTCAGCTCACGGAGCTTCGACGCGGCGGCGTCCGACAAACTGACCACGGTCGTCGGGGCGATGGGCTGGCTGACGACGGTCGGCTGGGTTTCCAACATCGAGTGAGGCCTCCTCCGGAGGGTGCGTTTGTCGGCATTCTCGGGGTCATCGCCGCTGTGCGTCGATGGGCCGATCGTACGCGGCGCAACGGATTCCGGCAAGGGTGGCGCCGAAAACCCATCTGGCCGGGTGCTCGGCGATCAGTCGTCGATGCGCTCGATGACCGTGGCGATCCCCTGCCCCACCCCGATGCACATCGTCGCGAGGCCCCAGCGCCCGCCGGTCCGGCGCAGCTCGTGGCTGAGCATCGTGATCAGGCGCCCGCCGCTCATTCCGAGCGGATGGCCCAGGGCGATCGCGCCACCGTTGACGTTGACCGTAGCCGGGTCGAGCCCGAGCTCATCGATGCACACGATCGATTGGCTGGCGAACGCCTCGTTGAGCTCGACGAGGTCGAGGTCGCCGGCCTCGATGCCGGCCCGCGCGAGGGCCTTGCGCGACGCCGGGACGGGGCCGTAGCCCATGATCGCCGGGTCGACTCCTGCGACCGCGGTCGAGACGATCCGGGCGAGCGGCTTCAGGCCCAGGCCTCGGGCCCGGTCGGCCTCGACGAGAAGGACCGCCGAGGCGCCGTCGTTGATCCCGGAACTGTTGCCGGCGGTGACCGTGCCGCCGTCGCGGAAGGCGGGCCGGAGCTTCGCCAGCGCGTCCGCTGAGGAGTCTGACCGGGGGTGCTCGTCCCGCCCGACCACCACCGGCTCGCCCTTCTTCGACGAGACCGTGATCGGCACGATCTGGTCGTCGAACCGGCCGGCCTCGATCGCCGCGACAGCCTTCTGCTGAGAGGCGAGGGCGAACGCGTCCTGGGCCGCGCGATCGACCGACCAGCGCTCTGCCACGTTCTCGGCTGTCTCGCCCATCGAGTACGGGTAGTACATCTCGGCCAGCTTCGGGTTCAGGAAGCGCCAACCGAGGGTCGTGTCCTCGAGCTCACGCGGACCGCGATCCCAGGCCGTGGCCGGCTTCGCCATGACGTACGGCGCCCGGGTCATCGATTCGACCCCGCCGCCGATGAACACGTCGCCGTCGCCGACGGCGATCGCGTGGGCCGCCGAGTTGATCGCCTGGAGCCCGGAGCCGCACAGGCGGTTGACCGTCAGCCCGCCGACCTCCACCGGCAGCCCGGCCAGGAGGAGGGCCATCCGGGCGACGTCGCGGTTGTCCTCTCCGGCCTGGTTGGCGCAACCGAGGATCACGTCCTCGATGAGCGCCGGATCGATCCCCGAGCGATCCACGACGGCCCGGATCGCGGCTGCGGCGAGGTCGTCGGGGCGGACCGCGGCGAGAGCCCCGCCGTAGCGCCCGATCGGGGTCCGGACGGCCTCGACGACCCAGGCGTCGCGGAGCAATCGGTGGAGATCGCGGGTCATGCAGCCGATCGTAGCGCGGTGGATCGTCTGGCATCATCGGCACCGTGATCGATCGCGCCGTCCGTCTCGCCCGAGCAACGTCGTCGACGACGGCGGTGGTCCTCCTCGTCGCCTTCAATCTCGTGCCCCTTGTCGGCGTCCTCTTCTGGGGCTGGAGCGTCGCCACGATCCTCGTCCTGTACTGGGCGGAGAACGGGATCATCGGGGCGCTCAACGTCCCGAAGATGCTCCTCGCCCGCGGACCGCTCCTCCCCGGCCAGGGCTTCGCCCGGGTGTCGGGCGGGCCGGCCGTTGCCGCGGCCGCGGCAGGGGCGCGGATCGGTTCGGTCATCTTCTTCCTGATCCACTACGGCATGTTCTGGTTCGTCCACGGGATCTTCGTCTTCACCCTGCCGTTCTTCGCCGGGCCGGGCCTGCCCGGGCTCGGCGGTTCGGTGGATGTCGGGCCGGTCTTCAACCCCGGCTTCGGGCCGGGCTTCGGCAGTGCTGACGCCGACCTCGACGTCGTCCGTCGCGGGCCGGACCTGGCCGCGGTGGGACTGGGCGTGGCCGGCCTGGCGATCAGCCGGATCGCGTCGTTCCTCATCAACTTCGTCGGCCGGCGGGAATACCTCACCGTGTCGCCGGCCGCCCAGATGTTCGCCCCGTACGGCCGGCTCGTGATCCTCCACGTGACGATCATCCTCGGCGCCATGGTCAGCCTGATGCTCGGCAGCCCGATCGGCGCGATCGTCGTCCTCGTGATCCTCAAGACGGCCGTCGATCTTGCCCTCCACCTCCGCGAGGACCGCAGGTTTGCGGTGCGGGTCGATCCTGCCTGAGCGATCCGGCGGGTCAGCCGGCCGCGACGAGGGCGTCCGACGGGAACAGGCTCGGGTCGTCGGCGGCGAGCTCTCGTAGCCGGGCCGCGACCGCCGAGGCGCCGCCGAGCTCGCGAGCGCGCTCGAACGGCCCGATCGGGTGGGCGGCTCCGAGCCGGAGGGCGACGTCGATGTCGGCTTCGGCGGCGACGCCTTCCGCCAGCGCCCGGTAGGCCTCGTCGACGATCGGCAGCAGGATCCGGTCGCGGATCGCATCCGCCGCAAGCCCGCGTGGTTCTTCGGCGGCGTCAACGGGCTGCTCGACCCGGCGCCCGGCCTCATAGCGATGGAACCCGGCGCCTGTCTTGCGGCCGAGGTCGCCAGCCTCGATCCGCGCCTGCTGGAGCGCGGACGGCCGAAGACGATCCGGACGCCGGAGGGAGTCCCAGATCCCGGTCGAGGCCGCGAACGTCACGTCGATCCCGGTCAGGTCCATGAGCTCGAACGGACCGAGCAGGAAGCCGGCGTCGCGGATCGCGGCGTCGATTGCCTCGATCGAGGCCGCGTTTGCCTCGAGCAGACGGAGGGCCCGGATCGTGAACGGGCGATTGATCCGGTTGACGATGAAGCCGGGCGCGTCAGCGGAATGAACGGGCGTCCGACCCCAGTTTCGGACGAGCTCCGAGGCTCTCATCACGACCGCTTCCGACGTCCGCCGTCCCGCCACGACCTCGACGAGCGTCATGACCGGCGCCGGATTGAAGAAGTGGAGCCCGACGACCCGGTCCGGGTGGCTGGTCGCGTCGGCGATCGCCCCGACCGACAGGGCACTCGTGTTCGTGGCCAGGATCGTGTCCGGGTCGGCGACCGAATCGAGCGTCCGGAAGATGGTCCGTTTCAGCTCGAGCGACTCGAGGACCGCCTCGATGACAGCGTCCGCCTCGTCGCCGAGTTGCTCGAGAATCTCGGTCGACCGCAACCGTTCGATCCGCGCGGCAACCCATGGGTCGATGCCCGCCGGATCGTCGAGGACCTTCGTTGCCCGTCTCGTCAGCCCGTCAGCGATCCGATCCCGGGCACGACCGAGAGCGGGCCCGTCGACGTCGTGCATGACGACCTCGTGACCGGCCTCGAGCGCAAGCTGGGCGATCCCGGAACCCATGATCCCCGCTCCGACGATCCCGACGATCGGGAGGTCGAGGCGGGGATCGGGCGTGGCGTCCGCCGGCTGGTCGGTCATGGCCCGAGGGTAGGCCCTCGGCTGGACCGGCGTCGCCGGCGGTGCGCTCGTGCGGTTGTCCGTCAGCGGCCGCGGCGGCTGCTGCGGTTCGCGACCCGGGCCGTCGCCGGGCTGGGGACCAGGAAGACGGCCGCGGCGATGATCGCAGCGATGCCGAGAAGGATGACCCGCCAGCCGTCGTTGCCGGCCCTGGTCAGGGCGGCGGACGTGTCGGTCGGGGGTGGGGTGGCGCCTGCCGGTTGGCCGGTCAGCCCGGCGACGCCGCCGTCGTTGCCGCCCGGCGACCCGCTGTCAATCGGCAGCTCACCGCCACCCGGGATGCTCGGCGAGGCGCTGCCGACGATCGGGCCCTCGCTGCCTGCGGGCAGCGACTCGCTCGGCGGGACCGACGCGGACTCGCTCGGCGGGACCGA
>JACCVQ010000203.1 GCA_013698095.1 Chloroflexota bacterium
GTGCCTGGCTCATGCCCGCCCCGCCACAGGCTCCGCGTCGCCCTCCGGCTGGGCCTCACCGGCGGCCTGGGCGCCGTCCGCAGGCTCGGTGCCATCGTGGCTCGATCGGCCCGAGCCAGCGGGCCCGCTTGGCGCCGCGCCCAAATTCGCTCCGGCTCCGGCGCCGGTCGGATGCCTGCGCTCCGCACCGGCGGACCGCTGGATGAGATTCTCGAGAAGGACCGTGGCGACCGGCCCCGACTCCGGCGCGACCCGGAAGGTCGTCAACGTTGCCGAGCCCGAGCCCTGGAGGAACGTCCAGACGAGCGCGGCCGGCGTGTGGACCCAGCCGACGAACATCCCGGCGCCGACCTCATCGCGGTGCCGAACGGGGTCATGGCCGAGCAGGACATGATCCGGCAGCACCGCTTCGTAGGCAAAGCCGAGCGGGTTGCGGTCGGGCAGGTTCTGGAATTCGGAGGGCAGGATCCAGCTCCAGCTCGTCACCCAGTCTCCCTCCCAAGGGCTGCGCTGGCCGGGCCAGCCGGAGTGGGGCAAGCGCCGCAAGTGGACGTTGACGCGCCGGGCAAGGTCGTGGTCGTCGGGAATGGCTCCCCGGCTGCGAACGAGGATCAGGGCCCGAGCCCCGACATCCATCCTCGCCACCAGGTTGTCGGTCAGCTCGCTGGCGATGACGAGATCCGCGTCGTCGGGCTCGACGAGTTCGTGACCCAGTGCGGCCACCCGAGCCTTGATCGCCCAGATGTCGAGAGGATCGTGGACGGCGACCCGGAGCGGCGCCGCGGTCTTTCGACAGCTTGCCGGCAGGATGGCGATCCGGACCTCGTTCGTGGCCCGGACACGGCCGTCGGCCTGGATCGCGCTGAGACGGAGCCGTGCCTCGGCCACGTCCGCGACCTCCGGGGCGCGGACCGTCATCGACCCCACGCCGATGGTGCCGGAGGTCGGCCAGGCGTCGAGGGCCAGCGACCCCTCGACGGGGCTGGCGCCGTCGATCTCGAGCGTCCAGCGGACCTCTCCGCCGGCAGTCGGAGGCCCGTAGGCCGCCAGCGACAGCTCGGCGGTGAGGACCTCGCCGCCGAACAGGTCGTGTCGGGCGAGATCGGCCTGGATCGCGTCAGGCGAGAACAGGGAGGCCAACCGGTCGTGGTAGACCTTCGGCCCGCGCATCGCATCGAGCAGGCCGTTCGCCTCCCAGTAGGCGTCAGTCAGTTCGGTCACGACGTACCCGGCGATGGAGTCGTGGCGACGAAGCTGGCCGATCTCGTACTGCATCGCTTCGAACTGGTGCCACTGGGTCCCCTCGGCCATGGCGTCGATCGTGGGCCAGATCCGGTCCAAGCCCGAGGCCGCGAACCTGCGCTGGATGCCACTCGGGCGGTAGTAGTGGCGACCCGTTCCGAACCACCACGGCTCGCGGCCCGTGTGGGCGATCAGGCGATCCAGGCGGGGTAGACCCCAGCTCCCGAACTCGCTCAGGATCAGGGGCTCGTCGCCGCGCTCCACGGTGTCGCCGTGGGGGCTCCACATCCAGCGGGCGCGCTTCGCGAAGTCGGCGATCTGGTTCCGCCAGCGAACGGCGTTGTCCGGTGCCAGGAAGTAGACGTGGAAGTCGGCGAGGTCGGTCACGACGTGAAAATTCGGCGTGGTCGGCGTCTCGCAGGCGGAGTTGTCGACAACGAGCCTGGATGGGTCGAGGGCCTTGAGCCAGTCGTAGGTCTCGCGCAGCCAGTTGCGGTCGCGGGCCTCGTGGCGAAGGTTCGTTCCCCAGTCCTCGTTGATGATCGTCCAGATCACGACGGACGGATGATGGCCGAGCTGTTCCACCATCGCGGCAAGCGTCGCCCGCCCGCGTGTCGCCGCAACCGAGCTGAAGCGGCTCCAGTTGGGCAGCTCGCACCACACGAGGATGCCGGCCTCATCGGCGGCTTCAAGGTAGGCCGGGTCCGGGACCTTGATGTGGAAGCGCAGGAGGTTGATGCCCATCTCGCGCGTCAGGCGCATCTGCTCATCGAGGTACTCGCGCGAAGGAGCGGTCGAGATGGTCGTCGGGTAGAGATCCTGGTCGAGGGCGGCGACGAGGTAGATCGGCCGGCCATTGAGTGTCACGCGGCCGCCGTCGACCCCGACCTCGCGCATGCCGAAACGCTCGGTGACCACATCGATATCGACGCCCCCGGCGTCCATGAGCCGGATGACGGCTCGGTGGAGAAACGGCTGGCCGATGTCCCAGAGCTGAGCGTCGGGGATCGCGACCGACACCGTGCCGGACGCCGCGCCAGCCTCGAGGTCCACGTCCTGCGGCTCAACGAGCGAACCGTCAGGCCGCTCGATCTCGACCCGCAGGCGCGCCGCCTCCGGCAGACTCGCTGCGCCCAGCGGGTCGAGGCCCCAGCCAATCCGGACCGCACCGGCTGCGACGTCGGGCTGCAGACGCGGCCGGGCGAGCGCGACCGCCGACCGCCTCTCGAGGCAGACCGACAGCCAGATCCCGCTCTGGCTCGAGTACCAGGTCTGCTTGCCGTGGGGCGCCTCCGACAGCGGAATCTCCGGCTCGAGGTGCTCCAGCTGGGCAACCTCCTCCACCGAGAACGCCGGGTATTCGTCGATGGCATTGAGCGGATTGACGACGTAAACGACGAGGTCGTTGGCCTGGCCGGGCCGGGGCGCCGCACCGAGCTCCACGTCAAAGGCGGTGTAGCCGCCCTCGTGGCCGCCGACCTCGATGCCGTTGAGGAACACCACGCAGCGGTACATGACCGCCTGGAAGGTGATCACCGCACGGGAGCCGGCCCAGTCGGCCGGGATGTCGATCGAGCGTCGGTACCAGGCCGAGACGATCCTGTACGGCCGGGCGACCTGGGCCTCCCAGCAACCCGGCACGGCGATCGCCTCTCCGGCCGGCAGGCGATCCGCCCGATGGATGCGCTCCGGATCGGGCACGAACTCCCACTGCCCGTCGAGGTCGATCGTCTCGCGGCGGACATTGGCCGCCAGCCTCACCCCTTGATACCCGACGACGCCACGCTCTGGACGATGTAGCGCTGGAGGACGAGGTACAGGAGCAGGACCGGGATCGCAGCGACGACCGCGCCGGCCATGACCAGCCCCGGGTCGCCGGTGAACTGGCGCTGCAGCGACTTCAAGCCGGGCGGCAGGGTGCACTGCTCCTGGCAGATGATCAGCGGCCAGAGATAGTCGTTCCAGAACGCCAGGAACGTGATGACCGCGAGGGTCGCGAGAGCCGGAAGGGCGAGCGGCAGGGCGACCGAGACGAACGTCCGCAACCGGTTGGCGCCATCCACGTATGCCGCCTCCTCCAGCTCCAGTGGCAGGCCGAGGAAGAACTGGCGCAGGAAGAACAGGCCGAACACGCCCGCCAGGCCCGGCAGCATCAGCGCCGGCAACGAGTCATACAGCCCCAGGGCGCCAACGATCTTCACCTGCGGGACGAGGAACATCACGCCCGGCAGCAGGAGGGTGACGATCAGCAGGCCGAAGAGCGGGCCCTTGAGCGGGAAGTCGATGCGGGCGAAGGCGTAGGCGGAGAGCGACGTCAGCATGAGGACCAGGGTCGTCCCGACAACCGCCACGATCGCGCTGTTCATGAACCAGCGCACGAACTCGGCGTTGCCGCTGAAGAGGGCCTCGTAGTTCTCGAGACCCGGGTCGCGTGGGATGAAGCTGGTGTCAGTGAACACCTCCGACTGGAACTTCAGCGACGCCGACAGGACGAGCGCCAGGGGCAGGATGAAGAAGACGGCTATCGCCACGAGCAGGACGATCAGGCCCAGCCGCGATCCGGACCCGCGCCGGCGCCCGACCAGGGTGAGGTCCGTCGGCTGATCCTTGGCCAGCCCTTGCTCGAGAGCACTGGTCATGTCATCGCCTCCTTATGACCGCTCGGAGCTGAACAGCCGGAAATTGATGACGCTGACCACGATCATCATCGCGGCCACGACGAGGGCCATCGCGGCGGCAAAGCTGTGCTCGCGTCGTCCCTCGAAGCCGGTCTGGTAGATGTGGAGCAGGACCGGTGCCGTCTCGCCGCCGAGAGCGCTCGGAGGTCCGCCACCGGTGATGATCTGAGGTTGGCCAACGAGCTGGAACGAGGCCAGGATCTGGAGAGTCACCACGAGCAGCAGGATCGGCCGCAGGCTGGGCAGGGTGATCGACTTGAACTGCTGCCAGCGGTTGGCGCCGTCGACCGACGCGGCCTCGTAGAGATCGGCTGAGATCGCCTGCAGGCCCGCCAGGAAGATGATCGTGTTGAACCCGATCGTCCACCACAGCGTCGAGATGAGGATCGTGAACCACGCCCACGGGTTTGACGCGAGAAAGTTCGGACTCTGGCCGAAGACTGCCTTGAGCGCGAGCGGGATGAACCCGGCATTGCTGTTGAACATCCACCACCAGGTGAGTCCAACCACGGCCACGGACAGGGTCCACGGAACGAAGTAGATCGCGCGGAACACGTTCCGCCCACGCAGCTTCTGATTCAGCAGGGTGGCCAGGAACAGGCCCACGCCGACCAGCAATGGGACGCTCATGAACACGAAGAGGATCGTGTTCCAGACCGCGTTCCAGAACCGCGGGAAGTGGATGCTCGACGGGTTCAGGACCTTGAGGAACTGGTTGAAGCCAACGAACGGCCCGTCGCGCAGCGACGAGGAGTCATGGACGCTGATCCAGATCCCGAGGAAGAACGGGTAAAGGATGAAGATCGCGAAGATGATGAAGTGGGGAGCGATGAACAGGTACGGAATCAGGGGGTTCTCGCCGATCCGTCGACGAGCGTCCTTGCGGGCGGAGCCGCCGAACAATCGGCGGCCCGGAGCCTTTCCTGTCGTGACCGACCCCGCGCTGGCCGCAGTCATCGCAGTCCTCCATCAATCGCTGGAACGAGAGAGCGACCCGCGCCGGAGGAGGCCGTCGCGGGTCGCAGAGGTGGGCCGGGTCAGAAGGCGTATTTGGCCTTGCTCTCCTTGAGGATCTGGGAGTTGAAGGTGGCGGCCTTGTCGAGCGCTTCCTTCGGGTCCGTGCCATTGATTGCGAACGTTGCAGCCTCGCCGGCGCCGTTGGCGACGAAGAGGAGGTCGCCGCCGCCCGGGATCGTCGGCAGGAACTTGACCGACTCGGCCAGCGGAGCAACCTTGGCGATCAAGGGCAGCAGGCCGTCGCCGGAGGCGTTCTTGAACTCGGGCGAGTCACGGACCTCGTTGCGGGCCGGGATCTGGCCGGCCGCGCCCCACTGGAGCGAGTTCCGCGAGAACCAGTCGATGAAGTAGTAGGCGCCGACGCGAAGGTCGCCCTCGGCCGCCGCTGTCACCGCCAGGTTGTGCGAACCGCCCCAGGTCCCATCGCCGAAGATCGACGGGATGGGAGCGACGCCAAGATCGGCCTTGAGGGCGTCGCTGTAGCGGGTGGTCTCCCAGATGCCGGACATGACCATGGCGTTCTTGCCCTGCTGGAACGCGTTGATCTCGGCGTCGCTCTCGACCTTCGGCACGCCGAGGTCCTTGACGAGATGGGCCAGGTACGTCGCGGCATCGATGCCCGCCTGGCTGTTGAACGTGGCCTCGCTGAAATCGGCGTTGGTCCACTCGCCACCGCCCTGATAGAACAGCGCGGCGAACTGGATGCCGACGAGGAAGTTGGCGCCGGGGCCGCTGGCGACCATCTGGTAGCCGTCGGCGTCGGTCTTGTCCTGGACGGCCTTGATGGCCGCTTCGAACTCGTCCTTGGTGGCCGGCGGCTTCTCCGGATCGAGCCCGGCCTCCGTGAACAGCTTCTTGTTGTAGTAGAAGTTCATCGTGTGGGTGTCGATCGGCACGCCCACCCGCTTGTCCTTCCACTGGCCGGCGTTCCAGATGGCCTCGGGGAAGTCGGACGCGTCCAGCCCGGCCTGTGTCGCCAGGTCGTCGATCGGCGTGACGATGCCGTTCTCGACGAGCAGCGGGAGCGCGTCATAGCCGGCCGCGATGACATGGGGCAGCTTCTTGGCCGAGGCGGCTGCCTCGAGCTTGGCGATGTACTCGGCGCCGACCTGGGTCTCGACCGTCACCTGGACGTTCGGGGTCTCGGCGTTGAACTTCTTCACGATCTCGCTGAAGAACCCGCCATCGGGACCGGTGAACGGGTTCCAGACGACCAGGTCGACCTTGGTGGCCGGCGGCTGGAGCGCGGCGGCCGCACTCGGGGTCTCGCCGGACGGAGCGGCACCGCTCGCAGGTGCGCTCGCGGCCGCGGATGAGCCCGCTGTGGCCGAGGCGCCGGCCGCACCGCTCGGAGCCGGGGTGCTGCCGCCGCCGCATGCGCCCACGACGAATGTGAGAGCGGCGAGGCTGGCCGCGACGCGGCCCAGGGTGCGATGGCCGCGAGTCGGTGTTCGACTCTGGTCCTTCGCCAGTTCGCGTGTGCGCACGGTGGTCTCCTCCAGATCGACGCAAAGCGCAGTGGCCCAACGAGCCCCTGTTGCGCATCCCTCGCCGGTCGCCCATGACGCTTTTCGAGTCAGACAGGATTGACCGGAGTGAGGCGGTCCAAGGTAACATGCATCGTCAATAGGCACCGGAGGGCATCGCATTGGCGCACTTGCGTCGATCGAGTACCGTCGAGTGCGTGAATGAAGCGGTCAGACCTGCTGGATTCTGATAAGTGGCTGAATTGTCGACCCCTGTGACATTGATCCGTCCGGTCGCGCGGAAGTCGCTCCATGTCGACGCCGCCGAAGCCGACGGCCAGGCGCTCGAGATGTTGAAGGCATTGGGAAACGAGACTCGCATCGCGATCCTGCGGTACCTCGGCGACCGGGTCGTCGCAGTGAATCAGATCGCGCAGGACCTCGGTCTGCCGGCCTCGACGGCCACGATGCACATCGTCGTGCTCGAGAAAGCCGGCCTTCTCCACACGGAGATGCGACCGGCCACCAGGGGCCTCCAGAAGGTCTGCGCCCGGACCTACGACGAGCTGGTCATCGACCTGCCCCGCGGCGATCACCACACCCGGTCTGCGCTCGAGCTCACGGTTCCGATCGGGGGCTACTCCGACTTCCAGGTCGAGCCGACCTGCGGGCTGGCGACGGCGGAAGGGCTGATCGGCTACCTCGACGACCCCAACTCCTTCTACGAGCCGGAGCACCTGCGCGCCCAGCTCCTCTGGTTCCGGACCGGTTACGTGGAATACCGCGTGCCGAACCGCGTGCCGCAGGGGGCCGCCATCCTGTCCCTTCAGCTGACCGCCGAGGTCTGCAGTGAAGCGCCCCTCAATGACCCCGACTGGCCGAGTGACATCAGCGTCTGGATCAACGGCGTCCACCTCGGTGAGTGGACGTGCCCGGCCGACTTCGGCGGAACCCGCGGCCGACTGACGCCGAGCTGGTGGGAGGAGAAGGACTCCCAGTTCGGCGTGCTCAAGCGCTGGCGGGTCACGGAATCCGGAACCGCCGTCGACGGAATGGCCCTCTCGGCTGTCGGGATCGCCGCGCTTGGACTGGTGCGGTCCGCGCCGATCGTCATCCGGATCGGGGTCCGCCCGGACGCGGCCAACGTGGGCGGCCTGAACCTCTTTGGGCGAGAGTTCGGCAACTACCCCCAGGACATCGGCTTGCGCATCGAATACGACACCGGATTGAAGATCGCGGACGGCTAACGGCCCGATGACGCGCGCGGGGAGCGCGAACGACGACGCAGTTGGAGGAGCAGATGAGTCTTGACGCTCGACCGGCAACCACCGCCCGCGGCGATCCCCGACCCGGCACGGCCGGCGCCGGTGAGCTTGAAAGCGTCGCTCGAGACCTGGCGGCGCTCCAGCGCGACGGGATCGTCGGCCTCCAGGGCGCGTTCGGTCGCGACTGGGCCGAGCAGCTGCGCGAGGACATGCTGACTGCCTTCTGGGCCGCGATCCAGCGGCCGGGCGGAGCCGTCGCGCGCGGACCCCGGCGCTGGTACGTCGAGGTCCATCCCGAGGCGATCACGGGCTTCGTCGAGCTCGTGACGCACCCGTGGGTGATGGCCATGTCCGAGGCGGTTCTCGGGCCCGACTACGAGATCGTCGAGCTCGGCTTCGATACCCCCTGGGAAGGCGCTCGCAACCAGCCCTGGCATCGCGACTTTCCCTCGCCGCGGGAGACCTGGCACGGTCGGCGGATCACCTCGCTCGCCTTCAACCTGACTGGCGTCGACGTGACCGAGGACATGGGCCCGTTCGAGATCTCGCCGGGCAGCCAGTGGGACGACGGCCGGGCCTGGAACCACGAGATGTTTCCACCGAAGGAGGCCTGGCCGCACTACGCTGAAGAGGCCGTCCGGAAGTATCCCAAGCTGGGCGATATCTCCTGCCGCTCGGCGCTGACCATTCACCGCGGAACGGCCCATCCGTCGCCGATCAGCCGGCCCGTCCTGGTCCTGGGCGTCGACGCGCCCGGAGCGGGCCACTCGGCGCTCCACGACATGATGGTCACCCCCGCGTTCCACGAGGCGCTCCCGGAGTCGGTCCGGCGGCACCTGGTCTGCCGCGTCGTCGACGAGCTCGTGCCGGTCACCCAGAAGCACGACATCGAAGGCCTCGTCATGGGCGCGGATTGAGTCATGGCCCCCAATCACACCCAGCGCATCGGAGACCTGATGACCACAGCGCGTAGCCAGCCCGTCGCCCGGCCCGGGTCTTTCGGGCGATCACGATCCGTCCGAGCCCGGCTGGCAGCCCTCCTGGCTGCCGGCGCCCTCGCTCTCTCGCTGGTCGGGGCGGCCACGCCGGCGACCCTCGCCGCAAGCGGGACATATCGCAATCCGCTCCTGCCGGTGGTCCCGGGCGACGGCGTGGTCGAGAGCTGTGCCGACCCGACGGTGATCGAGGGCCAGGAAGGTGAGGGCCTCTGGTATCTGTATTGCACCGCCGATCCGCTCAACGATGACGATCGCAATGCCGACGGCGGTTTCATCTTCCGACAGATCCCGACGATGACCTCGACCGACCTCGTCAACTGGACCTACGTCGGCGAGGCATTCGCCGGCAACCGACCCGTGTACGCCACCCCGAACGCCGGGTTGTGGGCGCCGGAGATCGTGTACTTCGCGGAGACCGGGCTCTACCACCTGTACTACACCGTCACCGAGACGACCCTGCCCGGCGGCGGCAGCGCGATCGGCGTCGCGACGAGCGACGGGCCGACCGGGCCGTGGACGCATTCGCCGTCGCCCGCCGTGGCGCCCCATGGCGCGGACTGCTGCGGCCCGGACTCCCGGCGCTGGGTCTTCGATCCAGAGGTCCTCCGGACCGCCGGCGGCGACTATCTCTACTACGGCTCGTACTTCGGTGGCCTCTCGGTCCGACGGCTCGAGGGCAACGGGCTGACCACGGACCCGGCGAGCCAGACGAACGTGGCGATCGCCAACAAGTTCGAGGGCGCCGAGGTCGAGTACCGCGATGGCTGGTACTACCTGTTCGCGTCGGCCACCGACTGCTGTCGCGGGCCGCTGACCGGCTATGTCGTGATGGTCGGACGGTCGCACAGCCCGCTCGGGCCGTTCATCGACCAGGAAGGTGTGGCGCTCAACGACAACGAGGATGCCGCCGACCCGACGGACGGACGGGCCGGAGGAACGCCGGTCATCGCCCAGAATGGCAACCGCTGGATCGGAACGGGTCACAACACCGTCTTCACGGATCACGCCGGCCAGTGGTGGACGATCTATCACGCGGTCGATGTCAACGACCCCTACTTCGCCGGCGCGACGGGCTTCACGAAGAGGCCGGCGTTGATGGACGCGATCGACTGGGTCGACGGCTGGCCCGTCCTCAACGGCGGCTCCGGGCCTTCGGATACCCCCCAGCAGGCGCCTGCGGCTCAGCCCGGCGACACGACCAACCACCAGCTCCAACTGGATCGCCCGGACCTGCCGGGTGTCGCGATCGCGGCGCTCACCGACACCTTCAGCGGCACCAGCCTCAATGACGACTGGTCGTGGATCCGTGAACCGGCTGCCGGAACCTGGGAACTGGCCGATGGCACGTTCCGGATGGACACCCAGGCGGCCGACCTGTTCGAGGGATCCAACAACGCGTCGGTTCTCGTCGAGGACGCCCCCGCCGGCAACTACGTCGTGGAGACGAAGGTCCGCCTGAGCGTGCCGCCCGAGGGCTGTTGCTTCAATTACGTCCAGGCCGGTCTCGTCGTCATGGCCAACGACGACGAGTTCGTCAAGCTCGCGCATGTTTCCATCTGGAACACCCGCCAGACCGAGTTCGGCAAGGAGGTCGCCCCAAACGCGGCTGGCTATCCGCGCTACGGCAACACGGTGGTCGGCCCGCCCGGGGAGTGGACCTGGCTCCGAATCGTGAAGGAAACGTCCGGTGAGCACTCGCCGACGGGGATCTACGGCGGGAAGGAACGCTACACCGCCTACACGAGCCACGACGGCGTGACGTGGTCGCACGGCGGCACGTGGACGCATCACCTGGGCGACGACGCTCGAATTGGTCTCGTGGCCATGGGCGGCAGCGGATTCGAAGCCGAATTCGACTACGTCCGGGTGTCACGCCTCCGCCAGTAGCCCGCACGCACGGCCGTGCCCCGGCACGGCCATCGATCGCCCGAGGGCACGTCGTCGGTGTCCTCGGGCAGTCGGCGTGAGCTCGCGGAGCCCCTCGTGACTCAGGCTGCCCCGGCGGCCTTCTCAGGCGGTTGCTCCGGCAGGGCAGCATCGGCCCGCAGCGCGTCGGAGGACTCGTCGAGGTCCGGCTCCACCGCCGAGACGGGATCCCGGTTCCAGCCGAGCACGTCCCCGGTGAAGTCCTTGGTCAGCGGGCCTTGGCCCGCGACGGGCGGGTCGAAGCGGCTGAGATCGTCCGCGAGATCGTCGCCCTCGACGATCCAGTCTGCGAGCTGGCGGTTGATCAGGACCGTGGCGACGCGTCGCCGGATCTCCTCGCGCCCGACGAAGTACTCGAGGCTGGCGTCGGTCAGGGCGACCATCGGACGCCGGTGGCGAAGGCTGGCGATCGGGTCGGACCCTGGAAGGGCGTGGATGTAGCCGCGGACGGTGTACGGCCCGAGCTTGGCCACGATCGGATGCTGACGGGTGCGCTGACGGCGATCGACCCGGCCCCGTGGGCCAGTCGCATGGACGACCAGGATCTCGTCACGGCGGATCGCGAGCTCGTGGACCTCGAAGGCGTGGCCGTCGGTGAGGTCCGCCACGAGGACGTCGACGAGCTCGAGCTGCTCGTGGGCGTTGATCAGGTCGCTCAGGCGGTCGGCGGCGAGCTCGACCTGGCCGGACAGGATGCAATCTTCGGCGTACGCGACGAACTCGACTTCGGGTGAGGGTTCCTCGACGTCCGGCGGCGTGGGCTCGGTGATGACAGGCGGCTGCCCGCGGAACACGAGTCGAAGCGGCTTCGCCAAGCCGGCGGCAAGTGAGTCTCGCAGAGCCATTGTCGCGTTCCCCGTCGATCGAGCTGACGCAGGGCCGCCCTCGACTCGGGTCGGGGACGTCTGGTCCCAGCGTGCTTGCGCGGACGGGCTTCGTCCATGGGCCGAAAGTCAGGAAATTCGATGCCGGCGAGGAGCCAGGAAGTCCGAGGAACTCGTGGACGTTCAGCCAACGGTGCTCGGTGTGCGCCGGCGGAGTTCGCGGTGTGGTGGAGGGCTGACAGCCGGGCCGTGCCCGCCGTCACCCTCGAGGCGTCGCCGTCGGTCAGGATGGCCACGAGGCCGGCAACGATGAATGAGGCGACCGCCATGGCGGCGATCAGGGCGAGGGACGCGCGTGCTCCGAGACGGACGGCGAGCCATGGCTCAAGGATTGGCTCCGCGCTCCAGCCACACCAGTCTGGCGAACGTCACGGCGCGCGTCCTCCAGGTGGCTGTCGCCGCCTCCGTCACATGGACGGGATGGCCGCTGTGCACGCTCAGCAGGACGAGGGTCGGGTATCATGCCGACCGGTTCCACTGGCGAGTGGCCAAGCGGTAAGGCGCCTGACTCTGGATCAGGAGATCGAAGGTTCGAATCCTTCCTCGCCAGCCAACACACAAGATACGGGCCTCAACGCGAGGCTCGACCACTACATCTTGTGGTTTGAGCGGGTGCAGGCCTCCGTCGCCAAGGAGGCGATTCGATGCAATGGGCACCTGACTCTACTGATCTTTGGGCACCTGACTCTGAGCGTCGCCGTGCGTGGGCATCAGACTCTGACGGGCACCTGACACTGATTCAGGCGATCGACCTGTTCCTGGCGGCCAAGGCCGCCGAGGGTATTTCGCCCAAGACGGCGACCTGGTACCACATGATCCTGGCCCGTCTCGGGCGCGCGTTCGACGCAGATCAGGGGGTCGACGGACTGACGGCGCCGGCGCTCCGCGGATGGATCGTCGGACTCCAGGCCACGCTTGCTCCGGTGAGCATCGCGGGGTATGTCAGGACGCTCAAGGCATTCGGCAACTGGCTCCATGCTGAGGAACTCGCCGATGCGGCGGCGTTCCGAGGCCTGCGCAAGCCGCGAGTGCCAGTGAAGCTGATCGAGCCCGTCCCGGACGACACGCTCCGGCGCCTGCTCGGCCTTGCATCGGTGCGGGACCGGGCCATCGTGCTGCTCCTGCTCGACACGGGCCTTCGTGTTTCGGAGGCTGCTGGCATCCGCCTCGGGGATCTGCGACCAGATGGCTCGGTCAAGGTCATGGGCAAGGGCGCCAAGGAGCGGATCGTGCCGATCGGCTCGACCGCCCGCGGGGCGATCGTCCGCTACATCGCCCAGCGCGGTCCGGGCGCGACGGACGCTCCCCTCTTTCTCGGCCGACGCGGCGCGCTCGACTGGCGGGGGATGCAGCAGGTCTTCAAGCGCCTCAAGACCCGGGCCGGGATCACTGGCCGATGCAGCCCGCACTCGCTCCGCCACACCTTCGCCCGGAGCTATCTCGTCAATGGTGGCGACGTCTTCAGCCTGCAGCGGATCCTGGGCCATGCCACCCTCGACATGGTCAAGCGGTATGTCTCGATGGGAGATGCCGACGTCGCGGCGAAGCACCGGTCGGCCTCGCCGGCGGATCGCCTTGTCGGTAAGCCTGGGCGATAGGGACGCTCGTTCCATCTGAGCAATTGAGCGTGCGAGCTATCTGCGACAACCGACCTGTCACTATGGCCAGCGACGCTGGCGCGCTTTGTCGTGAATGACTAGAAGGGAGGTGAGGCCAAAATGAGCGACAAGAGCACGATCGAGTGGACCGACGCTACTTGGAATCCGGTTACCGGATGCGACAAGGTCTCTCCCGGATGTGCACACTGTTACGCCGAGACCTTTGCCGAACGGTTCCGCGGCGTGCCAGGACACCCGTATGAACAGGGATTCGATCTCCGGTTCTGGCCAGGACGCCTTGAGGTCCCGCTGGGCTGGCGCGAGCCACGGCGGATCTTCGTCAATTCAATGTCGGACATGTTCCATGAGGCAATCCCGGAGTCCTATATCGCCCGGGTGTTCGCGGTGATGGAAGAGGCTTCGTGGCATCAGTTCCAGGTCCTCACCAAGCGTCATGAGCGACTCGCCGAACTCGCGCCGCGCCTCCCGTGGCCTGACAACGTCTGGATTGGCGTGTCCATCGAGAACAACCGATGGACACTCCGCGCCGACTACCTCCGCCAGGTTCGTGCCGCCGTCCGCTTCATCTCGGCGGAGCCGCTACTCGGGCCGCTCACCGACCTTGATCTGGATGGCATCGACTGGGTCATTGCGGGTGGCGAGTCCGGCCCGGGCCATCGACGCCCGAAGGTTGAGTGGTTCCAGAAGCTACGGGACCACTGCGTCGAGGCCCGTGTCCCGTTCTTCTTCAAGCAATGGGGCGGCCGTTACCCCAAGGTTGGCGGACGAGAACTCGACGGTCGGACCTGGGACGAATATCCGCGTCCGATGCCGCAAGCCGTCGCCGTCTAGCCCAGGTCCGGGAACATCACCGGGTCCGGCTCCCGCTCGCGGCGCCACGTCATAGTCGACCGCTGGCCGTCGAAGTCGCCGTAGCCGCCCGCCTGCGCCGACCGGCATATTCCCGCGATCTGCGTCCGCGAAGCGCCCATCCCGAGCTCATATAGCTCCGGCACGGTTGTCGTCGTGCCCTTGAAGCGCTCCCAGAGTTGGACCGCCCGAACGGCCCGCTGGTTCTGGCTAAGGTCGCGGGCGAACAGGGTGTCGATGAGAAAGCAGCCGTCACAGATGCCCTTGAATCGCATCATCGCCACCTCGACATGAGCTAGGTGGACGAGGTACCGCTTCTGGCTCCGGCTCCCCCGGAGCGGGTAGACGCTCCGGAACTCGAAGCGCGGGAACGTGTCGGCGTAACTCTGAGCGAGGGAGCGGAGGATGTCGCTTCGGTCGGCCTTCGCCAGGTCGTCGCGCCAGTAGTAGGCGCCCCAGGTCAGGTCCAGTCGCTTCGCGTTCCCGGCCTTGATATTGGCCTGAAAGGCGTCGGGGTCGCCATCCGCGAGAGCCTTCCCGGCGGCGCCTTTGATTCGCAGCAGCCCCCCGAGGTCCAAGTTGATGATCACCTCGGCGCCAGGCAGGTTCTGCAAAGGCTCGAGGTCGGCGTGCGGGATGTCTTTGACCCCAAACGGGTCGATCAGCCAGAGGCTCCGATGGTTGTGCAACCGGTAAGTCGGGCCGGAACTGTGGGAATGCCCGATATCGGCCCGCATCTCCTCCAGGATCTTCGGGTAGGCCCGATGAAACGAGTCCCGGTAAACCCGCCACTGCGGCTTCTCGTCAGCGGTCCCCGGAGCCTTCATGAGCCGCCGCTCAAGTTCCTGGGCGATCGACTTGTCTACGTCTACGGCCCGCAGGTGGACGTCAACGCTGCCGTAGCGACGCCTGGTGTTGACGGCGGCGCGGAAGGCTTGGACCGGGGTGCCCGCAACGGCGCCGTCCGGGTGGCCGTTCGTGGCGTGCAGGCCCGCTCCAGCAAAGCCGTCCACCAGCCACATGCATTTGACGCAGAAAGCGTGACCGGTGGCCTGCGCGATTATCAGGCACCAGACCTCCCAATAGCGGAGCATTACCTCCAGCTTCTGCTGGGTCTGGACGTGGGTCTCCAGCAGGCCGGCTGGCGTTGCCGCCGGCGGGTCGCCCAACTCGAACTGGTTGAAGCCGCCCATGGGATTGAAAGGATACCTGCCGAGTCTGCCACTCCCGGTGCATCGGCAGGGTCTCGACGGGTAACCAGGAGGTCCGCGGTGATTGCCGCAGATGACATGTGGCCGATCTAGCGGGATAGACGATCTGCCGGCGATGCCAAGCGATGCACTTCCCGAAGGTCATCGTCCAGCAGAGTCACGTATCTGCGAGTGACCTGAATGGAGGACGGACTGTGGCCGAGGATCCGCTGCAGGCTGAAGACGTCGCCACCGTTGGTTAGGAACGACCTGGCGAACGTGTGTCGCAGGACGTGGGGCGAGCAACGTGTCTGTAACTCGGCCCGGACAGCCAGGCGATGGACGAGCTGATAGAAGCCTCTCGCGGTCAATCGACGACCATCAGACCCGGCGAACAGCGGGTCGTCGGCGCGGATACCTCGGCGATGTGTCAACCAAACTCGGAGCGCCTTGCGTGCTCGGCGACCAATTGGTACGACGCGTTCTTTGCCACCTTTCCCGAACACAAGGCACCGCCCTTCGGCCAAGTCCACATCCCCAACTCGGAGACCAGCCGCTTCGCTGACGCGAACGCCGGTGTCCAGCAGGAGCAACACGATCGCCCGGTCACGTTCCGGATCCCTTGAGCCCTCGACGGCTCGGAGCAAAGCGATGACTTCAGGGTCGCGCAGGCTTGGAACCAGCTGCTCCGGAACGCGAGGGAGCGGCACGCCGCGGAGCGGATTCGAATCCAAGTCGAGCTCGCTCGCGACCCAAGTCCCGAAGGCCTTGAGGGTGCGCACCCGGCCGGCGATGCTGCTTGGGGCGAGGCGCCGCGGCCTGGACTGGAGCGACAGCAGCCACCGGCGAACTACCGGAGCCTGAAGATCTCCCAATGTGGCCGCCCGCCCATCGCGCTCGGCAAAGCGAATGAACTCGAGCAAGTTGTCGCGGTACCAGCCGATCGTCCGAGGGCTTCGACCGGCGACCTTGAGCGCGGCGAAGTATTCGTCGATCAGGCCCCGCAGACGAACCTGATCGAGCTCGGACGGATGCGCGGCCGCTACGGCTCGCACGTCTGCAGCTCCAGGTAGCGTCGGAACAGGCGATCACCGACCGAGTAGCGGCCGCGCATCCCGTCGGAGATCCGGTCGACGTGGCCATGAGCGACCAGTCGTCGAAGGGCCTGACGGGTCGTTGGCGGTTGGATACCACGAAGCGCAGCCTCCGCCTCGATCTCTCCGGACGGCCGCGGCTCAGTGGAGCGCGCCGTCACACCAACGACCTGACGCTCAATTGCGGACATGGCCGCCCACCGTCCTGCAAAGATCTCCTGGCTGACCGAGGCGAAGGCGCGTTCGAATGAGCCGGCGAACTCCGTCGGCGAGACGCGCCCACTCTCTGCGGCATCAAACGCGTGGTAGGCAAGCTTCTGAAGGTAGTACGGGCGGCCACCTGACAGCTCGACGATCTGGCCAATGACCTCGGCGTCGAATCGAACGGGCGTCTCAGCCAAGGGCCCTGTGATTGCTCGCTCGGCGGCCGGTGCATCGAGAGGCCCGAGCGGCAGCGGCTGGAAGAAGCGGACGAGTGGCTCGTGGGCTGATCGCACCTCCGCGAAGAGACTCGACGAGGCGGCTACCACGAGGGCGAAGGCGACATCGCCGGCGTACAACTCGAGGGCGCTCGCGCGCAGCTGCAGCAGGACATCGCCGGGTCCGGATACCAAGTCGATGTCGTCTACGAAGACGACAACGGCTCGATCCTGACCGCCGCGCTGATCAACGAGGCGACGCATCGTCGCCCGGAGTTCCTGATCCCGAGACCGGGCGGGTCGGCGCACGCGGGCATCCGCAACGCCGAGGTCGAGGCCAACCTCGAGATCGAGTCGACCGGACCAATCGGTCGCCAGCTCGGCCTCGATGGCGACCACCAAGCTGCTGAGGAACTGGTCCGGCGTCAGCGGGTAGGCCATCGTCAGTACGACGGCGTCGCCGACCTGCCGTTGGAGGCGTCGCCAGTGCATCAGCAGGGTGGTCTTGCCAATCGCCCAGTCGCCGAGCAGGGCCGTGTGCTCGGGCTGACCTTCCCGGGTGCGCTCCATGCGTCCCTGGAAGATCGCCGTCTCGTGCTCGCGGCCAGCCAGAAGCGGCGGGAGAATCCCGCTGCCCGGTCTGAACGGGTTCGTCGATCGAGTTTGTGACAATTGTGACAACTCCCGTCACAAG
>JACCVQ010000230.1 GCA_013698095.1 Chloroflexota bacterium
TGGTACCGTCGCATCGCGGCGTCTCCTTTCGATGGTTTCCAACTCCACCGGAAGGGTACGCCGTTCTCCTTGGGCCTCAGGAGCCGTCAGAGCTCGGCGCGATTTCCACACATCCCGACATTAGCTCTTCGGAATGGGCATCTGACTCATTTCGGAGTGGGCATCTGACTCACCCCGATTCGGCGGCCGACAGAGGCCCGCCGCACGCTCAAATTGCCGCTCGCGGGGCCTGATTCGGGCAACAGACTCTGGATCAGGAGATCGAAGGTTCGAATCCTTCCTCGCCAGCCAACACCACAACATCTGGTAGCAACGGTCTGATCAGACCACCAGATCCTGTGGTTCGAGCACGGAATCGCCGACCAGCGTGGAGGCATTCCGATGGCTCGTGGTCACCTGACTCGTTCCCCATCCGGTCACCTGACTCGGCGGACCGGTCGGTCACCTGACTCGCCGTCAGGTTCGACGTTCACGCTCGCCGATGGCCTGGCCGACTTCCTCGTGTCGGGTCGGGCGCGAGGCCTGTCGCCCAAGACGCTCGACTGGTATCGCATGATCGGCGAGCGGTTCGCCGCCTTCCGGACCAACCGCGACGCGGACCCGGCGCTCAGCGCAGTGAGCGTCGCCGAGGCCCGGGCGTTCGTCGTGTCGCTCCAGGACGCAGGCCTTGCGCCGTCCTCGATCGCGGGCTTCGTTCGCGGTCTCAGGGCGTTCTCGGCCTGGTGCGCCGCGGAGGGTCTTGTCGCCGAGGATCCGCTCCGGCGTCTGCCCCGCCCGCACGTTCCGTCCCGGCTCATCGCGACGCTCGGACCGGTCGAACTGGAGCGACTCCTGGCGGTGGCCTCGCGCCGCGATCGGCTGATCATCGCGCTGCTCCTCGACACCGGGCTGCGGCTGTCCGAGCTGGCCGGACTGCGAACGGGGGATCTGCTCCCTGACGGCTACCTCCGGGTCCGGGGCAAGGGCGGCAAGGAGCGACTCGTTCCGCTTGGCACCGTGACCGAGGCCCGGCTGCCGGACTACCTCGCCCACGGCCGGCCGCGGCCGATCGGGCGCGACGTCGATCACGTCTTCCTCGCCCGCGACGGGCGGCCCCTCACCCCGGTTGCGATCCAGCACGCCCTCCGCCGCCTCGGCGCCCGGGCCGGACTCGACGGCGTGCGCACGAACCCCCACACCTTCCGCCACACGTTCGCCAAGCTCTACCTGCTCAACGGTGGCGACGTGTTCAGCCTCCAGCGGATCCTCGGCCATACGACCCTCGACATGGTCCGCCGCTACGTCAACCTCGACACCAACGAAGTCAAGCGCCAGCACGCGCAGGCCTCACCGGTCGACCGGCTGGCGATCGTCTCGCGGGCCTTCGCTCGGGCGTGACACGTGGCGGCCTCGCCGGGCGAACCCCGCCGAGCCGGGCGAGATGATCGCCCGGTGAAAAGCGCCTGTGCGCAGCGCGGAGATCGGCATCGAGCAGGGTGACGTAGCGCTGGGTTACCTCGAGCGAGTGCGGGCTGTGGCCGAGCAGCCGGGCGAGCGTTAGCAGGTCGCCGCCGAGCAGCAGGTAGCGGGTCGCGAAGGTGTGCCGGAACGTGTGGGGCGAGCAGCGGACACCGCTGATCCCGGCCCGCACACCGAGGCCACGGATGCCCTTGTAGACGGCGGTCGAGCTCAGTGGCCGACCGTCGTCATCGAGGAAGACCGCGCCACGCGCCGGCCCACCCCGGCGCTCGAGATATCGGCGGAGCGCGAAGAGCGCGGCCGAACCGATCGGAACGAGGCGCTCCTTACCGCCCTTGCCAACAACCCGGGCGGCGCCCACCTCAAGATCGACCCGCTCGAGCGTCAATCCTGTGAGCTCGCTCAGGCGGAGGCCGGTGTCGAGCAGGACCCAGAGGACAGCTGTCCAACGGCGGGCCCGGAGGCTGTCGCCTTCGGCGACGCGAAGAAGCGCGTCGAGCTGGCCGTCGCTAAAGATCGGGAAGAGGCGACGATCATCTCTCGGCACCTCGAGCGAAGCCAGTGCGTCGCGGGAGAGGTAGCCCGTGGGGGTCGAAAACCCCGGTTCGCGATCGGACAGCCCCGGTACGATCGGCCGATGATGTCCCTCCTCTACCT
>JACCVQ010000024.1 GCA_013698095.1 Chloroflexota bacterium
ACAACGTCGAGATGAGCGTCGAGCTGATCACCCCGATCGCCCTCGAGATCGGCCAGCGCTTCGCCATCCGCGAGGGTGGCCGGACCGTCGGCGCCGGCGCGATCGTCACGATCGCCGAGTAACGAGATGGCAAAGCAGCGAATCCGGATCCGGCTCAAGGCCTACGACCACCGACTCCTCGACCTGTCGGCGGCCCAGATCGTCGAGACCGCGCAGCGCACCGGCGCCGACGTCGTCGGACCGGTTCCGCTGCCGACCCGGATCGAGAAGTTCACCGTCCTGCGTTCACCGTTCATTGACAAGGACTCCCGGGAGCAGTTCGAGATCCGCACCCACAAGCGGCTCGTCGACATCCTCGATCCAAGCTCGAAGACGGTCGACGCCCTGATGCGACTCTCGCTTGCTGCGGGCGTCGACATCGAAATCAAGATGTGATGAAGACGACACCAGCTTCAGATTCCAGGTTGGCGACCGCCGCTGAGGCGGAGTCAGCGCAAGGCGCCGACGAGCACGCGAGCGAGGGGACCTCAGTCCGTGAGCGAGCGCGCACAGGCGCCAACGCGGCGATGGCCCGCGTCGGGGCGTGGGCGCGATGAGTATTGGACTGATCGGGCGCAAGCTCGGCGTGACCCAGGTGTTCCAGACGGACGGCACGATGGTGGCCGTCAGCGTCCTGGCCATCCAACCGAATACCGTGACCCGCCTCCGGACCGACGAGCGCGACGGTTACACGGCCGTCCAGCTCGGCGCCCACCCCGCGAAGAAGCTGACGAAGCCCGAGGCCGGCCAGCTCAAGGACCTGCCGAAGGACGCCCAGTCGCTTGGCTCGATCCGCGAGTTCCGGGTCGACAGCGTCGACGGCTACGAGCTCGGCCAGGCGATCGCCATCGGCGACCTCTTTAACGAGGGCGACCTGGTCGACGTGACCGGCGTCTCCAAGGGCAAGGGCTTCGCCGGTCACATCAAGCGTCACAACTTCCACCGTGGCCCCACGACCCACGGCTCGGACCATCACCGCGAGCCGGGCTCGATCGGTCCCGGCACCACGCCGGGCCGTGTCTACAAGGGCATGAAGATGGCCGGCCACATGGGCGACGAGCGGGTCACCGTCAAGAAGCTGCGGGTCGTCCGCGCCGACACCGATCGCAACCTCCTCCTCGTGAAGGGGTCGCTGCCGGGGCCGCGCGGCTCGCTCATCCTCGTGAAGAAGGCCTGACGATGCCGCAGACCACCCTCTACGACAAGACCGGCAAGGACGTCGGCAGCGTCGAGCTGATCGACGCCCTGTTCGCCGCGCCGATCAACGCCGCCGTCCTGCATCAGGTCGTGACGGCCCAGCTGGCCGGCCGCCGAACCGGCACAGCCGACACGAAGACCCGCGGCGAGGTCCGTGGCGGCGGCAAGAAGCCGTACCGCCAGAAGGGCACCGGCCGCGCCCGCCAGGGCACCCGGACCGCGCCGCACTATCGCGGCGGGGGGGCCGTGTTCGGGCCGCACCCGCGGAGCTACGAGCAGCGCCTGCCGCGCAAGATGAAGCGCCTCGCGCTGCGTGGCGCCCTGACCGCAAAGCTCGGCGATGAGGCGATCATGGTGATCGACACCTTCGCCCTCGAGACGATCAAGACCCGCGACCTGGCGGTCATCCTCGGCGCGCTCGAGGCCCGCGGCCGGGTCCTCGTCGTCGCTCCTGGCCGCGACGAGCGGCTTGAGCTGTCCGCTCGCAACCTGCCGACCGTCGAGGTGATCCTGGCCGACTCGCTGAACGTCGTCGACCTGCTCAAGGCCGACCTCGTCCTGATCGTCGAGCCGTCCCTCGCCCGGATGGAGGAGGTCTACGCATGACCGCCCTGACCGCCGCCGACATCATCGTTCGGCCCGTCATCAGCGAGAAGTCGATCGACGTCTCGACCCTGAGCGACCGCAACGCCAAGCTCGGCAACAAGTACACGTTCGCCGTCCACCGCGACGCGAACAAGATCCAGATCAAGCAGGCGATCGAGGAGCTCTACGCCAAGGAGAAGGTCACCGTCGTGAGCGTCAACGTCCTCACGACCCAGTCCAAGGAGAAAAGCCGCGGCACGAAGCGCGGCCGGATCAAGGGCTGGACCACCCCCTGGCGCAAAGCCATCGTCACCCTGGCCCCCGGCCAGAAGATCGAATTCTTCGAGGGGGTTTGATCATGCCGCTGCGTTCATACAAGGCCACCTCGCCGGGTCTCCGGCAGATGACCCGCTCCACGTTCGAAGAGATCACGACCGACGTGCCGTACAAGCCGCTGCTCGAGAAGCAGATCCGCGGCTCTGGCCGGAACAACGCCGGCCGGCTGACCGTCCGCCACCGCGGTGGCGGCGAGAAGCAGCACTACCGCCGGATCGACTTCAAGCGCGACAAGCTCGGCGTGCCGGCTCGCCTCGCCACGATCGAGTACGACCCCAACCGGTCCGCCCGGATCGGCCTGCTGTTCTACCGCGACGGCGAGAAGCGCTACATGCTCCTGCCCCACGGCCTGAAGGTGGGCGACGTGATCCTGTCCGGGCCCGAGGCCGAGGCGCGCACCGGCAACGCCCTGCCGCTGGCCAACATCCCGCTCGGCACGACCATCCACAACATCGAGCTCGTCCCCGGCAAGGGCGGCCAGGTCGTCCGGTCCGCCGGCACCTCGGCCCAGCTCCTGGCCAAGGAAGGCGATTACGCGACGGTCCGGATGCCGTCGGGCGAGATGCGCCGCATCCCGCTCCGCTGCATGGCCACGATCGGCCAGGTCAGCAACCTCGATCACGAGAACCAGAACCTGGGCAAGGCCGGCCGGGCCCGCCACATGGGCCAGCGGCCCGAGGTTCGCGGCGTGGTGATGAACCCGCGCGACCATCCGCATGGTGGTGGCGAGGGCAAGTCGCCGACCGGCATGCCGCCCAAGACGCCGTGGGGCAAGCCCGCCATGGGCTACCGCACCCGGCGCGCCAAGACAACCGGACGCCTGATCGTCCGATCGCGTCACCGCAAGTAAGGGAGGAGGTAGCAGATGTCCCGTTCCGTCAAGAAGGGCCCGTTCATCGAGCTCCGCCTCCAGGGGCGGATCGAGGAGATGAACCGGCGCAACGAGAAGAAGGTCGTGAAGACCTGGTCTCGGGCGTCGGTGATCTTCCCGATCTTCATCGGTCACACCATCGCCGTGCACAACGGCAAGAAGCACGTCCCGGTCTACGTGACCGAGAACATGGTCGGCCACCGACTCGGCGAGTTCGCCCACACCCGCACCTACCGCGGGCACGGCAAGCACACCGAGCGATCGACGTCGCTGAAGTAGGTCGATCGATGCGCGTATCCGCCACCGCCAAGTACCTCCGCGGCTCGACCCGGAAGGCCAACCTCGTCGTCGCGGCGATCAAGGGCCGAACCGTCGAGGAGGCCGCGAACCTGCTCAAGTTCATGCCCCAGCACGCCGCGCACGACGTCCTGGCGGTGCTGAAGAGCGCCACGGCCAATGCCGAGAACAACCACAACCTGTCCGCCGAGGACCTGATCGTCGCCGATGCCCAGGCAAATGAGGGCCCGACGATCAAGCGCTGGCGGCCGCGGGCCCAGGGTCGGGCGTTCCCGATCCACAAGCCCATGACTCACATCACGATCGTCGTCGCGGACCGGGAGGCCTGACCATGGGCAGAAAAGTCCATCCGTACGGCTTCCGCCTGGGTGTCTCGCGCACCTGGACCGCGAAGTGGTATGCGGACAAGGAATACACATCCCTCCTCAAGGAGGACATCGGGATCCGCCAGCTCGTCGAGCGGCGCCTCGCCAACGCGAGCGTGTCCGGCGTCGAGATCGAGCGGGGCATCAATCACGTCACCGTCACGATCCACACGGCCAAGCCCGGGATCGTCATCGGCAAGGGCGGGGCGAATGTCGAAATCCTGCGCCAGCAGATCGGCGGCCTCACCAAGCGCCGGGTCAAGCTGGAGATCAAGGAGATCCGCCAGCCGGAGCTCGACGCCCACCTCGTGGCGATGAACATCGCCGGCCAGCTGAGCCGCCGGATCGCGTTCAAGAAGGCGATGAAGCAGGCGATCCAGCGCTCGATGAAGGCCGGCGCCAAGGGCGTTCGGATCGCCGTCGCCGGTCGCCTCGGCGGCTCGGAGATGGGTCGCCGCGAGTGGGACCGCGAAGGTCGCATCCCGCTCGGCACGCTCCGCGCCGACATCAGCTACGGCCAGATCCACGCCCACACGACGTACGGTCGGATCGGGGTCAAGGTCTGGATCTACCGCGGCGACTTCGCGCCCGAGCGCCAGGCGCCGCGCGAGCTCAACCCGGCCACGGCCGGCGTCGGGCAGGTGGGCTGACCCATGTTGATGCCGAAACGCGTCAAGCACCGCAAGGTGATGCGCGGCCGGATGTCGGGCATGGCCAAGGGCGGTCACACGGTCGCCTTCGGCGAGTACGGCCTGGCGACCCAGGAGCCGGCGTGGATCACGAGCCGCCAGATCGAGGCGGCCCGGCGGGCGATGACCCGCTCGGTCAAGCGCGGCGGCAAGATCTGGATCCGGATCTTCCCGGATAAGCCCGCGACCAAGAAGCCGGCCGAGACCCGGATGGGCTCGGGCAAGGGCGCACCCGACCACTGGGTCGCCGTCGTCCGACCCGGCCGGATCCTGTTCGAGATGGCCGGCGTCGACCATGAGTCGGCAGTCGAGGCGATGCGCCTCGCCAGCCACAAGCTCCCGGTCAAGACCCGGGTCGTCACTCGCGACAACGTGACGGAGGCCGGCTGATGGACATCGTGAAGGTCCGCGAGCTCTCCGACGTTGAGCTCGACAACGCCTTGAAGGAGGCGAAGCAGGACCTCTGGCAGGCCCGCTTCGCACTCTCGACCCGCCAGCTCAAGGACTACAGCACGATCCCGCAGACGCGGCGAACGATCGCGCGGATCCTGACCGTCCAGCGCGAGCGCCACGGCGCCGACGTGAAGACGGCGTAGGGAGATCACGCGATGACAGGAGCAACCCCCCAGGTGCAGAACAAGCGGAAGACGAAGGTCGGCCGCGTCGTCAGCGACAAGATGGACAAGACGATCGTCGTGTCCGTCGAGCGCCTGGCGCGCCACCCTCTCTACAAGCGTGTCATCCGGCTGACGACGAAGTTCAAGGCCCATGACGAAGAGAACGACGCCCATACCGGCGACACCGTCCTCATCGAGGAGTCGCGGCCGTTGTCGGCCACGAAGCGCTGGAAGCTGGTCCAGGTGGTCCAGAGGGCCGGCGAGCACGGCAATCCCGCGGATATCGTCGTTGACGAGGCCGAGACCGACGAGGCGATCCACTCCGCCGCCCATCCCGGCCGGACCACCGCCGAGGAGGCCGATCGGGCCGACGCCCTCGACGACGCCGGTACCGACGAACCGGCCGGAGATGCGTCGCGCGCCGAGGAGGCCTCGGCGTGATTCAGCCCCAGTCCCGTCTCCGTGTCGCCGACAACACGGGCGCCCGCTCGATCCAGTGCATCCGGGTCATGGGCCGCTCGTTGAAGACCTCGGCCGGCGTCGGTGACGTGATCATCGCCAGCGTCAAGCAGGCCATCCCGAACGCCGCCGTCAAGAAGGGCGACGTGGTTCGGGCGGTCATCGTCCGGACGGCCAAGGAATACGGCCGGCCCGACGGCAGCTACATCCGCTTCGACGAGAACGCAGCCGTCCTGATCAACAACCAGGGCAATCCGCGCGGCACCCGGATCTTCGGACCGGTCGCCCGCGAGCTGCGCGACCGCAACTACATGAAGATCGTGTCACTCGCCCCGGAGGTGCTGTGATGGCCGCAAGCCAGCCCCAGCGCCGGGTCACCAAGGTTCCCGAGATCCGTCGCGGCGATACGGTCGTCGTGCTGACCGGCAAGGACGCCGGCAAGCGCGGCACGGTCGAGCGCATCGTGCGCGATCCGCAGGGCCTCAAGAAGACCCGGACCAAGTACGGCAATCGCCTGGCGAAGATGTCGCCGCTCGTCACGACCGCGGTCGTCGTCGAGGGGATCAACATCGCCAAGCGCCATACGAAGCCGCGCCAGAGCTCCAACACGACGGACCGGACGCCGAAGGTGACCCAGGGCGGGATCATCGACCTGGCCCAGCCGCTGTCAATGGCCAAGGTCATGGTGGTCTGCAATCACTGCGACAAGCCCACCCGGATCGCTCATCGGACCCTCGACAACGGCCGCCGCGTCCGGATCTGCCGTCACTGCGGCGAGCAGATGGAGGCCCAGTCGTGACCACCCGCCTCCAGGAGCGCTACTCGGCCGAGGTCGTGCCCGCAATCCAGAAGCAATTCGAGTACGCCAATCCCATGCAGGTCCCGAAGGTCGCCAAGATCGTCGTCAACATCGGTCTGGGCGAGGCCCTGACCAATGCCAAGGCGCTCGATGCGGCGGTCGGCGACCTGACCAAGATCACCGGTCAGAAACCGATCGTGACCAAGGCCAAGCGATCGATCGCCCAGTTCCGACTGCGCGAAGGCAACACGATCGGAGCCAAGGTGACGCTCCGCGGCGACCGGATGTGGGACTTCCTCGACCGGCTCACCACGTTGGCCCTGCCCCGCATCCGCGACTTCCGCGGCGTGCCCGGCAAGTCCTTCGACGGCCGCGGTAACTACACCCTCGGGCTGCGCGAACAACTCGCGTTTCCCGAGATCGAATATGACAAGGTCGACCGTCTCCGCGGGCTGGAAATCAGCATCGTGACGACGGCGAAGACCGACGAGGAGAGCAAGAAGCTTCTTGAACTCCTCGGCATGCCCTTCGCCTCGTAGCGCTGGGGGAGGAGACCATGGCCAAGAAGTCGTTGATCGCCAAGGCGAAGCGCGAACCGAAATTCAAGGTTCGCGGCTACAGCCGCTGCTTCGTGTGCGGACGCTCGCGCGCCTACATGCGGCGGTTCGCCCTGTGCCGCATCTGCTTCCGGGAGCGCGCCCTGCTGGGCGAGCTGCCGGGCGTCACGAAGTCGAGCTGGTAGGAACCCAGATGAACATCTCCGATCCGATCGCCGACATGCTGACCCGCGTGCGGAACGCCTCCCGGGCGCGCCACACCGAGGTCGTCGTCCCGGCGTCCCGGACGAAGCGCGAGATCGCCCGCATCCTCAAGGACGAGGGCTTCATCGCCGGCGTCCGCGAGGAGCAGGACGGTCCCGCCATCGTCCTCCACCTGACCCTCAAGTACGTCGACGGCAAGGTGCCGGTCGTGTCCGGGCTGAAGCGAATCAGCAAGCCCGGGCTGCGGGTGTACGCCCGCAAGACCGACATCCCGCGCGTCCTCGGCGGCCTGGGCATCGTCATCGTCAGCACGAGCCAGGGGATCATGACCGGCGCGCAGGCCCGCAAGGCCGAGCTCGGCGGCGAAGTCCTCGCGTTCGTGTGGTAGGCGGCTGACATGTCACGTATCGGCCGTCTCCCGATCGCCGTTCCCTCGACCGTCGACGTGACGATCGAGGGTCGGCGGCTCACGGTCAAGGGCCCCAAGGGCACCCTGGCTCGTGAGCTCCATCCCGACATGCTCGTCAGCCGCGAGGAGGACAAGATCCTCGTCAAGCGACCGACCGAGCAGAAGACCCACAAGCAGCTCCACGGGCTGACCCGGACCCTGGTCAACAACATGGTCGTCGGCGTGACCGACGGTTATCGCAAGGGCCTCGAGATCACCGGTGTCGGCTACCGCGCGGCGAAGAACGGCGAGAAGCTGACGCTCAACCTGGGCTACAGCCACCAGATCGAGATCGATCCGCCGTCCGGCATCAGCTTCGAGATCGAGAGCCCGACCCGCCTCGCGGTCGTCGGCATCGACAAGGAGCTCGTCGGCCAGATCGCCGCCAAGGTCCGCGCGACGCGCAAGCCGGAGCCCTACAAGGGCAAGGGCGTGCGCTACGCCGGCGAGAAGATCCGCCGCAAGGCCGGCAAGGCCGGCAAGATCGGCGGCAAGAAATAGCAATGTCGAACGCCACGATGGGGTGTCAGGGCAAGGCGGCGCCGAGCGGCCGAAACGAGCGCACTCGTTCGTGCGTGAGTGAGGTTGCGAAGGCGCCAACGCCGCCATGGCGCCGCAGCGCGGCGGTCGGACCGATGAAGGAACGAGGACGATGACGCAGGTCGCAACGCGCGGCGCCGCACGACGCAAGCGCCACGAACGGATCCGCCTCCACCTGGAGGGGACCGGGTCGCGGCCGCGTCTCGCGGTCTTCCGCAGCAACATCCATATCTACGCGCAGGTCATCGACGACGCCACCGGGCGGACGCTGGCTGCTGCCTCGACGGCCGAGAAGGAGCTTCGCGGCTCCGAGTCGACCAAGACCGAGGAAGCCGCCGTCGTGGGTCGACTGGTCGCCGAGCGGGCAAAGACCGCCGGCGTTGAGCGCGTCGTCTTCGATCGAGCCGGGTTCCGGTATCACGGGCGGATCAAGTCGCTCGCCGAAGCCGCCCGCGAAGCCGGCCTCGAGTTCTGATCACGAGGAGCTGACGTGGCACGAATCGATCCCAACAAGTTCGCGCTCGAGGAGCGCGTCGTCCAGATCAACCGGGTGGCAAAGGTCGTCAAGGGCGGTCGCCGCTTCAGCTTCAGCGCGATCGTCGTGGTCGGCGATGGAGCCGGCACGGTCGGCGCCGGGCTGGGCAAGGCCGGCGAGGTGCCGGAGGCCATCCGCAAGGGCGTCGAGGACGCGAAGAAGAACCTGATCAGGATCCCGATGGTCGGGACGACGATTCCGCACGAGGTCCGCCAGGTCTTCTCGGCCTCGCGGGTCATGTTGAAGCCGGCCTCGCAGGGCACCGGCGTCATCGCCGGCGGCGCCGTCCGGGCCGTGGTCGAGGCGGCGGGGATCCGCGACATCCTGGCCAAGACCCACGGCTCCACCAACCCGGTCAACGTGACACGCTGCACGATCGAGGCGCTCCGCAGCCTGCATTCGGCCGAGGAGCTCGGCGCCCGCCGCGGCGTGAAGCTCGTCAGCCGGATCCCGGGCCAGCCCGCCGCGGTCCTCGCGATGGAGGGAAGCGATGGCCGCTAGCCTGCGGGTCACCCAGATCAAGAGCACGATCAGCCACATCGCCCGCAACCGGGCGACGGTCCGCGCCCTCGGGCTCAAGCGGATCGGGCACACGGTCGAGATCCCCGATAACCCCGCGACCCGCGGCATGGTCCGCCAGGTCCGCTTCCTCGTGACAGTCGAGGAGGTCGGCGGGTCGAGCAAGAGCACCGCCGCCGCGGCGAACGCGGACGCCGGCGAGGAGAAGGCATGAAGCTTCACGACCTCCGTCCGCCGGAGGGTTCGAACAAGGCCCGAACCCGGGTCGGACGCGGCATCGCGGCCGGCAAGGGCAAGACAGCCGGTCGCGGCACAAAGGGCCAGAAGGCCCGCGCCGGCGGCTCGATCCCGCCGTGGTTCGAGGGCGGCCAGACGCCGCTCCACATGCGGATCCCGAAGCTGCGCGGCTTCAAGAACCGCTTCAAGCTCGACTACGAGGTCGTCAACGTCGGCGACATCGCGGCCCGGATCGAGGCCGGCGCGTTCGCCGCGGCCGGCACGAAGCCGAAGAAGGGCGAGCAGCTGACGATCAACGCCGACATCCTGCGCGCCGTCGGGCTGGTCCGGAACATCAAGAAGCCGCTGAAGATCCTCGGCAACGGCGAGCTCTCCACCGCGCTCTTCGTGGTGGCCGATGCCTTCACGAAGTCCGCGACCGAGAAGATCGTCGCGGCCGGCGGGGTCGTCACCGTCCTCGAGATCCCGACCGAGACACGACCGGCCCTCGGCCTCGGTGCCGAGAGCTCGGCTACGTCGCCTGACCCCGCTGCCTCCGAAGACGTCGCCCCGAAGCCCGCCCGCAAGAGCGCCGGATCCAGCCCCAAGGGCACCGCCGACGGG